>NZ_CP007441.1:946271-1261695 GCF_000590475.1 Stutzerimonas stutzeri | reverse complement strand
TTAGGACAGGATGGCCTATCGCCATTCAACCAAGGATGACTCATGGACTTCGCGCAAAGGATTGCTCGCAATACGCTGTTGGCGCTGTTCCTTGCGGCGCTTGTCAGCCCCGCCATTCAGGCCGCCGGACTGACCTCCTCAGGTGATCTGGCACCCAGCGAATTCGCCTCCCGTCAGGCTCACGCAATCGCACTGACCCAGTCAGATACCGGCGTGGCAACTGACAACCTCGCCCTCGTCGCTCAGGCCGGGGGCAGCCTGACCGGGGATATCACGCAAATCGGTAGCGCACTGGAAGCTTTCATCCTCCAGAGCGGCTACGCGCACGAAGCATTCATCGTGCAGCACGGCAGCGACAACCAGGGATTGATTGTTCAGGTCGGTGCCGACAACCAGGCACGCATTGAACAGTACGGCGCGGACAACAACGCGCTGATCGAGCAGACCGGCACCGGGCATAGAAGTCGCGTCACGCAGCATGGCCAGGGTCTGAACGTAGTGGTACGCCAATACCACTGAAACAGAGCACCACCAGGAAGTACCGCTGAAAACATTCATGGAGAGACAATAATGTTCAAGATCAACCCCCTTGTAGCTGCCCTTCTCGCGGTCGCCGCCACCCAGGCCTACGCCGTCGAAAATACTTCTGAACAACGCCAGAACGGCATCGACAACCTCGCCCAGGTAGAGCAGAGCGGTGGCAGCTCGAACATGGCCACACAACTGCAGAGCGGCTTAGGTAACGACGCGATGACCGAGCAGAACAGCTCGCTCGCGTCGTCGACCCTGCAAACGCAAATCGCCAACTTTCATCAGGCAGATATCAACCAGACGCTCGCCGTGCACAGCAGCGTGGTGCAATGGCAGAACGGCAACGCCAACGATGCCAGCGCCAACCAGACCGGCACCTGGAACAGCAGCATCGAGCAACGCCAGCATGGCTACGCCAACAGCGCCAACGCGCAGCAGTCCGGCACTCACGACACTGAGTCCTTTACCAAACAACAGGGCAGCCAGAACCTTGCCTCCACCTACCAGGCCGTGACCCATGGCAGCGAGTCTGCGTTGTACCAGGACGGCAACCTTAACGACGCGAGCATCAACCAGTCGTTCAGCGCCAATGATCGCGCCATGATCGATCAGAAAGGCGACGAGAATGCCGCCACGATTATCCAGAACTGGAGCACCGGCTCGGTCGCTGAAGTCGAGCAGGTCGGCAATCTCAACGAGGGCTACGTGCGCCAGACGGGCTCCCAGCATGAGGCTTACACCTATTCCGGCGGCGACAGCAACAACCTGAATGTGGACCAGCGCGGCAGCTACCAGAACGCTTTCGTCTACCAGTCGGGCAACGAAAACAACGTCGACGTCGCCCAGCGCGGCAACGGAAATACCGCCACCGCAGAGCAACAGGGCTTCGGCAACGTGACGGTGATTGGCCAGGACGGTCGTAATCAGGTGGCCTCGGTTGACCAGAGCGGTAATTACAACGACGCCACGGTCGACCAGTATGGCAAGGGCAACGAGTTAACCTTCACTCAGTCGGGCATTCTCAACAGTCTCACCGCGGTACAGGACGGTGAAGGCAACCGCATCACCGGCTCCAGCAGCATCGCTGCCAATGACGTCGATATCCTCCAGGACGGCGACTTCAATCTGGCCGATGTCAACCAGTTCGGCAGCAATCACCAAACGACCATTTCCCAGTACGGCGAAAGCCATCTGGCTACGGTCACGCAGAACGGTGCGGGTAACGAGGCGTTGGTCGCTCAAAGCGGCATGGGCAACAATGCGCTGATCAGCCAAGCCGGGTTCAACAACATGGCGGTCGTCACCCAACAGTAAATTCTGTGCGAATCGCGCAACGGCCGGCCTTGCGCCGACCGTTGCGCACCGCCAAGTAAACCAGGCGAAAACAGAACGACGCCGGTCGTGGTTTTCGGCGGCGACGAAACACCTTAGCGGTCACCGCGCAGCTCCGCGATACGTGCTGCCAGCGCATCAATCGAGAACGGTTTGGTCACGATGCGCATACCTGGTTCCAGCAGACCGTTGCTCATCACGACGCTTTCCGCATAACCGGTTATGAACAGCACATCCAGCAAAGGGTCCCGCTGCCGCGCGGCGTCGGCGAGCTGACGACCGTTCATACCTCCGGGCAGGCCGACATCGGTGACCAGCAGCGCAATCGGCGCGCCACTCTGAAGGATGCGCAACCCTTCCTTGCCGTCAGCGGCCTGCAGCACCCGATATCCCAGCTCTTGCAGGATTTCCACCACCAACATGCGCACGGCGGGCTCATCATCCACCACTAGCACGATCTCGCCAGTGCCGGCGCTCGCCTGCCGTGGCGCCTCCAGTTCGACACCGCCATCGGCCGCAACACTACTGAGCGCGACGTGCGGAAGAAACAGACAGATGCGAGTGCCACGATCCGGCTCGGAGTGTATTTTCACCTGGCCGCCCGACTGTCGGGTAAAGCCGTAGACCATCGACAGTCCCAGGCCCGTGCCCATCCCCAGCGGCTTAGTGGTGTAAAACGGATCGAACGCCTGCGACACGACCTCCTCGGTCATGCCGACACCCGTGTCCGTTACGCATACCCGCACGTATTGACCGCCAGGCACATCGAGCTCCAACGCTGATCGGTCATCCAGTAGTTCGTTGCAGGTCTCGATGCTCAGCGTGCCGCCGTCAGGCATCGCATCCCGCGCGTTGATGCCGAGATTGAGAAGTGCATTTTCCAACTGATTGCGGTCCACCAGTGTCGTCCAGAGCCCACTGGCCATCTGCGTCTCCAATTTGATTGACGGCCCGACCGTGCGGCTGAGGAGTTCTCGCAGATCCCTGACCAGCTCCCCGACATCGGTCGCCATTGGGTCGAGCGTCTGGCGGCGAGAGAATGCCAGCAACCGATGCGTCAACGCGGCGGCTCGGCGAGTTGCCGTCTGCGCCACCGCTACGTAATGCGCGAGCGAATCGAAGCGTCTCTGCTCGATGCGTTTTTCGAGCAGTTCCAGACTGCCGCCGATCCCGGTCAGCAGATTGTTGAAATCGTGGGCAAGGCCGCCGGTCAACTGGCCGACCGCTTCCATCTTCTGACTTTGGCGCAGTTGCGCTTCGGCCAACTCGAGTGCCTGCGCCTGTTCCTTTAGCGCGGTGATGTCGCGCCCCACTGCGTTGATGACGGCATCAGCCGGTCGCGACGACCAGCTGATCCAGCGATAACTGCCGTCGTTGCGCCGATAACGGTTTTCGAAATGCACGAAGGACTCCCCTTGCGAGGAGCGCCGCATCGTCTCCAGCGTGCTGGGGACGTCGTCCGGATGGAGGAAATCAAGGGTGCTGGCGCCGAGCAACTGCGCTTCGCTCCAACCCAACAGCTGCTGCCAGGCCGGGTTAACGGCAATGATGACCCCGTCGAAACGGCAGCGGATCATCACGTCGCTGGACAATTCCCAGAGCTGATTGCGGTCCTTGGTCCGGGTGGCGACTTCCTCGCGCAGGGATTCCGTCAGCGCCTGCAGCGCCAGTTCAGCGGAGCGACGCGCCGAGACATCGTTGAACAGAACCGCGACACGGTATTCGGAGGGTTCACCAACCGGCATCGCCTGGACTTCGTACCAGCGCTGCAAGGCATCGGCATTGTTCTCGAAACGCACCGGGCGGCGGCTCAGAGCGACCTCGCCATAGATGTCAAACCAGTGCTGCTCATGGGCAGGCGCCAGATCGGTCATCCACTTGCCGACCGCATCGGCCAGCCCGGTCTGACGCTCGAATGCCGGATTGGTCTCAAGAAAGCGATAGTCGATCGGGCGGCCTTCGGCATCGAATTTCATCTCGATAACGCAGAATCCCGCATCGATCGCGTCGAACAGGGTACGGTAGCGCTGATCGCTGTCAGCCAGGCGTTGAGCAACCGCATCCTCTGTCGTGCAATCGCGCAGGATCTTTAGAAAACCCAGGTGACGACCGTCGCAGAACAAAGGGGTGAGCGTGCCCGCCCCGCGCAAGCGCGAGCCGTCCGCACGGATATACCAACGCTCGTGGCTGGTCTTACCCTCCGCCAGCGCGTGGCGCATGTGCTCACGCAGCAGCTCCGCAGAATGCTCTTCGCTGCTGAACAGACGGTCGAATGCCTTCCCGCACATCTGCTGCGCGGTCCAGCCGAAGATGCGCTCAGCACCAGCGCTCCAGGCGGTAATCACCCCTTGCGGATCGGTGGTAAGCATCGCGCAGTCGCAAGCGGCATCGAAGACTGCCTGTATGTGCTGCCCTGAATCAGGAATGACGTTGCCTCCTACAGCTGATCGAACCTATCCATAAGCCAGTCGCCCGTTCATGGATAGAGCCGTTTGCAACTTTAACCAATCGACCAGTTAGCCCTCCAGCGAAGACTGGCTGCCGGCTACTTCGACCGCGTATAACTTTCATCGTCGCAGCCCGGCGGAAACGGGTTTATTCCTGCCTGGCCGAAGGCGTGGGGAAACCGAAGACCAGCGCTTTCAATCCGCTGTCAGGGCTGATATCGGGAAATTCCGGCGGGTTCTCCAGACGCTCCTGAAACACCAAATCGGGCGCCTCGGCGGCAACGCCGTCGATAAGGAAATCCGGCCCGGTATCCGGGTCGTTGATGCAAGCCAAGACCGAGCCAGTTGGCGTCAACAGTTCAGGCAGGCGCCGAAGAATCTTCTGGTAATCACGGCTCAGCGCAAAGCTGCCTTTCTGGAACGACGGCGGATCGATGATCACCAGGTCGTACGGGCCGCTTTTCTTGACCTTACCCCAGGACTTGAACAGTTCGTGGCCGAGAAAGCTGACCTTGCTCAGATCATGTCCATTGAGTCGATGGTTGTCGCGTCCGCGGCTCAGTGCGGCCCGCGCCATATCCAGGTTGACCACATGCTCGGCGCCACCGGCGATGGCCGCCACGGAAAACCCGCAGGTGTAGGCGAACAAATTGAGCACGCGCTTGCCCTGCGCCTGCTGCTGGACCCAGCGCCGGCCGTAACGCATGTCGAGGAACAGCCCGTTGTTCTGCTTGATGCCCAGGTCGAGCTTGTAACGCAGTCCATTCTCGGTAATCAGCCATTCTTCGTTCGGTTCGCCGAGCAGCTGCTGCATATGGCTGTCGGGCTGGTAGCGGTGCTGCAATAACAAGGTATGCGCCCCACTTAATTGCCAGGGTTGCGAGTCAGTTAGCGCGGACAACATCCCGATTAGCGCCTCGAGCTCGTCTGCGGCCGGCTCACGAAACAGCGAAACCAACACCACACCTTGCAGCCAGTCCACCGTGACGTGCTCGAGCCCGGCCCAGCAACGCCCACGCCCATGGAAAAGCCGGCGGGTTTCGTCCGGTAGCTGAGTCAGGGCTTGGCTGAGGTGCTGTTGGAGCGTGGTGAGGGCTTCAGGTTGCATGGGGCACATCGTCTGAAAAAAGGCGCTCATTCTAAAGCAGGACGCGCGCATCCAGGACCAAACAACCACCGTTACGCTGGGCTGGATGGCTTCGCCGCGCGGCGCCCCTTGGGGGCTGCCGCTTTGCGGCCCGCCCCCTTGCGCTTTTTCCAGGGTGCGCCGCGACCGGCCAGGGCAGCGGGCCCGCTGATCGTCATGCGCACGCCCTTGCAGCGTTCGACCTGCTTGCTCATCCACGCCGATTGTTTGCTGACGAATTCATCCAGGCTCATTTCGCCGCTTTGCACCATGTCCAGTGCCTGTTCCCAGATCGCCGTGGTGCCGGGGTCGGCAATGGCGCGAGGCACCGCATCGATCAGGCTGAACGCCGCCGGCGTCGCCGCCAATGCCTTGCCCTGCTTGGTCAGGTAGCCGCGATCGAGCAGGCCCTGAATGATCCCCGCACGCGTCGCCTCGGTGCCGATGCCGGTGGTGTCCTTGAGCTTCTGTTTCAGCTTGGGATCATCCACCAGCTTGGCCACATTCTTCATCGCCTTGATCAGGTCGCCTTCGGTAAAGGGCTTGGGCGGCTGCGTCCAGAGATCCTTGAAGATCAGGTCATGGATCGGGCATGTCTGCCCTTCACGCAGCGCCGGCAGCGTCTGCGGCGCTGGCGCTTCACGGCCTCGACTCGCCGCCAGTGCCTCGGGCAAGGCGCGCTTCCAACCTGGCTCGACGATCTGTTTGCCGACTGCCCGCAGCGCCTGGCCGGCGCAATCGAAATCGGCCTGGGTGCGCTCGTATTCATGCGCCGGCAGGAACTGCGCCAGATAACGGGCGCGGATCAGCGTATAGACCGCCCGCGGCTTACCCGTCAGCCGCTCGAAGGCGCGAGCCGCCGCCGTGGGGATGATGCCGTGGTGAGCGCTGACCTTGGCATCGTTCCAGGCACGCGACTTGCACTGGGGTTCGAGATGCGGTGTGAGCTCGTCGAGCGACGGATCCGCCTGCGCCAGCGCAGCAAGAATGCCCGGCGCTTCGCTGTGCTGACTCAACGGCAGGTAGCCGCAATCGCTGCGGGGATAGGTGATGAGCTTGTAGGTTTCGTATAGCGACTGGGCGATATCGAGCGTTTCCTGAGCGCCCAGCCCGAGCTTCTTCGAGCAGAGTTCCTGCAGGGTGCCGAGATCGAACGGTAGCGGCGCGGCTTCACGCATGCGCTCGGTCTTGAGCTTCTGCAGTTGGGCGCTGCCAGCTGCACGCATGTCCTGGGCGGCTTCCTGCGCCAGCGCCTGGTCGAGGCAACGCCCTTGATCGTCACAATTTCCATCCAGTGCGCGCCACTGCGCGGCAAAGGGCACCGGGTCGTCACCCAACAGCTGCACCTCGATGGCCCAGAACGGCCGCGGCACGAAGTCGGCAATGCTGCGGTCACGGTCGACCACCAGGCGCAGCGTCGGCGTCTGCACCCGGCCCACCGGCAGCACACCTTGATAGCCGGACTGGCGCCCGAGCAGCGTGAACAATCGGCTCATGTTCATGCCGATTAGCCAGTCGGCACGCGATCGCCCAAGCGCCGACTGATAGAGGTTGAAGGTCTCCGCACCCGCGCGCAGCGCGCCGAGTGCCTTGCGGATGGACGCATCGTCCAGCGCCGACAGCCACAGCCGCTGGATCGGCCCACGATAGCGACAGTGCTCGACCAGCTCGCGGGCAATCATCTCGCCCTCGCGGTCGGCGTCGGTGGCGATCACCAACTCCTGCGCCTCGCCCAGCAGGCGCTTGACCGCCTTGTACTGGCTTGCGGTCTTGGGCTTGACCAGCATCTTCCAGCGCTCGGGAACGATCGGCAGGTCGCCCACCACCCAGCGTTTGTAGCGCGCGTCGTAGCTGTCCGGTGGAGCGGTTTCCAGCAGATGGCCGATGCACCAGGTCACGGTGACACCCACGCCCACCCAACATCCATCGCCACGCCGCGTAGCGCCGAGCACGTGGGCAATGTCCTTGGCCTGGGAAGGTTTTTCGCAGAGAAACAGCTGCATCAGGTTGTCACTGGGTCGTTTGCAATGCCGGCTAGCATGCGCAGCAGCGACGCATCAGGCAAGATTTATCTGTATGGATATACAGATATTGGTTAGTTCGCAGGTGGGGGATAGAGCAATCGCGAGCTTGTAGTGGATGACGTCTGCTTTTGGCCCAGAAGCGGGCATAACCGGGCGGCTAACTTCAATTAACGGCAGACCATGAGGCGTCCTACGCAACCTGAATTCTCAAGTGTTTGAAGTGATGGCTCTCCGCCCTTACTTAACAAACTTATGGCAGGTAATGCCGGCATCAATGCGCAGCTTTTGAACGGGCTCGATAGTCTCGGTCCCACCGATTTCTTTAACCATAGCGACGCCGCAGAACTGCTGCTCAGCGGTGAGCCAAGGGACAATGCCGTTCTTAGTTTCGCTCCAGGAGCCTGCTGTCACAATGTAGGTTGCGCTTTTTTCCGGCATGAACGAAAAGGTTATCTGGCATACCTTCCCGACGGATTCGCGGCGATAGGTAACCACCAAGTCCTTCTCTACTGCTACAGGCGACTCGATAACTCCGTTGACGTAGGGCAATGGGGTATAGCCTGCGTAACAACCTTTGTCATCAAGGTTCATAAGATGCAGGTCAGTGCCTGCTTTATATTGTGTGCGTAAGGTCGCAGAGGGCTCATCGGCCAGCGGAAACACGTACTGATCGCCCTGCATAAACGAACTGCAACCGCTCAACATTAGGGTGGCAGCCAGCATTGCACTGGCGCCACCAAACCTGTTCATCCCATCCATTAACCACTCCTTGATCTCTATTACCCGTTAAATATCAGACGAATGCGCGCTAGGAGAGGCTAAATGATACGGAATCGCCTGAACCCAGGCAGTGACATGTCGCATGAAAGCGTTACCGCTTAGGCTGCTTGGAGCGTGTCCTACCTATCATGACAGCTGCTAATGGCCCAGAGCGTGTAAAAACACATTCGTAGCTTGGGTGACGCAACCCAGCGCTGTTGGACGAAGCGATTGCCTAAGCGTTTGCCATGATCAGCACCAGTAACGTTCCAGAGCGTTATAAAGCGCTTTAGCGCCTCCTGGAGCCACGAAATACGGGGGCTTTTTACGCCGCCATCGCCGTCAGCAAGCCTTCGGTGCCGATGATTTTCATAACCCGCTTCATGTTGTAGGCGAGCACATTCAGGCTCATCTCCGCGCTGACTCCGGCGAGCCTACGGGTCAAGAAATGCGTCGAGCCCATCCATTGTTTGAGCGTTCCGAAGGGATGCTCAACAGTCCGTTTACGAACCCGCATCATCTCTGGCGCTTGGTTCAACCGGCGCTGCATTTTCTCCAACACAGCTTCATGCTCCCAGCGCCTTACTCGACGATTTTTTCTCGGCGCGCACTGGTTTTTTAGCGCGCAAGTTTGGCAATTTGAGCTCCGGTAACAGTGCATATTCATGCCTTGCTCAACACTGGAGAAGCGCCAGGGCAACGCCTCTCCTGCCGGGCAGATGTATTCGTTTTTCGTCGCGTTCTACGACGCCGTACTCGGCGTGCTCGGCGCAGGCGAGCCAATCCGCAACACGGCCCCAGCCGGGTACACCCGCCTTTTCTACCGCCACGACGGGAGCCTCTTCGGTGTCACCGAGCCCATCAACGGTGAAGAAGCGACCGTAGCCAATGGCGGTACGATTGGCTTCAAATGCAGCTCGCCCGAGCAAGTCCAGGCGTTTCATGACGTAGCAGTCGCGCATGGCGGCACCACCTGCGAGGAGCCGCCAGGGCTGCGTGAAAGCAGCCTCGGCGCAATGCATCTGGCCTATGTCCGCGACCCTGACGGCAACAAGCTGTGCGCCATCTACCGCGCCCCGTAACCTGCCCGTGTAGCGCTGCCAAGCAGGGTGCGGCGGCGTTGAAAGCTGAACGACGACGCTAGAAAGTGGGTGCGCTGGTCTTGCGGGCTAGGCATCAACGCCGCAACCGATCACCAGCACGCTACAACCATCGGGAAACGGATCCCTCTGCATCGTGATTTGCCGTTGGCCGCGACCGGCCCGTTGAATCGGTCGGTCTCAAATGCGGTTACGCGCTTAGCCCGGCTTGTCCGGCTGCACGCCTGCGCGCCATTGCGCGATATGGTTCGCCAGCAGGTCGGCGACCGGCAGGCAGGCGCCGAGTCGGTAGAGGTTCCAGTAATGCCCTTCCAGCGTGCGGTTGACCAGCAGCGTACCGGACGCGGGCTGCAGACTGCCGAGCGCGGACATCAGCAACGGCGAGAGCTCGACCAGTTGCTGATGCAGGGACGCGCCGCGAAAATCCCATTGCGCGCCGGGTTGCAGCAACGGATGCAACAACAGATGGATGCGGCGATACAAGCCATGCGGTGGCGCGCTGCCGGGCTGGCGCCCGTCGAGTGCCTGGAAGCCTGCCTCCAATGCCTCGCTGGAGGGGCCGCGCAAGGCATCGAAGATCTGTACATAAGCGCGCAGCAAGCGCACCGGCAGCGGGACGACGCTGCCGAAATCGTAGACCACCAGTTCCCCCGTTTCGGTCCAGGCCAGATTGCCCGGGTGCGGGTCGGCATGCAGCTGCCCAAGGCCGAATGCCTGCTCGGCGAGCCAGTCGCAGAGGGCTTCGGCCAGTCGTTGGCGGATCTCGGCGGGCGCCTCTTCGACCTCGTTCATCGAGCGTCCCGGCAGTTCTTCCAGTACCAGCACCCCCGGTCGGCACAGGGCCGCGACGGAGAACGGAATGCGCACGCCGGCCCAGTCCGCGAAGTGCTGGCGAAAGCGCTCGAGGTTGTCGCGCTCGGCGCCGTAATCGAGCTCCTGATCGATGGCGCGCTGCAACTCACGGTAGACCGATTCGAGCCGCGCCGAGGGCGTACCGAACAATCGCCCCAGGGGCATCAGCCGGCGTAGCTGGCGCAGATCGGCATCGCAGATGGCGCGGATTCCGGGGTACTGGATCTTCATGATCAGCGCCCGCCCCTGCCGGTCACGCGCCCGGTGCACCTGCCCCAGCGACGCCGCCGCGGCGGGTTGCGCTTCGATGAAGTCGAACAGCTCGTAGAGCTGCCCGTCATAGTGGCGTTGCAAATAGGATTCGAGCGAGGCGAACGGCAGTGACGGGACCTGGTTCTGCAGCCGGGACAAGGCCGTGCTGATCGGCGGGGGCAACACATCCTGCCACTGCGAGGCTTGCTGGCCGAGCTTGAGCACCGGGCCCTTCATCTGTCCCAGGGTGTCGCCGAGCAGGTCGCCGATCGGCGCCCAGTCGATCCCGGCCCTGCCCGGCGTGATGCGCTGCGCCACCAGATTGCCGGCAATCCGCGCGCCGGCGCCACTCAGGCGCAACAGTCGGCCCAACGCCGAGGCCGAAGGACGTGAGGTTCGAGACATACTGGGCACCCACAACAGGCAAAGGCTGATCATGGGCCAGCAGGCCCGGCGATCCAAGGCGCAATGGTTGCCACCTGTTGCGTCGTTGCAGCGCTGAAGCGGGACGCATGCCGGTCAAGCGAAACGACGGCTGAGGGCTCTGCCTCGGGGTTTCGCGGCCAGGTCAGAGTCACTGCAAGCGCCCTTAACCACTTCGCCAAGGGGAACGGCGCGGCAAAAGACCAGTCGGATATACAAGACTGTGCCCCTCGGTGTATCGCCTGCTGATCGCATCTGTGCGAGGCTTCGTAGTTGCAACTGGCGAGTTGATCGAAGGGGCTTTTTGCCCGACCGCCACACGGCATTTACGGGCGCGTTCCGGCCGCTTCGCCGTCTTCAACACAGGCACGAAGCCCGGAACAAGGACACGCAGCCTCCGCCTGGAGTGCCGCGTAAGGAGTATGGAATGACCGATTCCGATGATCTTACTTTCTCCCCAGACGATGAAGCGCCACGCATCTCGACCGGCAGCGAAGGCCTCGACGACATTCTCGGTGGCGGCCTGGACCCCAATCGGATGTATCTTTACGAGGGTAGCCCCGGTTCAGGTAAAACCACCATCGCGTTGCAATTCCTGCTCGAAGGCGTACGCCACGGCGAACGTGTTCTGTACGTAACGCTTTCGGAAACCAAGCAGGAGCTGGAGCTCGTCGCCAAGCGGCACGGCTGGACGCTCGAAGGCATCGACGTATTCGAGCTGGTGACGCCCGAAGACACGCTCGACCCCGAGCTCGAACTGACCGTGCTGCATCCTGCAGAGATGGAGCTCAGCGAGACCACCAAACAGGTCTTCGATCGCGTCAACGAGACCAATCCGACCCGGGTGATTTTCGACAGTCTCTCGGAAATGCGTCTGCTGGCGCAGAGCCCGCTGCGTTATCGCCGGCAGGTGCTGGCGCTCAAGCACTTCTTTACTACACGCCGCTGCACGGTGATCTTGCTCGACGACCAAACCTCTGAAAGCGGTGATCTTCAGCTGCATTCGATATCCCACGGGGTGGTAATGCTCGAACAGCTGGCCATCGATTACGGCGCCGAGCGCAGGCGCCTGCGCGTGATCAAGATGCGCGGCATCAAGTTCCGGGGCGGCTATCACGACTTCACGATCAAGACAGGCGGTCTGGCAATCTACCCTCGTCTGATCGCGGCCGAACATCATGCGGCGTTTGTCGGCGAGCTGACATCCAGCGGTAACGCCGAGCTGGATCAAATGTTTGGCGGTGGGCTGGAGCGTGGCACCAACGCGCTGCTGATCGGGGCGGCAGGGGTCGGTAAATCATCGGTGGCGCTGAGCCTTGCCGTGGCCGCCTGTAAACGTGGCGAACAGGTGGCCCTGTTCATCTTCGATGAAGGCGTCGGCACGCTTCTGGCACGTGGCCGTGCGCTCGGAATGGACCTGGATCCCTGGATCGAAAACGGTCAACTGCGCCTTCAGCAGGTCGACCCTGCCGAATTGTCACCCGGTGAGTTCACCGCCGCCGTTCGGGACAGTGTCGAGGTGCAGGGAGCGCAGCTGGTGGTGATGGACAGCCTCAACGGCTATCTGAACGCCATGCCCGACGGCCGTTTCCTGATCCTGCAGATGCATGAACTACTGAGTTACCTGGGCCAGAAAGGCGTAGTCAGCGTAATGGTGCTGGCTCAGCATGGTCTGGTCGGCCCAATGGATACGCCCATCGATATCAGCTACCTCAGCGATACGGTTATCATGCTGCGCTATTTCGAACATGCCGGCGTGGTCCGACGTGCGTTGTCTGTGGTGAAAAAGCGCAGCGGGCGCCACGAAAACACCATTCGGGAGTTTCGCCTTGGCGCCTACGGTATCAAGGTGGGACCGTCGATTACGAACTTCAGCGGCATCTTCTCGGGCACGCCGACGTACACTGGCGATGCCACTCCCCTCATGAAAGATGAGCATGACGACGCCTAAGCGAGAAAGCCCCCTAGTAGTCGTTTTCGCACCCATCGGCAGGGACGGCCCGGCGACGGCCGACCTGCTGCGCCGCAGCGGCATGGCGGCGGACGTTTGCCACAGCGTCGCCGAGGTGCTGGAGCGCGCCGAACGCGATGCCGACGCGGTGTTCATCGCTGAAGAGGCCATGTTCGGCCAGGATCTTCAAGCGCTGGGGACTTGGGTTGATCGGCAACCGGCCTGGTCCGATTTTCCCTTCGTAGTGCTGACCAGCAAGCATCGCCAGCCAGCGGTCAGCGCATGGCGTCAACGCATGGTTGCGACGTTGCGCAACGTCTCGCTACTTGAACGTCCGGTCCAGAGCATTACCCTCACCAGCGCCATCCACGCGGCCGTACGCGGTCGGCTTCGTCAGTATGAAGTCCGTGCGCTGATCGAGGCCCGCGAACAGGCCTCGCATGAGCTCGAGGTCCTGGTTGTCGAACGCACCCGGGCTCTGGAGCAGGCCAACATTGAGCTGCGCACGCAGATGGCGGAGCGTGCCCACATCGAAGAAACCTTGCGCCAGACGCAGAAGATCGAAGCCATCGGGCAGCTTACCGGTGGCATCGCGCATGACTTCAACAACCTGCTGATGGTCATCGCCGGCGGCCTCGACATGCTCGATCGCCGCTCCGATCCAGAGCGCCGCCAGCGTTTGATGGATGGCATGCGCCAGGCCGCACAGCGAGGCGCGGCGCTGACCCGGCAGCTGCTGGCCTTCTCGCGGCGGCAGTCACTGGCACCCGAGGCAGTCGATCTCGCCCATCGCATTAGTCGGATGCGCGAACTGCTCGACCGCAGCCTGCGTGGCGACGTGCACGTCGAGGTGCAATTCGCCGCCGATCTGTGGCCGGTGGAAGTCGATCCGGGCGAGCTGGAGCTGGTGATCCTCAACCTGGCGGTCAATGCCCGCGATGCCATGCCCGAAGGCGGCACGATACTGCTGCAGGCCTCGAACGCACCTGACGAGCAGGTGCTGGGCCAGCGTGGCGATTTCGTCCGCCTGGCGGTGATCGATTCGGGCACCGGTATCCCGGACGATGTACGCGGACGTGTATTCGACCCCTTCTTCACCACCAAGGAGATTGGCAAGGGCTCTGGCCTCGGCCTGGCGCAGGTCTATGGTTTCGCTCGGCAATCCGGCGGCACGGTGTGGATCGATACCGAATGTGAACGAGGCACCAGCGTGGTGCTGCTGCTACCCCGTGCGACAGCCGTACCGGACGAACAAGGCCAGGCAGACCTGCAAATAGAGGCCACGGCGCAGAGCTCTGCCGGGAATGTCTTGCTGGTCGACGATGACGAAGAGGTCGCGGCGCTGGTCGGCGAGATGCTGCAGCACTTGGGTTTCACCGTGACCCACGCCGCCAGTGCCGCGGCGGCCCTGGGCGCCCTGGCGAACGGTCGTGACGTGGATATCGTTTTCTCCGACGTGATGATGCCCGGCGGCATGAACGGAGTGGAGCTGGCTCGAGAGATTCGCACGAGACACCATGACCTCCCGGTCCTGCTCACCAGCGGTTATGCCGAAGCCGCGAGAAAAACAGCCGATGCGGAGGGTGTCCACGTGCTGGCCAAACCCTATCGATTGGAAGAGCTCGCGCATGCCATCAGGGACGCGGTGGAAAGTGCTGCCGCCTCGAAGCAATCCCCACAGCCGCTCGCGTCACGCCACTGAACGTACCGTGCAGCACCGCCCTCGACGGTCCGAGGCCGAACTGAGCGCACTCGCCACCGTCAAACGCCAACTCCGAAACATTCTGGCCCAGGCCTGTATTGCACAGCGCCAAGGCCCGCGGCCCCAACGAAGGAATCGGCATGCCTGAACCGAGCCTCACCCTCTGGCGCTTCACCTACGAAACGGTAACCACCGCGCTGTTGGGCGCCGTGCTGTTGTGCGCCTGCACGTCATCGTTTGCCAGCGAACCCTCGCTGGCGATCCGCGACGCGCAGAACAAGCGCTTCAGCGAACAGGTCATGACGCAACCCGATCGTCGCGCACCGGCGCCAACCGCCAAATACAACCACGTCATCACCTACGGCCAGTCCTTGGCTTCGGCCGCCGAAGGCTGGCCCGCGCTGTCGAAACAGCCACGATACGACAACCTGATGCTGGGCAACTCGGTGCGTTCGGCAACTTACAGCGGTGCCCGCTTCATAGCGGTCGGTGAGCCGGCATTCAAGCCGCTCAGGGCGGTGGTCCAGCTCAAGCGTGACCCGAAGGTTATCCTCGATGGCCGGTCGGTGGCGCGCCTGGACGAGCATGCGCAGGAGGAAGGCGAATCCGTGGAAGTCGGCGCATTGAATATGGTCCGCCGTCTCTATCTGCAGAAGCACGGTGTTGAAGCCGACCCCGAGCACCTGTTTGTCGCCAGCAACGCCTCCACCTCCGGACGCTCCATCGCGCAGCTGTCCAAGGTCGGCGGCACCCACGAATATCGACGGGTACTGCAGGCGGTTGATCAGGCTAAACAGATCGCTGACGCCCAAGGCGCCAGCTACAGTCTCAGCGCCTTTTTCTGGCTGCAGGGCGAGTACGACTATTCGCAGGCCCAGGGCGGCATCAACGACAAGGCTCACTACAAGAAAATGCTGCGCCAGCTGCGCGACGATCTGAACGCCGATACCGCGCAGGCGATCGCCGGACAGCAACAGATGCCGGCGTTCATCAGCTACCAGACCGATGCCAAATCATCGGTGGTCAATGGCAGCCTCGACATCGGCATGGCGCAGTGGGAACTGGCACAAGAAGAGCCGAACTGGTACCTCGCCGGGCCGGTTTACCCTTACGTGGACAAGGGCACACACCTATCGGCCAATGGTTATCGCTGGTTCGGCCAGATGCTCGGCAAGGTCTATCACCAAGTGGTGGTCGAGGGCCGCAACTGGCAACCGCTGTCGCCGCGCGGCGCCACTTTCGAACATCGCGAAGTGCTCGTCGACTTCCATGTGCCCTTTCCGCCGTTGATGTTCGATCTGCCCTATCTCGACCATCAGGCACGGGCGATCAAAAACCGCGGCTTCACCCTGATTGATGAGCAGGGCGAGGTGCAGATCAAAGCCGTGGAGATTGTCGCCGATACGGTGGTGCGCCTGAATGCCGGCCGCGATCTGGTCGGCACGCCTCGCATCCGCTACGCCAGCCAAGCGGTCGGCGGGGCCGGTGAATTACGCGACAGCGACCCGGCCCAGGCCGACGCCCGTTACGAATACCTGCCGGACGAGGGCATGCCGCGCGAGGCAAACATCGCCGCGCTGGTGGACAAACCCTACCCGCTGCACAACTGGAGCATTGCTTTCGAACTACAGGCGGTTGAAGGCCACGACTCGCCACGCTGAGCCCCAACGCCACATCTGAAACTGACCGCGACAGGCGGGCAGCAGTGATGGCCCCGTCACGTCCGCCGCGGCGAAGGTTGGCGCGTTCAGGCCTTGTTCGCGCTGATATCCGGGCGGGAGATGCCGTCCAGGGCCGTCAGGCTGGAAAATCACGCACGCAAGGCGGATAAACCGGATAATGGCCGGCCATATCGTGTTGTTCTGGTAATCCCGCATGGAAATCAAGGTTAACTTTCTCGACAACCTCAGGCTTGAAGCCAAGTTCGATGATTTCACGGTGGTTGCCGATCAACCGATCCGCTACAAGGGCGATGGCTCGGCGCCGAGCCCGTTCGATTATTTCCTGGCCTCATCTGCGCTGTGTGCGGCTTACTTCGTCAAGTTGTACTGCCAGACCCGCGACATCCCGACCGACAATATCCGGCTCTCGCAGAACAACATCGTCGATCCGGAAAACCGCTATAAGCAGATCTTCAAGATTCAAGTCGAGCTACCAGCGGACATCTCTGACAAGGATCGCCAGGGCATCCTGCGCTCCATCGACCGTTGTACGGTGAAAAAGGCGGTGCAGACCGGGCCGGAGTTCGTCATCGAGCAAGTGGATAACCTCGATGCAGACGCCCAGGCGCTGCTGCTACCAGGCACCGGGGCCGACGCGAGCACCTACATCGCCGGTAAGGATCTGCCGCTCGAGCAGACCATCGCCAACATGTCGGAGATTCTGGCCGGCCTCGGGATGAAGATCGAAATCGCCTCGTGGCGCAATATCGTGCCCAACGTGTGGTCGCTGCATATTCGCGATGCGCATTCGCCGATGTGCTTCACCAACGGTAAAGGCGCGACCAAGGAAAGCGCGTTGGCGTCTGCGTTGGGCGAGTTCATCGAACGGCTCAACTGCAACTTCTTCTACAACGATCAGTTCTGGGGCGAAGACATCGCCCATGCCGAGTTCGTGCATTACCCCGACGAGCGCTGGTTCAAGCCGGACCGCAAAGATGCGCTGCCGGCAGAAATACTCGATGCGTACTGCCTGGATATCTACAACCCCGATGGCGAGCTGCACGGCTCACACCTGTACGACACTAATTCGGGCAACGTCGAGCGCGGCATCTGTTCGCTGCCCTTTGTGCGCCAGTCGGACGGCGAAGTGGTGTACTTCCCCTCCAACCTGATCGAAAACCTGTTTCTCAGCAACGGCATGAGCGCCGGCAATACCTTGGCCGAAGCGCAGGTGCAGTGCCTGTCGGAGATCTTCGAGCGTGCAGTGAAGCGCGAGATTCTGGAAGGCGAAATCGCCTTGCCTGACGTACCCCAGGAAGTGCTGGCGAAATACCCCGCAATCCTGGCAGGTATCCAGGGGCTGGAAGAGCAGGGTTTTCCGGTGCTGGTCAAGGATGCATCGCTGGGCGGGGAATTTCCGGTGATGTGCGTCACCCTGATGAATCCGCGTACCGGCGGCGTGTTCGCCTCGTTCGGGGCGCACCCGAGTTTCGAGGTGGCGCTGGAGCGCAGCCTCACCGAACTGTTGCAGGGCCGCAGCTTCGAAGGGTTGAACGACCTGCCCCAGCCGACCTTCGAAAGCCAGGCCGTCATGGAGCCGAACAACTTCGTCGAACACTTCATCGATTCCAGCGGTGTGGTGTCGTGGCGCTTCTTCAGCGCCAAGGCTGACTTCGAGTTCGTCGAGTGGGACTTTTCCGGACATGGCGAAGATTCCAACGCCGAGGAGGCCGCCACGCTGTTCGGGATTCTCGAAGGCATGGGCAAGGAAGCGTACATGGCCGTGTATGACCAGCTAGGCGCAACGGCCTGCCGGATTCTTGTGCCCGGCTATTCGGAAATCTACCCGGTGGAAGATCTGGTCTGGGACAACACCAACAAAGCGCTGTTTTTCCGTGAAGACATTCTTAACTTGCACCGGCTGGACGATGGCAGCCTGAAGGCACTGGTCGAGCGTCTCGAAGACAGCGAACTGGATGATTACACCGATATCACCACGCTGATCGGGATCGAATTTGACGAGAACACCGCGTGGGGCAAGCTGACGATTCTCGAACTCAAATTGCTGATCCATCTCGCCCTGAACCAGCTCGAGGAGGCAAAGGAGCTGGTCGAAGCCTTCCTGCAGTTCAACGACAACACGGTCGAGCGTGGGCTGTTCTATCAGGCCGTGAACGTGGTGCTTGAAGTGACGCTGGATGACGAAATGCAGCTGGACGACTACGAGGCCAACTTCCGTCGCCTGTTCGGCCACGAGCGGATGGACGCCGCGATGGGCTCGGTGGATGGCAGCGTGCGCTTCTTCGGCCTGACGCCCACCAGCACCAAGCTGGAAGGACTCGATCGTCATCTGCGCCTGATCGACAGCTACAAGAAGCTGCACGCCGCACGCGCCAAGGTGGCGGCGCTGCGCTGAATGCTAGGGCTAGCGTGCTGGCGACCCGAGTCCGAGTCGATGCGCCAGTCCGTCCTCCGCGCTGTATCGCTGGAATTGACCAGCCGGCGGGCGCGGACCTCAGCGAGCTGATCGTTCATTCAACAGCCAACCCGTACCGCCGCATAACCGCGACGGGATTGAAGGGGCCTGAGATCGCCCCCTCTCGCTGATCAGGCGATGCTGCGCAAACGCGCCATGTCCTTGACCGGAGAGGCACCGAACAGCCGGCTGTATTCGCGACTGAACTGCGAAGGGCTTTCGTAGCCGACCCGATAGCCGGCCGCCGAAACCTCAAGGCCTTCGGCCATCAGCAAGCGCCGGGCCTCCTGCAAGCGAAGCTGTTTCTGATACTGCAACGGGCTCATGGCGGTCAGTGCCTTGAAGCGATGATGCAGGCTTGAACTGCTGAGGTTGACCCGGCTCGCCAGCTCATCGATGCGCAGCGGCTCGACGTAGTTGTGGTTGAGCCATTCGATGGCGCGGTTGACCCGATGCGACTGGCTGCCCTGCAGTGCTATGTCCCGCAGGTGCCGACCCTGCGGCCCGCAGAGCAACCGATAGAAGATCTCGCGCAACGCCAGCGGTGCCAGCACCGGAATGTCCTTCGGGTTGCCAAGCAGGCGGACCAACCGCAGGGTGGCATCGAGCAGCGGCGCATCGATGCGGTCCAGATACAGACCGCGCCCGTCCGGCTCGCTGTTGGCCATGAGCGGCTCGGCCTCGCTGATCAGCCCGGCGATCAACGGGGGATCGATATCCAGGCGGATGCAGATATACGGCTCCGTACTGGAAGCCCGTACCACACAACCGGCCACCGGCAGTGTCACCGACACCACCAGGTAATGCAGCGGATCGTAGCAGTACAGCTCATCGGCCAAACGCACTTCCTTGCCGCCCTGGACAATGATGCACAACGCTGGCTTGTGTACGCCGTAGGTCATCTCGCCGGGTGTCTCGCAACGGATCAGGTGCAGCGGTTCGATGACGGTGGGGTGCATGCCGTCACCACTGACGAAGCCATCGACCAGCCGCGCCAGTTCGGCGCGCTGAGCACCGGTGTCATCGGCCGGAGGAGTGATGAATGAGTTCATGGCAGCCGGCTCTCAGGAAACGAAGGGATTTAGCTTAGCAGCTCGCAACCGAAATGCTGCTGGTCGGCGGTAGCGGCGCACGATGATAGCCAAGCGAACGAAGCCGCCGCGCTGCCTGGGCTGGATCGCGGTGTGTTCAAAGGATGTGATGGTGGGGCGGCGGCACCAACCGGCCGGGCCAAGGATTAGTCGTCCGGCATCGACGCACCAGCAGATGCCAAAACGCCCCGAAAGGTCGGGGCGTTTTGGTTCTCGGTCGCAGTTTCGATCAGGCGGTTCGACGCTCTGGATCAGCTGCGCGCGCGTTCTGCGTCACGCAACGCCTTGACCTGATCATGGTTGCGCTGAACGCCTTGGAATTGGCGCTCTACAACCGCACGGACATCGACCGGCAGGTCTTTTTCCAGCGCTTTGCGATAGCTCTTGAGCGCCACGTCTTCACCTCGCTCGCACTCGTTGAGGATCGCTTCGTCGCTGTGGCCGGTAATTGCGGACTTCAGATCGACCCACCGCCGATGCATATCGCCCGCGGTGCTGGTGGAAGTTTCCGGGTCGCCGCCCAGGGACCTGACCAGTTGCTGCAGCTCGGCAGCTGCCGTCGCGCAGTCCTGTGCACGCTGGGTCATGCTGGTTTGCAGCTGGGGATTCTTCAGGTCTTCAGCGCATTCGCGGAAGCCTTTTTCGCCGTCCTTGCTGGTTTCGATGAGGTCGTTAAGCACGGAAATGGTGTCGTTGGTATCCATTGAATGGTTCCTCCTGAAGCTTAGTTAACGGCCAGTGACAACACGGCCAACCTGTTGAGTCGACCGCCTCGTATCGGCAAAGGTTCAGCTGCTCCGCCCAGCGACCGCACCGCCGCACCCAGTTTCATCGCTGCCAACCGACCGGTGCGCATGGGACCAATCATTTCGCGCTTGCAGCTGTCCTAAAAGGATGTCCGCCGGTTTGGCAGACCCTCATGCATGCCCCTGACCCTGGCCGTCGAGTCCTGCACAACATGCCGCAATATCTTGCCCCCGTTCCTCGCTGGGAACCCCACGAACGTCCATCGATGCCCGGATCCCCGGCGATCCTGCTGCATCCGATGCCGGTGCGCATCGCCTATGCCTGTGTTGCGGTGCTGGTGGGTATTACCGGCGGGCTGGGCAACGCCTTGTTCATTGCCAATCTGCCGAGTATCCAGGGCGACCTGGGCCTCACGCCGTCACAGGCTGCCTGGCTGCCGGCGGCGTACTTCATGATCAACGTCTCCGCCAACCTGCTGATGATCAAGTTCCGTCAGCAATATGGCCTGCGGCGTTTCGCCGAGATCGGCCTAACCCTCTATGCACTGCTGAGCATCGCCCACGTGTTCGTCGAGGGGCTGGAAATGGCCATCTTCGTGCGCGCGGCCAGCGGCCTGGCGGCGGCCACGACCTCGTCGCTGGGGCTGTTCTACATGCTGCAGGCATTTCGCAAGTCCGATCTGCCAAAAGCGGTGATCTTCGGCTTCGGCATTTCCCAGCTGGGCACGCCGCTGGCCTGGCTGATGTCGCCGGCATTGCTGGACATGGGCGAGTGGCATCGCCTGTACATGTTCGAGAGCGGCCTGGCGCTGTGCTCGCTGGCTGCGGTGGTCGTGCTCAAGCTGCCGTTGGGCGAGCGCGTCAAGGTGTTCGAGCCGCTGGACTTTCTCACCTTTGCCCTGCTCGCCCCTGCCTTGGCGTTGATCGCGGCGGTGCTAGCGCAAGGCCGAATCCTCTGGTGGACCGAGCAACCCTGGCTGGGCTACGCCCTGATCGCTGCGCTGTTGCTGATGTGCGCGGCGTTCATGATCGAACATCACCGGCGCAATCCGTTGCTGCACACTCGTTGGCTGGGCACCGCCGAGATTCTGCGCTTCGCCTTCGGTGCGCTGGCGCTGCGACTGCTGCTATCCGAACAGAGCTATGGCGCGGTCGGCCTGCTGCAGACCCTCGGCATGGGCACCGAACAACTCCAGCCGCTGTACGCCATCATCCTGCTGGGGCTGACCATGGGTATCGCCGGCAGCGCAATGACTTTCAGCCCGTCCATGGCTTTTCCGCAGATTCTGCTGTCGATCGTGCTGATCGCGATCGCCAGCTTTCTCGACATCGATGCCACCAACCTGACCCGGCCGCATGACATGTTCCTCAGTCAGGGCCTGCTGGCCTTTGCCAGCGGCATGTTTCTCGGGCCGCTGTTGATCACCGGTATCGGCCGGGCGTTGCGCAACGGGCCGAACTATCTGGTGACTTTCATCGTCTTGTTCACCATGACCCAGAGCCTGGGCGGCCTGGCCGCGCCGGCACTGTTCGGCACCTATCAGGTGATGCGCGAGAAATATCACTCCAGCCACCTGACCGAGCAAGTAGTACCGGGCGACCCTCGGGTCGACGCGCGCTTGCTGGCCCAGAACCAGGCGCTGGCGCCACGCCAGAACGACGCTCGGCTACGTCAGGCGCAGAGCGCCGCGCAGCTGAGTCAGGCGGTCACGCGGGAAGCCAATGTGCTGGCTTTCAATGATGTATTCCGGCTGATCGGCATGCTTTCCATCGGCGTATTCGGCTGGACGCTCTATCGCACCCTGCGCATCGCGCAGCAGAACAGGAACGCCGTCTCTCCATGAGCGAACGCACCCAATCCGAGGATCAGCAAAACCTTCAGACGGCCCAGCCGCCACAACCGTCGGCGGCCGTTACCGATGCCGGCCCGACGCCGGACGATCCGCCGAAGACCATCAAACCGAGCCGGCGCTCGGTCATTCTGATGCTATTGGTGGCGCTTTTCGGTGTTCTGGCAGTTCTGTACGCCTGGCAACTTTGGCCGTTCAACGGGCAGGTGGCGGTGACCGAGAACGCCTACGTGCGAGGGCAGATCACCGTCCTCGCACCGCAGGTCAACGGCTATGTGACCGAGGTGCTGGTGCAGGACTTCGAACAGGTCGAGCAGGGGCAGGCGCTGGTACGTATCGATGACCGCCAGTACCGCCAGTTGGTCGAACAGCGCCGCGCCGAGCTGGCCGCGCGGCGCTTCGAGCTGGAGAACCTGGAGCAGACGCTGGCCTCGAACGAGGCCACGCTGGCCTCCCGCCGCGCCGAACTGTCTGCCGCCGAAGCCGAACGGCTACGCGCACTGGCGGATGAAAAACGCGTCAACGAACTGGCCGAACGCGGCTCGGTCTCCATCCGAGAACGCGACCAGATCCGCGCCAGCGCGCGTGCCGCCGCCGCCAAGGTGAAGCAGGCGCAGGCTGCTATCGCGATTGCGGAGCAGACGCTCAAGGCCAGTGAAGTATCCCGTGGTGGTTTGCAGGCGCAGATCGAAATCGCCGAAGCCACCCTGAAGCGGGCACAGATCGATCTCGACAACACAGTGATCCAGGCGCCGCGCGACGGCCAGGTCAGCGAGGTGACGGTACGCCAGGGCCAATATGTGGCGGCCGGCTCGCAACTGCTCTATCTGGTGCCGGAACAGCTCTGGGTGATCGCCAATTACAAGGAAACCCAGACCTTCGCCATGCGTCCCGGCCAGCCAGTGCAGATCGAAGTCGATGCGCTGGACGGCGCGCGCCTGAGCGGTCGCGTCCAGCGACTGGCGCCAGCCACCGGTTCGGAATTCAGCGTGCTACGCCCGGACAACGCCACGGGTAACTTCACCAAGGTGGTCCAGCGAGTGCCGGTGCGCATTTCCATCGATCCGGATCAACCGCTCGCGCAACGTCTGCGACCGGGGCTGTCGGTGGTCACTCACGTCGACACCGGGGTCGCCGTGCAATCCGACCCGCCTGTCGCGAGCGGCGCGCAATGAGCCGACGCCGTTGCGCCCTGCCCTGTCTGGTGTCCGGGTGGGTGCTGCTGACCCTGGCCGGCTGCATGCCGCCCCGTCAGCCGCTGCCACCAGAAGCCGGGTTCACTSCGCCCCGTCGCTGGCGCGAGCCGGGCGCGAAGCCGGTCGAGGTTTCCGCGACCTGGTGGGAGGCCTTCGCTGATCCGTACCTGACGGCACTTGTCGAGACGGCCCTGGCGAACAACACCGATGTGCTGAGCGCTGCCTCACGGGTCGAGCAGGCGCGCGAGCAGATCCAGCTGTCGCGCGCCGCCCTGCTGCCCTCGCTCGACGCCGTACTGGGTGCGCAACGGACCCGCGAACTGAGCGTGCTGGGGATCACTCATACCACCGCGGTACAGCCATCGCTGCAAGTGTCCTACGAAGTGGACCTCTGGGGCCGCCTGCGGCGTTTGCGCGAAGCGGCCGACCTGCAGTTTCAGGCGACCGAAGCCGAACGCGACGCGGTACGTCTGGCCGTAGCCAGTACCACCGCCCGGGCCTACGTGTCGTTGTTGTCGCTGGACCGGCAGCTGCATGTCACGCGGGAAACGGTCAATTCTCGGCAGGAGGCGCTGCGCGTCGCCGAAGACCGTGCCGGCCTCGGCTACACCTCGCAGCTGGAGCTGACCCAGGCGCAGTCCGAATACGAAGCCGCTGCCGAACTGTTACCGCGCTTGCAACAGGCGATCCGCGAGCAGGAAAACGCCCTGCGCCTGCTCACCGGCCGCCTGCCCGGAGAGGTCGAACGCGGCGCCGGGCTGCTGACCATCGAGCCGCCACCGGTGCCCGCCGTGCTGCCATCGACCCTGTTACGCCGGCGTCCGGATATCCAGCAAGCCGAACTGTTACTGGCCGCCAGCAACCTGAACCTGCAGGCCCAGCGAGACCGCTTTCTGCCCCAGGTACAACTGTCGGCCAGCGTCGGCCAACTATTCGTCAACTCGCTGGATTATGACCCGGTGCGAGTCTGGGATCTCGGCGCCAGTGTGCTCGCACCGATCTTCGATGCCGGGCGTCTGGAAGCTGGCGTGAACATCGCCACCGCACAGCGCAACCAGGCCGCGTTCGCCTACCGCGCCACGGCGCTGCAGGCCTTCAACGAAGTAGAGAACAGCCTGGCCGCGATCGGCAATCTGCGCCAGCAGCTCTCGCGCGTCGCGGCTCGGCGCGCCGTGCTGGAGCGCTCGCTGACCTATGCCGAAGACCGCTACCGCGCGGGCTATTCGTCCTACCTGGAAACCCTCGATGCCCAGCGCAACCTGTTCAACACCGAGCTGGCCGCCGTGCAACTGCGCGAAAGCCAACTCAACGCGCTGATCCGCCTGTATCAGGTGCTCGGCGGCGGCTGGCAGGCCAACCGCGAGCCGCCTCAGCCCGGCTGACCGACTCGCAGTCGACGCGACCGCGCCAGACCATCGATCAGTGCCTCGCCGATCAGAAATAGCAGCAAGCTGACGCCCAGCACCGGCAGGCAGATGCCAAACAGCATGGCGAGAGCCACCGTGACCAGCCGCGTGACGGGAGGCAGCGCCGCCAACGACTGAACCAGGCCAACGCGGCGTGCCGTGACTCGTCGCAGGCCCATCACGTAACCGACGGCCACTAGCGTCGCCAGCCCCAGCGCGGTAATCGCCAGCAGCAGTTGGTTAGCCAATCCGAACAGCGAGCCCATGTGCGCGTCGATGCCCCAGCGTGTCAGCTTGGCCGCCAGGGGGAAAGTGGCGAAGTCGATGCGATCGGTGATGCGCAGGCTGCGCGGATCGACCGCTACGGCGTCGACCTGGGTCGGCCAGCTGCGGTCGATCTCGGTCACCGTCCAGGCGCGGTCGGGCCCGCCTGCCGGTACGATTTCCAGCTTGTCTGCATCGATGCCGGCGTGACGCGCGGCGCCGAGCACGGCATCGAACAGCGCTGAATCCTGCGAGGGCGCTGCCGGCATCGCCATCCCGGCATGATGGGCGTGTTCACTGGCTGGCGCGGCGGAGGCACCGTTCAGCGCGGTGGACACACTCGGCGTCGACATGCCCAACGTTGCCCGGACGATGCCGATGTTGTCGCCGGCCCAGCGCGACCAGGTCAGGCCGGTAGCGGAAAAGAACAGCAGGCCGATCAACAGGCACAGCCCCAGGGTCGCGTGCCAGTGACGCAGCCCTCGCCGGCGCGGCAGGCCCGTACCTAGCCGGCGACGACGGATCGCCCACAGTGCGAGGCCGCCCAGCGCGGCGACCCAAAGCCAGGATGCCGCCAGTTCGCTGTACAACCGGCCCGGCTCGCCGAGCAGCAGGCTGCGGTGAAACTGATCGAGCCAAGTACGCAGCGGCAGCACGCCGCTGGTGCCGTAGACCAGCAGATCGCCGCGGATCTCGGCAGTCATCGGGTCGACGAACACCGCGCGGCTTTCCGAGTCGCCCAGCGCCGGCGTCTTGAACATCACTCGCGTCGTGGTGCCGGGTTGCGGCGCTGGCCGCACCGCAGACAAGGTCGCAGCCTCGCCGATGTAGGCCTGGGCGACGTCGATTTGCCGCGCCAAGGGCAATGCCGTGCCGGTGCTTTCGGTGTACAGCTGTTGTGCGTACAGACGGTTTTCCAGTTGCGGCGTCAAGGCGTAGACCAGACCACTCAGGGCTGCCACGAAGATGAACGGGCCGACCAGCAGGCCGACGTAGAGATGCAGGCGAATCAACAACCCGAACAGCGGTTGTTGCGTACGGGATACCGTGGTTGGCGCCTCGGGACGGGCGCCGGCAGCAGGTGCAGACATGGTTGTTCGCTCGATCGAAGGCCGCGGCCGAAAGAGCCAGCGGCAGGACGTGCCAGCGGGGCGCAACGCGACCGCCAGGCAGTGTTTAAACCGGAGTAACCGATCAGGCGAGTGGTGAGGCGCGGGGATTGAGGCTCGGCCAGTAGTATCGTGGCGAGGCATGAGCAGGCCCTGCAAGTGGCAGCAGGCCCAGGCCGGTGCGCCGCGGCACCAGCAGCTGCGGCGCGCTGGGTGCAATCGCCGCCAGCGCCGCGGCGCCTGCCGCGCAGCAGCAAGGCATCGAGAGGTGATGAGCAGGGTCCGGCGGCGGCGTGGATGGGTCGGCGTGGGCGGCGTGGCTCTGCGGCGCTATGTCGGTCTTCGCTGCGAGGTGATGATCGCCATGCTGGAGGACCTCGGCCATCGCGCAGTGCCCGGCCATGCCCATCATCGGCGCAGCGGTGCCCATCAGCGGCATCGCGAACAGATGCAGCAACACCGCGAGGGTGGCCAGCCAGGCCGGGGCGCGACGAGAGCGGAACATGGAAACGCGTGGCTCCACTGGATGAGAAGGCTGCACCTTAGCGCAGTCGCACCGGACGCAGATCCTGCAAGCGCTGCGGCCGTGGCACGGATTGTAGGTGTGCGCGGCGCGGACTGCCACGTCAGTGATGCTGTCGGCGCTGGCGAAACAATATCCGCTCAGGACGAGGCGCTCCGCACCCACGCCACCGCTGCCCCGCCTTCGCCGCCACGTCGATAGCGGGCGGCAAGCCCCCGCGTGGGTATTCAACGCTCCGCTTCGCTCAGCGGCTGTGGCATGCCCAGCAGGAAGCCCTGGGCCTTGGTCACCTGCAATCCGCGCAGGACCGCCAGCTCGCCGTTCGTTTCCACGCCCTCAGCGATGATCTTGCTGCCCGTCTGATCGGCGAAACGAATCAGCGCCGCGGCCATCGCGCAGCAGTCGCTGTCGCTGTCGACGTTGCTGATCAGGCTTCGATCGAGCTTGATGACGTCAGGCTTGAGCTTGAGGATGTGACGAAAGCTGGCATAGCCGGCGCCCGCGTCGTCAACCGCCAGGCGTAACCCTCGTTGGCGCAGAGGTTCGAGGATGGTTGCGATCAGCGCATAGTCGACGATAGACGTGTGCTCGGTCACCTCCAGCATCAGGCGATGCAGCGGTTGCTTGGCAAGCAGTTCGACCACCGAGCCATCCAGCAGCGCTTCTGGACAGACGTTCAGCGACAGGTAGACATTGTCGGGAATCAACCGCAGGCCTTCGAGCGCGGTTTTCAGCAGCAGGGTCTCTAACTGGGTGCGAAGCCCGACCTCGCCAGCTTCCTGAAACCAGACGTCCGGCGAACGATATGGTTCGGGACGAAACCGGGCCAGCGCTTCGTAGCCCACGACCGTGTCGTCAGCCAAGTTGAAGATGGGTTGGTAGACGGTCCAGAAATCGCAATGCGCGATGACCGCCTTGATGCGCTCGAGCTTGTCACGGCGCAGCTGCTCGCGTAGTGCATTGCGCTCGAGCAGTCCCCCGGCAAAGCGGGCAAACAGGCGCACGGTGCGCAGGTCGCATTGGTCCAGGCTTTGATCCGCTTGCGTGCTGAAGCAGCAGAAGGTCCCGTAAAGCGAACCATCGCTGAAACGAATCGGCACGCTCATATGCGCCCCAATCGGTATCGCCCGAGTCTCCGGTAGCGCCAGCGCCTCCTTGAACTCAGCGGCATCGTGAATGAGCTCCGGCAGGCGGCCATCGACGATCCGCTGGCAGTAGCTGTCCCCCAACGAACCGCTCGCGCCAACCAACAATGCCGTCGGATGAGGGCTCCCGTCGATATGGCGAAACACCCGCCGTCCTTCGTGAAACTCTCCAATGAAAGCGACGTCCATGCGTAGATGTCGCCGGACCGTGTTCAGGGCCTCGGTCAGCATCTCGTCGATGGACAGATTAACCAGCTCATCCCCGTCAAACTTCAGCGACGGTTCATGTTCGCCAACCAGACCAGAATTCTGGTTCATCATGGGTACTCCGTTCGCTCTTCCACAGGAAGAATCGTAGGCATCCTGACGGCTTCAGATAATGGGGCTGGTATGTGTTGCAGCGCCCTGTCTTGAGCCTAGCGCTCATTCCGCCGTTGCTTGGCGGGTGACGACGACCGGCGTTTCGCCGGTTTCTTTTCCGGCTCGTTCGCGGCATCGGCTGCGGCCAGCGTGACCCAGGTCGGCGCATGGTCGCTGGCATGTTCCTGATCACGCACCCAGCGATCGACACCGGCGTCGAGCAATCGTGGCGCCAGATCGGTGCTGAGCAACAGATGATCGATACGCAGGCCTGAATTCTTTTGCCAGTGCTGGCGAAAATAGTCCCAGAAGGTATAGATGCGCTCGTCGGGGTATTTGGCGCGCAGCGCATCGCTCCAGCCTTGTTCCAGAAGACGTTGGTAGCAGGCGCGGCTTTCCGACTGCAACAGCGCGTCCTTCGTCCAGGAGCGCGGGTTGTAGATATCTTCGTCGGTGGGCACCACGTTGTAATCACCTGCCAGCACCACCGGATGCCCGTTGTCGAACAAACCCGCCGCGTGCTCGATCAGGCGCTCGAACCACGCCAGCTTGTAATCGAACTTCGGCCCCGGCTGCGGATTGCCGTTGGGCAGGTAGAGACAGGCGACGATCACGCCATGGGCGGCAGCCTCCAGATAACGGCTATGGCTGTCGTCCGGATCGCCAGGCAGGCCGCGACGGATTTCGAGGGGGTCGTCACCGCGCGCGAGTATCGCCACGCCATTCCACGACTTCTGCCCGTGCCAGATCGCGCCGTAACCAGCGGCGCGAATGTCATCGATGGGGAAGTCGGCGTCCTGCGCTTTGAGCTCCTGCAGGCAAACCACATCCGGCTGCTCGCGCTCCAGCCATTCCAACAGATTGGTGCGCCGTGCACGGATGCCGTTGATGTTGTAGGTGGCGATTTTTAGGGAATCCACAAGCGCGTCTCTCTAAGGCAGTTCTACGACCTTAGCTGTGACAGCGCGGCCCGGCATCCATATCCAGAGGCGTAAACGGAATCAGACTTTTTCTGCTGGGAAGCGCAGGACGAACAGCGTTTCCTTGGCGTCGCTACGAACAACCACCTCGCCGCCGTGCAGCTGCATGATAGAGCGCACGATTGCCAAGCCCAACCCGCCGGTATCGCCCGGCTCGGCGCGCGATGGGTCGCATCGGTAGAAGCGATCGAACAGCCGCGGCAGATGCTCGGGCGGGATCGGAAGCCCCTGATTGATCACGCTGAGCGACCGCCACCCATCCCCTGAGCCGCTGACGATGCGCACCGGGCTGTCACTGGCGCCGTAGCGCAGCGCATTGGCCAGCAGGTTCGCCAGCGCCCGACGGATCAGCTCGGGGTCACCGAACAGCGCACCCTCGGTTTCGTCGAGCAGCTGAATCCCTCGCTCTTCGGCAATGCCTTCGAAGTAGTCGCACAGTTGCTTGACCAGTGCTGGCAATGCAAACCGCTGCCGCTCGATGGCCGCCGCCGGCTGCTCGGCACGAGCGAGGAACAGCATGCCGTCGATCATCCGCGCCAGGCGTTCGTACTCCTCCTGATTGGACACCAGCAACGCGTGATAGGCCTCGGCATCGCGGTCCTTGTGCAACAGCTGCTGGGTCTGGCCCATGAGATTGCCGAGCGGCGTGCGCATCTCGTGGGCCAGGTCCTCACTGAAGCGCGACAGCCGCGCGAAGCCCTGTTCCAGCCGATTCAGCATCTGGTCAAGCGCGGCACGCAGCGGCTCCAGTTCACTGGGCATTGCCGATTCGTCGAGGCGCAGATGCAGGTGCTGCACGTCGATGGCCAGCGCCTGCCGCGTGAGATGCCGTACGGGACGCAGCGCGCGCCGGCTGATCAGCCAGCCGAGCAAGGACGCCAGAAGCGCGCCGAGACTGAGCGCCCACCAGAGCTTTACGCGGTAGGCGGCAAGCATCTGCTCGCGCTCGACGAGCATGCGCCCGGCCACCAGCGTCAGCCCCGCCTCGCCCGGCAACCGACGCCAGGCCAGCCGCGCTCCATCCGTATCGGTCAACGCCGCGGCATTGCTGGCCGGCAATGTCGGAATGGCCAGCCGCGCCGGGTTGATCTCGATCAGCGGGCGCCCCTGAGCGTCGAGTAACCAGAGCAGGCTGTCGCGATTGCCCAGCATGTTTTCGTACAGCTGTGGTCGTTGGCGGAGCGCCTCGATACTGGCGCTGTCCTCCAGCAGCGCCTGCATGCGTTCCAGCCGACCGAGCAGTGCCTGATCGTCACGCCAGCTGATTTCCCGCTCCAGCGAGCGATACAGATACAGCCCGATGGCACCGAGCAGCACTACGGCCACCAGTGCGAAGGCGATGGCCAGGCGCAGGCTGAGCGAGCGCGGCAACAGCCTCATGTTGCGGCCTCCAGCACGTAACCCATGCCGCGCACGGTATGGATGAGCTTGAGCGGATAGGGATCGTCGACCTTCGCGCGCAGGCGGCGGATCGCCACGTCGACCACGTTTGTGTCGCTGTCGAAATTCATTTGCCAGACCTGCGAGGCGATCTGCGCACGCGACAGCACCTCCCCTTGGCGACAGAGCAACAGGTGCAGCAAGGCGAACTCCTTGTTGGTCAGGCTGATGCGTTCGCCCTGGCGAGTGACGCGCCGGCGCAGCAGGTCCAGCTCAAGATCGGCAACCTGAAAACGCTCGACTTCACGCGGCGGCCCGCGGCGCAGCAGGGTGCGCACCCGCGCCAGCAGTTCGGCATAGGAAAACGGCTTGACCAGGTAGTCGTCCGCGCCCAGCTCCAGCCCGCGCACGCGGTCTTCCACCGCATCGCGCGCGGTGAGAAACAGAACAGGCGTATGCGCCGACCGCTTGCGTACCACCTGCACCAGCTCCCAGCCGTCGTGCCCCGGCAGCATGACGTCGAGGATCACCAGGTCGAAGGCTTCCTCCTCGATCAGGTATTTGCCGTCGACGCCGTTGCGCGCAACCTCCACCCGGTAACCGGATTCCTCCAGCCCGCGCTTGAGGTAGTCGGCCGTCTTGGCCTCGTCCTCCACCACCAGAATTCGCATCGGATCACCTCGCTGAATGTGCGCCGCAGGTCGTTGAAGAACGTCAGCGAGGCAGCCAGCGCAAGGCGAAAACGGGCGAAAAAGCGCAGCTTACAAGTGGTAAATGAGCATTTTGAGCCTGTTTTCAACGCAGCAATGGCAACGCAGGTAATTCTTCAACTGCCTGCTAGGTTATGGCGCCGCCGCATTGCGAGCCATTACAAAAGCGTAATGCGCAGGCAACGGTTCTGACGGGCGGCGATCGGCACCATGCGCCCCGAAGCTCAGCCACCCAAGGAAACCGATATGCGTATCGCAGCCACACTGTCATTGCTGACGCTGGCATTACTTAACCCGGCCCTAAGCGCCAACGCCGCCACGCCAGCACCGATCACCCAGCAGAACGTCTCGCTGGCCCTGGCCGACGGCCTGATCCAGGCCACGCTGGACCAGTGCCACGCGGAAAACCGCACGGCAGTGGTCGCGGTGGTCGATCGCGGCGGCAACCTGGTCGCCCTGCACCGGGACGACAACGTCGGCCCGCACAACACCCTCGCGGCGCAGCGCAAGGCCTACACCGCGCTGTCGAGCAAGACCCCGACCCGCCTGTTCGCTGAACGCGCCGCCGCTACGCCGGACGCCGCCAACCTCAACTCGTTGGATGAACTGTTGCTGCTCGGCGGTGGCGTGCCGCTGAAGGTCGGGGACGAGGTGATTGGTGCCATCGGCGTGGCCGGTGCCGGCGGTGCCAAGAACGACGAGGCCTGCGCCATGGCCGCCATCGAAAAACTGCTGCCCTCCTCCCACTGAAGAAAAGGAAAACACCATGAAAGCACTACGTTCAATCACCGCCGGTTTGATGCTCAGCGGTCTGTCCGGTCTGACCCTGGCCGCCGGCAACCCGCTCAGCGTGCATGTGCTCAATCTGGAAAACGGCCTGCCGTCACCGGACGTCCGCGTCACGCTGGAACAACGTCAGGGTGACGCGTGGAAATCACTTAACAGCGGCGAGACCAACGCTCAAGGTCGGATCACTGCGCTGTATCCCGAAGGCAAGACACTGGAGAAAGGCACCTACCGCGTCACCTTCATGACCGGCGATTGGTTCGCCGCGCAGAAGGCCAGCTCCTTTTTCCCGGAGGTTCCGGTGATCTTCGAAGCCAATGGCAGCGTCGAGCACTATCACATCCCGCTGCTACTAAGCCCCTACGGCTTCTCCACCTACCGCGGCAACTAATCCGCTCAGCGCACTTCCCAGTAGCCCGGTGCGTTGTAGATGCCCTTCAGATAGTCGATGAAGAAACGCACCTTGGCCGGTAGATAGCGCTGCTGCGGGTACACGGCCTGGATGTCGTAGGCCGGGAGCGCGAACTCGTCGAGCACCGTCACCAGCTCGCCGCGCTTGAGTTCGGCCTGGATTTCCCAGGTCGAGCGCCAGCCGATGCCGATGCCCTGCTTGACCCAGTCGAACAACAGCTCGCCATCGTTGCAGTCGAGGTTGCCCGAGACCCGTACCGCCACTTGCTTGCCGTCGCGCAGAAAGGTCCAGCCACGCTGCTGCCCGCCCTGCAGGTTGAAGGCCAGGCAATTGTGTCGCGTCAGGTCTTCCAAGGTGCGCGGCACGCCCTGCCGCTCGAAGTAATAAGGTGCGCCACAGACCACGCGGCGATTGGGAAACAGCTTGATGGCGACGTAGTTGGGATCGGTTACCTCACCAATGCGAATGCCCATGTCATAGCCGTGGCGGACCAGGTCGACAACGCTGTCGGTGAAATTGAAGGACAGCTGCAGGTCGGGGTAGCGCGCTTGGAACGCCGGTGCATGCGGCCCGATATGGCGCCGCCCGAACGCAGCCGGGGCCGAAATCACTAAGTGCCCACGCACCGAGGTGCGGTCGTGGCTGATGCTGGCGTCCGCCTCATCAAAATCCTTGAGCAGTCCTCGCGCGCGCTCCAGGTACTGCTCGCCCAGGTCGGTCAATGCCAGCCCGCGCGTGGACCGATGCATCAGCTTTACGCCCAGGTGCCGCTCCAGCGCATCGAGCCGGCGGCCCATGACCACGGGCGTAACGCCTTCCTTCAGGGCAGCGGCCGCAAAGCTGCCGTTTTCGGCGACCAAGACGAAGCTTTGCAATGTGGTGTAGCGATCCATTCGATACTCCTGATATCGACAGAACTAAAGTTTCGACCAATTCCTCCTTTCGTTCCAGCGCTGCATGCTTGGGCCACGTATAAAAACTATCGAGTCAAAGTCAGGAGGAATGATCCATGGCCCGAATGAGAGCAATCGACGCTGCAGTAGCGGTGTTGCGCAAAGAAGGCATCGATACCGCCTTCGGCATCCCCGGTGCCGCGATCAACCCGCTGTATTCCGCCCTGCGCGCTGACGGCAGCATCCGCCACATCCTGGCGCGCCACGTTGAAGGCGCGTCGCACATGGCCGAAGGCTACACCCGCACCAAGGCCGGCAATATCGGCGTGTGCATCGGCACCTCCGGCCCTGCCGGCACTGACATGATCACCGGCCTCTACTCTGCCTGGGCTGATTCCATCCCGATTCTCTGCATCACCGGCCAGGCACCGCGTGCGCGTCTGTACAAAGAAGATTTCCAGGCCGTGGACATCGAGTCCATCGCCAAGCCGGTTACCAAGTGGGCAGTAACCGTACGCGAGCCGGCACTGGTGCCGCGCGTATTCCAGCAAGCCTTCCACGTGATGCGCTCCGGTCGTCCTGGCCCCGTATTGATCGACTTGCCATTCGACGTGCAGATGGCGGAGATCGAGTTCGACGTTGAAACCTACGAGCCGCTCTCAGTCTACAAGCCGGCTGCTACTCGTAAGCAAGTCGAGAAAGCCATCGACATGCTCTGCGCCGCCGAGCGTCCACTGATCGTTGCCGGCGGTGGTATCTACAACGCTGGCGCGGAAGCCTTGCTGGTTGAGTTTGCCGAGACCGTTGGTGTGCCGGTAATCCCGACCCTGATGGGCTGGGGTTCGATCCCCGATGACCATCCGCTGATGGCGGGCATGTGCGGCCTGCAGACCAGCCACCGCTACGGCAACGCGAACATGCTGGCCTCCGACTTCGTGCTCGGCATCGGCAACCGTTGGGCCAACCGCCACACCGGTTCAGTCGAGGTCTACACCAAGGACCGCAAATTCGTACACGTCGATATCGAACCGACCCAGATTGGTCGGGTGTTCTCGCCGGACTTCGGTATCACGTCCGACGCCGGTGCCGCGTTGGAGCTGTTCGTTGAAGTCGCCAAGGAACGCAAAGCGGCTGGCAAGTTGCCAGATCGCAACGCCTGGGCCGCCGATTGCCAGGAGCGCAAGCGCACCCTGCTGCGCAAGACGCACTTCGACTCGGTGCCGATGAAGCCGCAGCGCGTTTACCAGTGCATGAACAACGCGTTCGGCAAGGATGCCTGCTACGTCAGCACCATTGGCCTGTCGCAGATCGCCGCCGCGCAGTTCCTGCACGTCTACAAGCCGCGCCACTGGATCAACTGTGGTCAGGCCGGCCCGCTCGGTTGGACCATCCCGGCAGCGCTCGGTGTGGTTGCGGCGGACCCGACTCGCAAGGTGGTGGCGCTCTCGGGCGACTACGACTTCCAATTCATGATCGAGGAATTGGCCGTGGGTGCGCAGTTCAAGCTGCCCTACATCCACATTCTGGTGAACAACGCCTACCTGGGCCTGATTCGCCAGGCGCAGCGCGGCTTTGAGATGGATTACTGCGTGCAGCTGGGCTTCGAGAACATCAATGCCGAGCAGCAGGGCATGGAAGGTTACGGCGTCGACCACGTCGCGGTGGTCGAGGGTCTGGGCTGCAAGGCGATCCGCGTGTTCAAGCAGGAAGAACTGCAACCGGCGATCGAACAGGCCCAAGCGTGGATGGCCGAGCACCAGGTACCGGTCGTGATTGAAGTGATCCTGGAACGCGTGACCAACATCGCCATGGGCACCGAAATCGACGCCATCAACGAATTCGAGCCGTTGGCCGAAGGCCGTGAAGACGCACCGACCGCGGTCGCGCTGCTGGATTGACGCACACCGAGCACGACTTGCCAGAAACGCGTGGAAGACGCTTCGCGTCCTTCCACCCTACGCACCGGCCAGCACGGAGCAACCGTAGGGTGGGATATCGCGAAGCATATCCACCGCATGCAGCACCACGGTGGTCATCGCACCACCGCAACGCGACACATAAATGTCCCTACAGACAGAAGGAAAACACACCATGCCCCGCTTTGCCGCCAACCTGTCCATGCTGTTTACCGAGATGGACTTTCTCGACCGCTTCGCCGCCGCTGCCGAAGCCGGTTTCAGCGGTGTCGAATACCTCTTCCCTTACGACTACCCGGCCGAGGAGATCAAGGCACGGCTGGACGCCAACGGTCTGACCCAGGTGCTGTTCAACCTGCCAGCCGGCGACTGGGCCAACGGCGACCGCGGCGTGGCCTGCGATCCAGCCCGGGTCGAGGAATTCCGTGCCGGTGTCGACCAGGCGATCGCTTACGCCAAGGTGCTGGGCAATACCCAGATCAACTGCCTGGCGGGCATCGCGCCGAAGGGCGCTGACCTGGGCAAGCTGGAAATGACCTTCATCGAGAACCTGCGCTATGCGGCGAAGAAGCTCGAAGCCGAGGGCATCCGCCTGATCATGGAAATGATCAACACCCGCGACATCCCGCGCTTCTTCCTCAACAACACCTCGCAGGCGTTGGAGATTCGCGACAAGGTCGGTAGCACCAACCTTTTCCTGCAGTACGACATCTACCACATGCAGATCATGGAAGGAGACCTGGCGCGGACCATCGAAAACAACCTGGCGCTGATCAACCACGTGCAGCTGGCTGACAACCCCGGCCGCAACGAACCGGGCACCGGCGAGATCAACTACCGGTTCCTGTTCGAACATCTGGACCGCATCGGTTACCAGGGCTGGGTCGGCTGCGAGTACAAGCCGGCCACCACCACCGCTGCCGGCCTCGGCTGGATGAAAGCGCATAACGCCATCTGACACGACGCGCCCTAGAAGAAATACTGAGGAGAACACTCATGGCTAAGATTGGATTTATCGGTACCGGCATCATGGGCCTGCCCATGGCTCAGAACCTGCAGAAAGCCGGCCACAACATTTTCGTTCCCACCCACCATGACCCGGCACCGGCCGCGCTCATCGAAGGTGGCGCAGTCGCCCTGGCCAACCCGAAGGAAGTGGCCCAGGAAGTTGAATTCATCATCGTCATGGTGCCGGACACCCCACATGTCGAAGATGTGCTGTTCCGCGAGAACGGTATCGCCGAAGGCGTAGGCCCGAACAAGCTGGTGATCGACATGAGCTCGATCTCTCCCAGCGCCACCAAGCAGTTCGCCGAGAAGATCAACGCCACTGGTGCCCGTTACCTCGACGCCCCTGTGTCTGGCGGTGAAGTCGGCGCCAAAGCGGCGTCCCTGTCGATCATGGTCGGCGGAAGCGAGGAAAGTTTCGCCCGCGCCCTGCCGTTGTTCCAGGCCATGGGCAAGAACATCACCCTGGTCGGAGAGAACGGTGACGGCCAGACGGCCAAGGTCGCCAACCAGATCATCGTTGCGCTGAACATTCAGGCGGTGGGTGAAGCCCTGCTGTTCGCCGCGAAGAACGGTGCTGATCCGGCCCGCGTCCGTGAGGCACTCATGGGCGGTTTCGCCGGCTCGAAAATTCTCGAAGTGCACGGCGAGCGCATGATCAAGGGCACCTTCGACCCGGGCTTCCGCATCAGCCTGCATCAGAAGGACCTGAACCTGGCGTTGGCCGGTGCACGCGAGCTGGGCCTGAATTTGCCTAACACCGCCAACGCCCAGCAGGTGTTCAGCACCTGCGCGGCGATCGGTGGCAGCGGCTGGGACCACTCGGCATTGATCAAGGGCCTGGAGCACATGGCCAACTTTTCGATCCGCAAGAACTGATCGCGAAGCAACCGGGTTGAGTTGAGCCGCGCCGGCCGTCGTTGGACCCAGACAGCAACGCCGGCTGGCGCTGCGCTCAACGCCACTCATAAGTAGAGCCGACCGCCGTACGGGTGCTTGGAATCACAGTCCCCACGACGTAATGCCCGTTCAGCACCTGCTTTACTTGCCGCCCTCGGGCGGCACCCCTTTCGATCCGCTCGGCAGAAGGAGTCACGGCCCGACTGCCGGGTGGGTCGATTCCAAACCTTAGGGCTTGCCTTTTTACTTGCATAACCGAGCCCTAAGGTCTGGAATCGGCCCCAGACCCCAATAGAAGGAGCAGTACATGAGCCTCGATCCGCAAGCTTTGCTGCGCGAGCTGTTCTCCGCCGCCATCGACGCCGCCCATCCGCGCCAGGTGCTGGCCGACCATCTGCCTGCCGATCGCAGCGGGCGCGCCATCGTTATCGGTGCCGGTAAGGCGGCTGCGGCCATGGCTGAAGCCATCGAAGCGGCCTGGGAAGGTGAACTGTCCGGCCTGGTGGTGACGCGTTACGGTCATGGCGCCGACTGCCGCAAGATCGAGGTGGTCGAAGCGGCACACCCGGTGCCCGACGATGCCGGCGAGCGCGTCGCGCGCCGCGTGCTTGAGATGGTCAGCAACCTTGAGGAAAGCGACCGGGTGATCTTCCTCCTCTCCGGCGGCGGTTCGTCGCTGTTGGCGCTGCCGGCCGAGGGCATCAGCCTCGCTGACAAACAGGCGATCAACAAGGCGCTGCTGCGTTCCGGCGCCCATATCGGCGAGATGAACTGCGTCCGCAAGCACCTCTCGGCGATCAAGGGCGGCCGTCTGGCCAAGGCCTGCTGGCCGGCCAGCGTCTATACCTATGCAATTTCCGACGTGCCCGGTGACGAAGCCACGGTAATCGCCTCCGGGCCGACCGTGGCGGACCCGACCACTTCGGCCCAGGCGCTGGCGATCCTGGCGCGCTACAACATCGATATTCCCGAAAACGTTCGCGCCTGGCTGGAAGATCCCCGCTCGGAAACCGTCAAAGCAGACGACCCATGCCTGTCACGCAGCCATTTCCAGCTGGTCGCCAAACCGCAGCAATCGCTCGATGCGGCGGCCGAGAAAGCCCGCGCCGCCGGCGTCACGCCGCTGATTCTCGGCGACCTGGAAGGCGAATCGCGGGAAGTGGCCAAGGTCCATGGCGGCATCGCCCGCCAGGTTGTTCTGCATGGCCAGCCGATCGCCCCACCTTGCGTGATCCTGTCCGGCGGCGAAACCACGGTGACGGTACGCGGTAACGGTCGCGGCGGACGCAATGCGGAATTCCTCCTGAGCCTTACGGAAAACCTGCAAGGCCTGCCCAACGTTTACGCACTCGCCGGTGACACCGACGGCATCGACGGCTCGGAAGACAATGCCGGCGCGCTGATGACCCCGGACAGCTTCGCCCGCGCCGAAGCCCTCGGGCTGAAAGCAGCCGACGAGTTGGCCAATAACAACGGCTATGGCTATTTCGAGGCGCTCGATGCGCTGCTGATGACCGGGCCGACGCGCACCAACGTCAACGACTTCCGCGCCATCCTGATCCTGCCGTCGCCCCGCTAGTGGGCGGCTGCGGCGCACGCCGGTTACACGCGTCTGTTACACGCGTTTCATAAAAACAACTGCCGATAGAGCCTGCCATGACACCCGACAAGAAGGTCAAGATCCTCGCCACCCTGGGCCCTGCGACCCGTAGCATCGATGATGTGCGCGAGCTGGTGGAGAACGGGGTCAATCTGTTCCGCCTCAATTTCAGCCACGGAGAGCACGCCGATCATGCCGAACGCTTCGCCTGGATCCGTGAAGTGGAACGCCAGCTGAACCAACCGATTGGCATCCTCATGGACCTGCAGGGCCCGAAGCTGCGCGTCGGTCGTTTTGCCGAGGGCAAGGTGCAGTTAACGCGCGGCCAGACGCTTCGCCTCGACCTCGACCCGACACCGGGCGACAGTACGCGGGTCAATCTACCGCACCCGGAGATCATCGACGCGCTGCAGCCGGGCATGAGCCTGCTAGTGGATGATGGCCGCCTGCGCCTGACGGTAATTGCCAAGCACGCCGATGCCATCGACACCCGGGTGATCGCCGGCGGCGAGCTATCCGACCGCAAGGGCGTCAACGTGCCCGAAGCGGTACTGGAGCTGAGCCCGCTGACCGAAAAAGATCGCCGCGACCTGACTTTCGGCCTGGAACTGGGGGTCGATTGGGTGGCACTGTCATTCGTTCAGCGCCCGCAGGACATCCACGAGGCCCGCGAGCTGATTGGCAATCGCGCCTTCCTAATGGCCAAGATCGAGAAGCCGTCAGCCGTGCAGCATCTGCGCGAAATCGCGCGGCTCTGCGACGCCATCATGGTGGCGCGTGGCGACCTGGGTGTCGAAGTGCCCGCGGAAAATGTCCCGCGCATCCAGAAGAACATCGTCCGTACCTGCCGCCAGCTCGGACGGCCCGTGGTGGTCGCCACGCAGATGCTCGAGTCAATGCGTTTCTCCCCTGCTCCGACCCGTGCCGAAGTCACGGACGTGGCAAACGCCGTGGCCGAAGGTGCCGACGCGGTGATGCTCTCGGCGGAAACCGCGTCCGGCGATTACCCGCTCGAAGCGGTGAGCATGATGAGCAAAATCATTCGTCAGGTGGAAAGCGGCCCTGATTTCCAGGCCCAGCTCGACGTGCACCGGCCCAACGCCGAAGCCACGCTGCCCGATGCCATCAGCTGCGCCATCCGCCGTATCAGCGGCATTCTGCCAGTCGCCGTGTTGGTAAATTACACCGAGTCCGGGCGCTCGAGCCTGCGCGCCTCGCGCGAGCGGCCGAGCACACCGATCCTCAGCCTGACGCCCAATGTGGCGACAGCACGCAAGCTGACCGTAGCCTGGGGCGTCTATTCAGTAATCGACGCGCCGATGCAAGACATGGAACACGTCTGCCTGAATGCTCTGGATATCGCTCGCGCACAGGGCATGGCCGGCACCGGCGATACAGTGGTGATCACTGCCGGTGTGCCGCTGGGCCAGTCCGGCACGACCAACTCGCTACGGATCGAGACGCTCAACTAACCGCCTGCCCTCGCCTGCATCTGCCATGCAGGCGAGGCGCCAGCCGACGCCCAACCACCCGTTTCTCACCTAGACATCCCACTATGGGTCGCACTTACCTGCCGTCTGCATCGCATGCGCTGCTCAACGGCGTCAGCCAGATTTTCCTGCAGGCGAATCCGGTCTGCGGGTTGCTGATACTTGTCACGATCAGCCTTTACGCGCCTTCGCTTCTCCTCGGCAGTCTGCTTGGTCTGCTCAGCGGAACCTTTACTGCCCGATGCCTGGGCTACGAACGCCACGATATCGAGAGCGGACTCTACGGCTACAACTCGACATTGCTGGGACTGCTTATCACCCTTGTGCTGGGCCCATCGGCGCTGGCGCTGCTGCTGGTGGCCCTGGCCGGCGCGCTCTCGAGTCTTTTGCAGAAACGCTTGCTGCGAACCATGCGCGAGCACGGCGGGCCGGCAGTGTTCACCCTGGCTTTTGTGCTGTTCGGCTGGCTGGTCCTGGCCGTGGCCGGCATGCTCGACTCGGTCGCCGAAGCCCGGGGGTACGGATCCAGCCTGGACGGCTGGAGCGCCATTGGCGCCATGGCGAGCGGCATGGGTCAGGTGATGTTTCTTGGCGAGCCCGCGGCAGGGCTTTGCCTGCTACTGGCCGTATTGATCGCCGATCGGCGCGCCGGGCTGTGGGCCCTCTGCGGCTCGGCCATCGGGGTGTATTGCGCGCTGCTGACTGGCGTAACGGAATCGCAGGCGCTGGCGGGTTTGGCCGGCTATAACCCGGCGCTGGCAGCGCTGGCGCTAAGCCAGGTGCACCGCTCTGCATTGATGCCAGCGCTGGGCATCGCGCTGGCCATCGTCTGCAAGCTGGTCTTCGATCAGTGGGGTATGCCCGCCCTGACCATGCCTTTTATCCTCTCGTGCTGGATCGTGGCGCTGGGAACGCGGCTGACCCAGCGCCGCGTTTATATCCAACCCGCCTGAGTTCAGCCCTTGGTCGCGCGTGGGTCTTGGTCACGCGGATAGGTTCGTTCCTCTTCGATCTGGCCATCTTGGGTATGGATTTTCACCGAGGCGGTACGCAGTTTCATGTAGTCGCGCGTCTCGTTGATGATGTCGTCCTTGGTCGTGGCTTCGAGCAGCGCTCGCTTGTCACCTTCTTCGCGCAATACCCAACGGTCGCCGTCGTGTGTGATGTGGTAGTTCTCCATGCTTGCCTCCATAAGCTTGCTAATCGTCTGGTCCAAGCTATAGAACACCCGCGCGCCTAGCGGTTCGGTTAATGGCATGGGCTAACTATAAAAAGGTATTTATAACCAAGCAGGGTTTTAAATACCCTTTACGCAACGGTTTAAATTACCCGCCCCGCTGCGTAAGCCCTTGATTGCAATCAGTTCTGGCCTGGAACGGTTATTGAAAGGGACTGCACAACCTGTCCGTGCGGCGTAGTGATTACGCAACCATTTAAGAGACAGGCTTCCCAATCATCTGGAGCCTATCCATGCTTTGCGCTGAACAACGTGCCCTGATCAAAGCCACCGTCCCGTTGCTGGAAACCGGTGGCGAAGCGCTCACCCAGCACTTCTACAAAGTGATGCTGGCCGAACACCCCGAAGTCCGCCCCCTGTTCAACCAGGCGCACCAGGCCAGCGGCGACCAGCCACGCGCGTTGGCCAATGGCGTGCTGATGTATGCCAAGCATATCGATCGCCTGGACCAGCTCGGCGGGCTTGTCTCCCAGGTCGTCAACAAGCATGTCGCCCTACAGGTATTGCCGGAGCACTACCCTATTGTCGGTTCCTGCCTGCTGAGGGCGATTCGCGAGGTGCTCGGCGAAGAGATCGCCACCGATGAAGTGATCGATGCCTGGGCCGCCGCCTATGGCCAGCTCGCCGACATCCTCATCGGCACCGAAGAACAGCTGTACAGCGCCACGGCGGATGCCCCTGGCGGCTGGCGCGGCGCGCGTACCTTCCGAATCGCCCGCAAAGTGGTCGAGAGCGCAGAGATCGTCTCGTTCTACCTGGAACCGGAAGATGGCGGTGCAGTCTTCACCCACAAGCCCGGCCAGTACATCGGTCTGCGCCTTCAGGTGGACGGCCAGGAGATTCGCCGCAACTACTCGCTCTCCGCCGCCAGCAACGGCCGCGACTACCGCATCAGCGTCAAGCGCGAGCCAGGCGGCGTGGCGTCCAACGCCTTGCATCGCATGGAGGAAGGACAAAGCCTCGAGCTGTTTGCGCCCGCTGGCGAGTTCACCCTGCAGCCCAGCGACAAGCCGCTGGTGCTCATTAGCGGTGGCGTGGGGATCACCCCGACACTGGCGATGCTCGAGGAAGCCATCACCACTGACCGACCGATCCACTTCATTCATTGCGCTCGCAACGCCGCCAGCCACGCCTTCCGCCAAACGATCGACGCAATGGCCGAGCGGCACGGACATCTCAAGCGCTTCTACTGCTATGACGAACATCAGGGTGACGATAATCATCCGGACGCCATCGGTCTGATGACCGAAGAACGGTTGGATGACTGGCTGCCAGCCGACCGCGACCTGGACGCCTATTTCCTCGGTCCCAAACCCTTCATGGCGGCAATTCGCCGGCAACTGCGGGCGCTTGGTGTCCCGGAACAACAAACCCGCTTTGAGTTCTTTGGGCCGGCTTCGGCGCTGGAGTGAATCCGGATGGGCCGGCGTACCGCTGGCCCGCCAACCAGACCATCGTCAGGAGGTAATTCCGATGACACTACAGCCCTATGACCCGCACCGTCTGCTCGTTATCGCCAATCTCTCCATGACGATCGGCCTGGTATTGCTACTGTCCGGCGTCGCTGGCGCTTACCTCTTCGATCGCCATTTGGCGCTCGGCGCCGTGATTGCCTGCCATGCGCTGGTGATTCTCGGCCCTACCGCGCTCAAGATCGGCTACGTGATGCGCCTGGTCGCACAGCGTCAACTGATACTGGCGGCATGAAATCAATATGACGGCACAAGTTAGAAGAACTTGCACTAATAATGGCATCACCGTTTCGCTTAACTTTACGCTCGGCATAGTTCGAATTAGCCACGACAACCATTCGTCTGCCGCTTGTTCATAAATGGAAACTCCTAAGGCAAAACCGGGCTCTGAAACTATGAAGGCTGATGAGTTTTATTGGCCCTTTAGCGTCTCTATCCATTGAGGAGAAAAAGACATGCCAAACAAGAACCCCGGCAACTTTGCCAACGATCGCGAAAAAGCCTCGGAAGCTGGCAAGAAAGGCGGCCACAATAGCGGCGGAAACTTCGCCAACGACCGTGAAAAGGCCTCGGAAGCAGGCCGTAAAGGTGGGCAGAACAGCCACGGCGGTGGACGCAATAGCAATAGCTGACTGTCTCGCCATAAAAAGGCAAAGGTTAAATCCTTTGCCTTTTTTTGTTTAACTTTTTTATTTCAAGCATTAGCTAAGATTTAACTGAATGCTTTTATTGCGACAATAAACCGACACATAAAATTACGACCCAATCCGCAACTTGATTGAAGTTTGAAATAGAGATATCACCAAGAGGAAGCTTAGACATGGGCGACGCAAAAAATGGAGCCCCGCCAAATAACCCGGGTGATGAAGCCGCTCCAGACACACCCGGGACTGGCGAAAATATCTGCCCCGTATGCAAAGGCAGCGGTCGGAATGAATCCGGAGAATGCCAAAACTGCGGTGGCACCGGTAAGGTGATCGAAGGGATCGGAGGAGCCTGATGCCAACCCGCCGCCTCTGGAGCAGCCTATGAGCGTCAGCATTTTTTCCGACCGTATCGTTCAAAGCCTGCTGGACACCGATTACTACAAGCTGACGATGATGCAGGCGGTACTGCATCACTATCCCAACGCCGAAGTCGAATGGGCCTTCCGCAGCCGCTCTGTAGAAGATCTGGCACCTTATCTGGACGACATCCGACAGCAAATCGAAGCGCTCGCCGAGCTTAAATTCAGCCAGGATGAGCTCGCATTCCTCGATGAAATCCCCTACATGCAGCCGGATTTCATTCGCTTTCTCGGGCTGTTTCGCTTCGATCTGCGCTACGTGAGGGTCGAGCTCGAAGCCGGTGAACTGGTGGTTTACCTGCGCGGGCCGTGGCTGCATGTGATTCTGTTCGAGGTACCGCTGCTGGCGATCATCAGCGAGGTGCGGAACAGGGCACGCTATCCGCACGTGATCCTCGAACAAGCCGAGACACGGCTAGACGAAAAGCTCCAATGGCTGCGCGCCGAAGCCACCGCCGAAGAGTTGGCAGGATTCAAGCTCGCCGACTTCGGTACCCGCCGACGCTTTTCCTTTGCGGTGCAGGCGATGGTTGTCGAACGACTGAAGGAGGGTTTTCCCGGTCGCTTCGTCGGCACCAGCAATGTCCATCTGGCCCGGATGCACGATCTCAGACCCATGGGCACCATGGCGCATGAGTGGATCATGGCGCATCAGCAATTGGGTCCCAGGCTCGTCGACAGTCAGAGTGCGGCATTGGATTGCTGGGCTCGCGAATACCGCGGCGCGTTGGGCATCGCCATTACCGATTGCATCACCATGGACGCCTTCACCGCCGACTTCGATCTGTACCTGGCAAAGCTCTTCGACGGGCTACGCCACGATTCAGGAGATCCCATCGAGTGGGCAGAAAAGGCCATCGCCCACTATCATCGCCTCGGCATCGACCCGATGACCCGGCAGTTGGTGTTTTCCGATGGTCTCGATTTGCCCCGGGCCCTTGGCATCTATCGCGCACTCGCAGGGCGCAGCAACACCAGTTTCGGCATCGGCACCCAGCTGACCTGCGATATACCAGGCGTCGAGCCGACCAACATGGTGATCAAGATGACCAGCTGCAACGGCCAGCCCGTGGCAAAGATCTCCGACTCTGCGGGCAAGACCATGTGCCGCGACGAGGCCTTCGTCGCCTATCTCAAGCATGTGTTTTCGGTAGCTGGCTAAGCCGCGCTCATTTCGTGGAACTGGGCCAATCGGGCTCGGCCACACCATCCGTCTCGAATCAGAGCCGGTGGCGCCCTGTGGTTTTCGCCACATACAGCGGGAAGAGCTGGCCTGCAAAGTCTTTACCGCGCAAGCTCAAACTACGTCCGGACGCAGAGGCAGTAATCCCTAAGAGGGATCAGGCGGCTGCAAAGAATGACGCTTTAGAGCGCTTATGTCAGATAACCGCCGGTATTAGCTTGAGTTGCGGAGCTATCAGCCTCCGACTGCCAAATAACAATAATTAGGAGTTATCTCCGTGCAGAACACGCTCAAACCCCTTGCACTCGCCCTGCTGCTGGCCGGGACCTCAGTCGCAGCCCATGCGCAAACCAGCCCCTATAGCCAATTCGTCAATTTTGGCGACTCGCTTAGCGATGCCGGCAACTTCCCGGATACGGGCAGCCCTTTGCTGGGTGGAAACCCGACAGGCGGCCTGCGCTTCACCAACCGCACCGGCCCGAACTACACAGCCGATAACAGCGAATATGCGGGCCAAGTTGTTACCCAGGTACTCGCCAACCGCCTGGGCCTGCAATCCCTGCCCTCCACGCCGCTGCTACCAGCACTGCTGACGGGCAACTCGGACGGTACCAACTATGCCGTGGGGGGTTACCTTACGGAGCAGATTCTTGATTCGCTCACCCTTACCTCGGTCGTTGATACAGGAACTGGACTCTCTCGGAGCCGCGCTGGGTATCTCATAGAGAACCCGCAAGTCGACCCGAACGGCTTGTACTACCTCAACGGCGGCGCCAACGATATTTTCCAGCTCGTCCGAAGCGGCCCGTTCACAGCCGAACAGGCAGCCGACACGACATCACAGGCTGCAAAAAATATGGTCGAGGCAGTCGGCGCGCTACAGGCTGCCGGTGCCCGCTACATCGTTATCTCCGACCTGCCCGATGTTGGCGAAACGCCTTTGGGCAATAGCCTGCCGGGTTTCGGTACCATACTGAACGGCCTGAGCGACGCCTTTAATGCCGCGCTCGCGGCAGGCCTTCAGGCGCAGGGCGGCAACTATGTACTGCTGAACAACCGCCTGCTGCTCTCGGAAGTGCGGGCCGATCTCGCCCGTTACGGATTCGACCCGACGATCGACCAGACCGCGGTCTGCTTCAGCGGCGATGACTGCACCAGCGACCCGACCTACGGCCTGACGGACCTTACCCTCAACACCAATGCGAACGCCGACCCGAGCCGTCTGCTGTTCAACGATGGCGTGCATCCGACCACCGCGGTCCATCAGATCAGCGCCGACTATATCTACTCGATTCTTTCGGCACCGGCAGAAATATCCCTGCTACCTGAAATGGGCCGCTCGGCCCTACGCAACCACCTGCAGATGCTCGATAACGAACTGGCTGCGCAACGCGGTAATTGGCAGTCGACTGGGTCCTGGCGCACTTTCGTGCAGGGCGGTTACAACCGGCCGGAATACGACGGGTTCGGTGGCGGAGACGGCGACAGCCCGACCCTGGCGATCGGCGTGACCAACCGGATCAACGACAGCTGGCTGGCGGGACTCAGCCTGGGCCTGGCGCAAAACACTCTGACCGTCGGTGAAGACGATTCTGACTACGACATGCGCAGCTATCTGGCCAGTGCGTTTGCCAGCTATCAGCAGGACCGTTTCTTCGCGGATTTCAACGTCAGCGCCGGTTACCTGGATTACGACGATTTGAAGCGCACCTTTGCCTTGGGCGTAGCGGAACGTTCTGAAAAAGGCAGTACCGAGGGTGTGCTCTGGGGCGTATCGGCCAAGACCGGCTTCAACCTGATGCAGATCGGCGATCCGCTGCAATTCGGCCCCTTCGTCGGTGCCAGCTATCAGAAGGTTGAGGTGGATGGTTACAGCGAGGATGGTGCCAGCGCGACTGCCTTGAGCTACGAGGACCAGGAACTCGAGTCGCTGCGTCTATCGGTCGGCCTGTTCGGAAACTATGCCCTCACGCAGCGCACCCGCCTATTTGCCGAAGTTGCCCGTGAAGTGGAGCGAGAGGATGACCAGCGTGAAGACTTGCGCATGTCGTTGAACAGCGTGGAGAACAATACCTTCGAACTACCAGGCGCCACGCCCACCGGCAGTCAGACTCGCTTTAGCGTGGGGGTTGCACACCAGCTGACCACAGGGCTGAGCCTGCGCGCCAACTACAACTACCAGGGCAACGACAACCGCAATCAGGGAATTGGCGTGTCCCTCGCGCTGGACCTGTAAACCGCTACTCCTCGTTTGGCTGATTTGCCCAGCCGCTGCGCTCATGCACAGCGGCTTTTTTTCCGTAACGCTAGCGTCGGTCGATCTGCTGCTGCAGGTTGGCGATCTGCCCTTGCAAACCATTGATGGTGCGAGTCACCTGCGCGCGGAACGAATCGAACTCCGACGTATTGACGCTAGGCTTGGCTGCCGGACGGTTATCCAATTCGCTGCGCAGAACCAGCACATCCTGCTCGAGCCGGCTGATTGCCTGGCTGTCGCCGCCTCGCTGTTTCAGCGCGGCAATTTCTTTGCTCAGTTCGTCGACCCGAGCAGGCAGCTTGTCCAACCCACCGACCTGGGCGGATAGCGTACTCAGGTCATCCACCGAAACTTTCAGACCTGCCACCGACGACTTGATCGCCGCTTGTTCACTGGCAAGGCTCTTGATTGTCTCGGTGAGCGTTGCGGTGGTGGATTGATGGCCACGCACGTCAGTGGCGACGCGCTCGATGCGTATGCCCTGCTCATCCAGGCGTTGATCCTGATTACCCTGTTTGCCGGTCAGGCTCTGCTGCTGGGTCGTGATCGCTCGCTGCTGCTCGGCCAGATCCAGCGCCTGCTTTTCCAACTGCTTGATACGCAGTTTCAAAGCTTCACCTTCGGTGGTCACGCTGGATTCCGTCGCCACGATCTTTCCGGAAATGTCCTGCAGTTGGCCGGTGGCGTCTTCACTGATACGCGCAAAACTTTCCTGGGTGGCCACCAATTGCGCCTCGAGTCTGGAGACCTGCTGCAGATTCCACCAGCCCAGCGCTACCAGCGAGGCAAACAGCGCGACGATCATGATCCACAGCGGCGCGGTGCTGACCGCGCGACGTTTTTGCCTCGGCCGCGCGTCGTCCAGATCGCGCTCCAACGGCTTGCTGATCGGCTCGAGCTCCGGCGCAGGATAGGGGTTGCGGTCACGTCCGGCGGTCAGGCTGGGTACGTGGTCCAGTTCGTCGTGAGCATCGTTGCGCATGGAGTACCTTTAATGGCGCGAAGCGAGAAACAACGCGCAGTATAACGATTCGACCGAGTCACATCAGCGGCATCGTTTGTCATAAGTTGCACCTTCAACAGGCGTATCACGCTGCGGCGGCTCAAGATCGTGCAGTCCGGGCGCAGCGGGTATTTCGAAAACGCCGGCACTTCGTGCTTGCGCCGACGATTCAATCATTGCAAAAGCCCAGCCACGCCTGGCCTCGGCATAATTCCTTCAGTGCCACAGGGGCAATATTGAGAACTGGTACGCCTGTTGCTTCGTCAGTCATGCCAGTGGATAGCGCTTTCCGACACGGATGTCGGGCCAAGGATTCGGATGACGACATGATCAGGAGACGAATTATCATGGAGTTCAACAAGGCTGTGCTGGATTGCATGCAACATCTGCGACGCCGGCTGCGCGAAGAGCAACAACTGGATATTCGCCTGAGCCAGCCTGACGCCATTCAGGCGATGTTGATCGCCTGTCTCTGCTCCGGTGACGAAACGACTCGCGATCTCGGCAAGCAGTTGGCGACCTACAGTGATATGCCTCCACCCGTTGTGACGAAGCCGTCATCGCCCGAGAGCCATGGCCGATATGAACCATCGGTGCGCATCTATCGCGGCCAGCGTGTCATGAGTTGAAAGCGCTCAACCGACGAGCCACTGCCTCACCGAGCGCGTCAGCTGCTGAGTGAGTTCGGCGAGCAACGCGCCGCCATTGCGCCAGTGGTGCCAGTAAAGCGGCACATCGATGGGCATGCCCCGGAACACATCGACCAATACGCCGCTGGCGAGTTCCCCGCGCACCTGAAGTTCAGGCACCATCCCCCAACCGAGATCGCTCGTAAGCAAGCGAACGAAGCCCTCGGATGACGGACACAGGTGATGGCTGAAGGCACCGGTCAGCCCCAGCGAAGCCAGATAGCGATGCTGCAACTGATCATCGGGACCGAATACGATCGCCGGCGCCCGCAGCAGCGCGTCTGCCGACGCGCCATCCCCAAGATGTCGGGCAACGAATGCCGGACTGGCCACTGCGCGATAGCGCATGGCACCGAGAAACTGACTGCGAGCGCCCGCCAAGGGCCGGTCCACCGCGCACACGCACGCCGCCACTTCCCCTGCTCGCATACGCTTGAGTCCCACGTCCTGATCTTCCAGCACATGGTCAAGCACCACGCCGTGTGCCGTACAGAACGGCGCCACCGCATCAGCCCACCAGGTCGAAAGGCTGTCTGCATTGAGGGCGATGCGCAGCCGCTCCGGTAATCGCCCTTCAGCCAACGCCGGCACCTGGCCCTGGAGGTCACGCTCCAGCAGTCGCACCTGCTGCACATGATTAAGCAGACGTCGGCCAATTTCGGTCGGCTGGGGCGGCGAGGCGCGCAACAGGACCGGCTGTCCAAGTCGCGCCTCCAGCAGCTTGATACGTTGTGACACTGCCGATTGCGAAAGCCCTAGCGCCTGGGCGGCTCGATCGAACCCGGCCTGCTCGACCACTGCCGCCAGCGCCAATAGGAGCTTGTAATCGAACATCAGAACTCCTTATGCACCATTACGATATTTCGTTTTCCTTATAATTCACCAGCACCGAGACTGCGAGCATTCTTTAAATTGCAAACAGGCAGCGCGCTATGTGGCAGAGCTACTTCAACGGCCTTTTGGTCACGGCAGGCCTGATCATCGCGCTCGGTGCCCAGAACGCCTTTGTGCTGGCGCAGAGCTTGCGCCGTGAACATCATTTGCCCGTCGCGGCCCTTTGTATCCTCTGCGATATTCTTCTGGTCAGCGCGGGGGTTTTCGGGCTCGCGGCGGTGCTGGCGCAAAGCCCTTTACTGCTGCAAATCACGCGCTGGGGAGGCGTGGCATTTCTGCTGTTTTACGGCACCATCGCATTGCGCCGCGCGGCACGCCCGCAAGCGCTGCAAGCGGATGCCCAGCGTCGCCCGCGGTCATTGCAGAACGTTCTGCTCGCCGCGCTGGCTGTCACCCTGCTCAACCCACACGTCTACCTCGACACGGTGTTGCTGATTGGCTCGCTCGGTGCTCAACAGCCTGAGCCAGGCGCCTATACGCTGGGCGCCGCGAGCGCGTCGACCTTGTGGTTTCTACTGCTCGCCCTTGGCGGTGCGTGGCTTGCGCCTTGGCTCGCTCGACCGCTGACCTGGCGGCTGATCGATCTGAGTGTGGCGGGGATGATGTTTTTCGTCGCCGCGCAGCTGGTTGTCCTCGCCTGAGGAACACCGCCGGCTACCGGAGGTCCACGCAGAGGGCTTCAGGCATAGATATGTCCTGCATAAGCCTCAACCAAATGGCTCTGGCCTCAGCTTTTCCACACAGTTGGCGCGTGGTTTTGCCACAGGGTGGGTGCTATGATCCTTGGTTCGCGGGCATGGAGTGGAACGCTTCAGCCCGCTATTACGGCCGCCCGTGAACGGCCGAAGAATGCGCACGCATGTAGCGAGCGAAGGGAAAGACAGGCGTAAACGGATGAACATCAGTGCAGTAGTTTGCTCCGTTCCGCGAGGCGCTGGTAACCGGCGCAGACTGCCTCCTTCCGAGCCGCATCTATTCTCGACACCTGAGCAGGAGATATACCATGGCTTTCGAATTGCCGCCGCTTCCGTTTGAAAAAACCGCCCTCGAGCCGCACATTTCCGCCGAGACCTTCGAATATCACCACGGCAAGCACCATCAGGCCTACGTGACCAACCTGAACAACCTGATCCCGGGCACCGAGTTCGAAGGCAAGGATCTGGAAACCATCATCAAGACCTCGTCTGGTGGCATCTTCAACAATGCCGCCCAGGTCTGGAACCACACCTTCTTCTGGAACTGCATGGCGCCGAACGCCGGTGGCCAGCCGACCGGCGCCCTGGCTGATGCCATCAACGCCTCCTTCGGCTCTTTCGACAAGTTCAAGGAAGAGTTCACCAAAACCGCCATCGGCACCTTCGGTTCCGGTTGGGCCTGGCTGGTGAAGAAGGCCGACGGCAGCGTCGGTCTGGCGAGCACCATTGGCGCCGGCAACCCGATGACCGCTGGCGACAAGCCGCTGCTGACCTGCGACGTCTGGGAACACGCCTATTACATCGACTACCGCAATGCGCGGCCGAAGTTTGTCGAAGCGTTCTGGAACGTCGTTAACTGGGACTTCGTCGCGAAGAACTTCGCTGGCTGAGTCGCCTGGCTTGCTACACGGGACGGCTCGCCCGCCCCGTGACGCTCGCAACCGAAATGCCCGTATCCCAGTGATGCGGGCATTTTCGTTTCTGCAGTACGGAAACGCGTCTTCCTTGGGTCAACCAGACCCCACAGCGGCGCAGCTGGATTTCTGCCACCTTGAGCAGCCTTGTACGCTGCAAACTCAGCGGCAAACAGCTCACTGACAGCCGCCGCGATAGGCTGCGCCGTTGCTAAACGGAACAGCGAGCCGACCCCTGAAACGACAATGCGGGCAGCAGCGTCAGCCACTATCCGCGTCGATGGTTCGGTCGGACAACCCTGAAGGGTTACGCCTTAGGCAGTGTCACGCCCCGCTGGCCCTGGTACTTGCCACCGCGATCACGGTAAGACGTCTCGCATTCTTCATCCGACTCCAGAAACAGCATTTGCGCCACGCCCTCGTTGGCATAGATCTTTGCCGGCAGCGTGGTGGTGTTGGAGAACTCCAGGGTGACATGGCCTTCCCACTCCGGCTCCAGCGGCGTCACGTTGACGATGATGCCGCAACGGGCGTAGGTGCTTTTACCCAGGCATATGGTCAGCACGTTGCGCGGAATGCGGAAGTATTCGACGGTACGCGCCAGGGCAAACGAGTTCGGCGGGATGATGCAGACGTCGCTCTTGATGTCGACGAAACTCTTCTCGTCAAAATTCTTCGGGTCGACAATCGCCGAATTGATGTTGGTGAAAATCTTGAATTCGTCCGCGCAGCGCACGTCGTAGCCATAGCTGGACACGCCGTAGGAGATCAGGCGCTCGCTACCCTCAGTGCGCACCTGGCGCTCGACGTAGGGCTCGATCATGCCGTGCTCCTGGGCCATCCGGCGAATCCACTTGTCCGATTTGATGCTCATGGCGGGCGTCCTGATTTGGCTGGTGGGCATTGAATAAAGGCGTGCATCTTACCGAGGCGACGGAGTCGGTTCAAAGGCCTCGACCCGGGACCTTGCGCCGCATCTCTGACGCTTTGGCCGGAAACTGAAAATAATGCTCGCTTTGCGACAGAAATGCGGTATCTTTCGTTGGCTGCTGCTGCATGTGTCACCGTGAATCGCTACATGTTTAGATTTCGATCCGATCATTGATACGACTCCTTTAACTCCTTGCACACAGTCACCGTTCGGGGTATTTGCCCGTTCACATCATCTCTACATCGTTCAAGGAGACATTCAAATGTCCAATCGCCAAACCGGTACCGTTAAGTGGTTCAATGATGAAAAAGGCTTCGGCTTCATCACTCCGCAATCCGGTGACGACCTCTTCGTACACTTCCGCGCCATCCAAGGCGACGGTTTCAAGAGCCTGAAAGAAGGCCAGCAAGTTTCCTTCGTCGCTACTCGCGGCCAGAAGGGCATGCAAGCTGAGGAAGTTCAGGTTATCTAACCTGAAGCTTCGCTGCTGAAAAAAGCTCCGCCTCGGCGGGGCTTTTTTTATGCCTGCTATTTACTGACCGACAATACGCGCCGCTGGGTTGGCTTGTAGGAGCGAACGAGTTCGCCCAGAACACCAACCCGCCAACTGGCGACGCAAGCGCCGCCACGCCCCAAATCAATCGTCGGTCACCACAATGTTTGGCATCGACTGCGCAATGATCTGGCCGCTCTGAGAAATCCGCGCGCCCACGCTACGCGCCATCTGCTGGTAGATCATGGCGATCTGGCTTTCCGGGTCGGCAATAGCTGTTGGCTTGCCGGCATCGGCCTGCGTACGGATCGCCATCGACAGCGGCAAGGAAGCCAGCAACTCTACGTTGTACTGCGCCGCCAGCTTCTCACCACCACCCTCACCGAACAGATGCTCGGCATGACCACAGTTGGAGCAGATATGGATCGCCATATTCTCTACCACCCCAAGCACCGGAATGTTCACCTTGCGGAACATCTCGACGCCCTTCTTGGCGTCCAACAGCGCGAGATCCTGTGGCGTCGTGACGATAACCGCGCCAACCACCGGCACCTTCTGCGCCAGCGTCAACTGGATATCGCCGGTGCCCGGCGGCATGTCCACGACGAGATAGTCCAGATCATTCCACGCCGTCTGGGTAATCAATTGCAGTAGGGCACCGGATACCATCGGCCCGCGCCAGACCATAGGCGTCTTGTCGTCGGAGAGAAACGCCATGGACATGATCTGCACGCCGTGCGCTTCCAGCGGGATAAAGGCTTTGTTGTCGCGAATTTCTGGTCGCGTGCCTTCAGGGATACCGAACATGATGCCCTGACTTGGTCCGTAGATATCCGCATCCAGCACACCCACGCGTGCGCCTTCGCGGGCCAGCGCCAGCGCCAGGTTTGCCGCCGTGGTGGACTTACCCACGCCGCCCTTGCCGGAAGCCACCGCAATGATGTTCTTCACATTGCCCAGCGACTCGAGCTGGTCCTGGGCCTTGTGCGACTTGATCACACAGTCGACCTGTACAATGGCGCGCGCCACGCCTTCGAGCTGCTCGATGGCCATGGCCAGCATCTGCGCCCATCCGCTGCGAAACAGCCCGGCGGCGTAGCCCAGTTCAATCTGCACGCTAACGTGATCGCCCTGAACATCGATGGAACGCACGCAACCGGCAGTGACCGGGTCCTGGTTCAGGTTAGGGTCGGTGTACTGACGCAGTACGGCTTCCACAGCTTCGCGTGTGACGGTCATGATTACTCCCAGAAGAACCGAGTGAAACAAACGTGATGGTATCAGTAGACACGCTTCAGACAACGCAGACCGAGTTGGGTCACAACTGGAAAAGAAGCATATAACCCTGCTGTGCCGCTCTATTCATCGCCAGCGTGCGGTGCTCGTATCAATGCCTGGTTCCATCAGGCCAGACCGACTCCATTTGCTTTTGCTCCCGCTTACGGCTTCAAGCTTGTAGCTGCTTCCCTTATAGTTACCGACTCACTTCGCAATCCCGACTGCAGATTTCCCAATGTCCGAAGCTCGCCAGATCCTCGTTACCAGTGCCCTGCCCTACGCCAACGGTTCGATCCACCTTGGCCACATGCTCGAGTACATCCAAACGGACATGTGGGTGCGCTTTCAGAAATTGCGCGGCAACCAGTGCATCTATGTCTGCGCCGACGATGCGCACGGCTCGGCCATCATGCTGCGCGCCGAAAAGGAAGGCATCACCGCCGAGCAGCTGATCGCTAACGTCCAAGCCGAACACAGCGCCGACTTCGCCGACTTCCTGGTGAATTTCGACAATTTCTATTCGACCCACTCCGAAGAAAACCGCGAACTGTCGGAAATGATTTACAGCCGTCTACGCGACGCCGGACATATCGCCACGCGCTCCGTGACCCAGTATTTCGATCCCGAGAAAGGCATGTTCCTCGCGGACCGCTTCATCAAGGGCACTTGCCCGAAGTGTGGTGCAGAGGACCAGTACGGCGACAATTGCGAAAAGTGCGGCGCGACCTACGAACCCACCGAACTGAAAGATCCGCGCTCGGCCATTTCCGGCGCAACGCCCGTGCTGCGCGACTCCAAGCACTTCTTCTTCAAGCTGCCCGACTTCGAGGCGATGCTGAAAGAATGGACCCGCAGCGGCAGCCTGCAGGACTCGGTGGCGAACAAGATCGCCGAGTGGCTCGATGCGGGCCTGCACGAATGGGACATTTCCCGCGACGCGCCCTACTTCGGCTTCGAAATTCCGGGCGAGCCCGGCAAGTACTTCTACGTCTGGCTGGATGCGCCGATCGGCTACATGGCCAGCTTCAAGAACCTCTGCGCACGTCGCCCGGAACTGGACTTCGATGCCTTTTGGAAGAAGGATTCGACCACCGAGCTGTACCACTTCATCGGTAAAGACATCATCAACTTCCACACCCTGTTCTGGCCGGCCATGCTCGAAGGCGCGGGCCTGCGCAAGCCAACCGCCGTTGCGGTGCACGGCTACCTGACAGTGAACGGTCAGAAAATGTCCAAGTCCCGGGGCACCTTTATCAAGGCGCGCACCTACCTCGAACACCTGAACCCCGAATATCTGCGCTACTACTACGCCGCCAAGCTCGGCCGCGGCGTCGACGATCTCGACCTGAACCTCGAAGACTTCGTACAGAAGGTCAACTCCGACCTCGTCGGCAAAGTCGTCAACATCGCCAGCCGCTGCGCCGGCTTCATTCACAAGGGCAACGCGGGACTGCTGGTAGCGGATAACGCCGCTCCCGAGCTGACCGATGCCTTCCTTGCAGCGGCCCCGTCGATTGCCGAGGCTTACGAAAACCGAGATTTCGCCCGCGCGATGCGCGAAATCATGGGGCTGGCTGATCGCGCCAACGCCTGGATCGCTGACAAGGCGCCCTGGGTGTTGAACAAGCAGGAAGGCAAGCAGGCCGAAGTCCAGGCGATCTGCGCCACGGGTATCAATCTGTTCCGCCAGCTGGTGATCTTCCTCAAGCCGGTACTGCCGAATCTGGCAGCGGACGCTGAGCGCTTCCTCAATGTCGAGCCGCTGACCTGGAACGACCACGCCGAGCTTCTAAGCAACCATCAGCTGAACGCCTTCACACCACTGCTGACCCGTATCGAGCCCGCGAAAATCGAAGCCATGATCGAATCATCCAAAGAAGACCTCGCCTCCACCGAAGCTACCGCCCAGCCGAGCGGCAATGGAGAGCTGACTAAAGAGCCCATCGCCGCGGAAATCGCCTTCGACGCCTTTGCGGCAGTCGACCTGCGCATCGCGCTGATCGAGAAGTGCGAGTTCGTCGAAGGCGCCGACAAGCTGCTGCGCCTGACCCTCGACATCGGCGATGCCAAGCGCAACGTGTTCTCCGGCATCAAAAGCGCCTACCCGGACCCGAGCAAGCTGGAAGGCCGCCTGACCCTCTACGTCGCGAACCTCGCCGCGCGCAAGATGAAGTTCGGCGTCTCCGAAGGTATGGTGCTGGCCGCCGGCCCTGGCGGTGAAGAGATCTACCTGCTCAGCCCGGACAGCGGTGCCAAGCCAGGTCAGCGCGTCAAGTAAGGCTGTGGCAGTGCGGGAGCCGTGTGCAACGCCGGTCTCCCGCTTCGTTTCCCAATGACCGCTCCACAAATGCGCAGCCACTGCCTGGAGGCGGTTATGACTCACACGCTTAATCCCAGTACATGCCCGGTCTGCGGCGAACCTAATCAATGCGGTCTCAGCAACCCGGCTACCGCAACGCAGCCCTGCTGGTGCTTCAGCGCCGAAATTGCTCCCGAAGCTCGTGAACGGGTTCCGGACGACGCGCTAAACAAAGCCTGCATTTGCCCGCGCTGCGCTCGCGGCGAGCTGCCTGCAAAACTCTGATGCGCCTCGACCGCTTCCTTGCCAAGTTGCCCCATTGCAGCCATCGCCAAGCGCGCCTGCTGCTGGCGTCCGGTCGTGCTGCGGTGAATGGAGAGACAGTTTGCGACGGCACACATGAGGTCCGCGTCTTCGACCGTATCGAGTTGGACGGCGACGTACTGCAGGCAGGCAAGCCCGCGCGCTTCTTTATGCTCAACAAACCGGCCGGCTGCGTCAGCGCCACCGCCGACCCGCAACACCCCACAGTGCTGGATCTGCTGAACGAGCCGGACAAGGACGAATTGCACATCGCCGGGCGACTGGACTTCAACACCACCGGGCTGATGATCATCACCAACGACGGCCTCTGGTCCCGCCGCCTGACCCAACCGGAAAGCCTGCTGGGCAAAACCTATCTCGTGGAAACTGAAGACCTCATCGACCCTAGCTGCGTCGACCGCTTCGCCCAAGGCCTCTACTTTCGCTTCGAGAACCTCACCACCCTCCCCGCCGAGCTCGAACTGCTCGATGCGCGAAAGGCACGCCTGACCCTACACGAAGGCCGCTACCATCAGGTCAAACGGATGTTCGGCCACTTCAACAACAAGGTCACCGCCCTGCACCGCGAACGCATGGGCCCGCTGCTGCTCGACCCTGCCCTCTCCCCCGGCCAGTACCGCCACCTGACGCAGGAAGAAATCGAGCAGATCTGAGCCATTCGCCCGATGCGGCCCCGCCCCGCTTCTTTTCCACCACAGCTTCTGGTACAAAGGCACCCCTGAGCGGGCGTCGTATAATGGCATTACCTGAGCTTCCCAAGCTCATGACGAGGGTTCGATTCCCTTCGCCCGCTCCAGATCAGAAAAGCCCTGCCATCGCAGGGCTTTTTCGTTTAGGGTTTGCCTGTTCGGGATGATGTCAGCGGTTGACGAGGCACAATCGCATTTCTCATTATTCGAAGCTCATCCCGGACTGAAGCGGTTTACGAGGCAAGAGTTCAAATTAACAATTACACCACTAGCTCGATATTTACTAAACTAGTTGAAAAGAAAGCTAAAAAAGAAATTGGGAAAATCAACTCTACATACGGCGACATGATCGACATGATCGACCTTTTGAATTCGCGAGTGGAAATTCTAGAAACCAACGCGCAAACAATCGAAGAGAAGGTTTCCTTGTTAGACAGGTCAGAAGAAGATGTCAAAACAGAAGCAAGCAGGCTAACCGAGTAGGCAACTCATGGCATTTATACGCCGAAAAAGTATCGACACAGCGAAGCAGCCTCTGGTAAGCGATGGACAACTTACTGCCGACCAAATACGCGCAAAGGCCAAGGAGCTACAGCTGTGCATCTCTCCTTTAGATATACATGCACTGACTAAAGCTCTTGGAATCGAACTTCTATGTGTTCCTATGGATGATGAGGTTTCCGGTTCGCTAAGTGCGTATCCAGACAAGCAAGGTTGGTTGATGAAGGTCAACTCACTACATCATCCTAATAGACAGAGATTCACCATAGCCCATGAGCTAGGGCATTATTTTAAGCACAGAAAAACGCAGGAAAACTTTGTTGATCAAAACTTCTTCCGGAACTCCAACAGCAATCGAATGGAAGCGGAGGCCAACAGATTTGCTAGCGAACTTCTTATGCCAGAAACCGAGTTCAGAGAGCGTGTGAAATCGCTTAACGGTAGTATTGAAGCCGTGGCACAGGAATTTAAAGTGTCTACTCTTGCCGTTCGGGTGAGAGCCAAATCATTAGGGATGAAAGGGCATGGATTGGACTAATTTTTGGTACTTCCCCGTACTTAAAACTAAAGACTCAGAGCTTCGAGGCATGGGTAACATACCAAATTCGGTGCTCAAAAACGTACTTCCAATTTACGAGATTACCCGATCACGCTTGAGTAAAAATAACCCGCTTGGTGATATATCTAAACGGATAGATCAAATTGGTGAAATCCAGGGCAACTCTCCATTCATACTTGATGTTACAACAGATCCTAAGCAACAGAATCTTCAGATTGAGAGCATACTTACCCCGAACAATGGCTATTATTGCTGGCGAGAAGTACTGAATTCTTATCCAGGCCTCAAAATCTGCCCTGCTATACACATCGATCTTGACCTTGATCCAACTCTAGACCAGACGAAACTTTTCGTTAAGGAAATGGCCCGCAGCGTAGAGCGGATGGCATTGAGACTGCCTACCGGATTAGACGAAAGCGACTATAACTTCATCGTAGAATCTGTCAGGGTAAACCTTGGAAACGCCAAGCTCTACCTGTTATTAGATGATGGCTGTATTAGAGCAAACGTAAAATCTGTGGGGATACAGGCAATCGCGGACGATTACTCCAACGCATATAAAGCCCTCCTCAAAAAACCAGGAATCAAAGACTACGTAGAAAGCTTCGTTTGTATCGCAGGGTCGTTCCCTCAAAGCGTGAAGGACGAAACAGGGGAAGATGAACACGGGTCATTTAGCATTTGCGAACATGAGCTCTATAAGCTGCTGTCCGCGAAACACCCCGCGCTACGGTTTGGTGATTATGCAGCAGTGAATATCAACCAAATAGAAATGCGCGGCGGAACCTTCATACCTCGGATAGACTTCTGCACTGATGATAGATTTTATTATTACAGATACAGACGAAACAGCGGCTCTTATTTTGAATGTGCAAAGAAGGTAGTTAAAGACCCGCTATATCAAACACAAGGCACCTGGGGCGACGACGAGATACTAAGCGCCTCCAAAAACAAGCCTTCAGGTATAAGCCCTTCATTTTGGATCTCAGTGAGAATAAATAACTATATCGTCAGACGCGTAAGTGTACTTTCACTCTAAATTCCGAGGCGGCGCGGAGAACAATGAGAAAACGTCGTCTAAGGTTACGAGGTCACTCGTATCATTATGAAAAAGCTTCGTTTGAGTAGCGTACCTTAAATTTATATAGTGAAGAAGAACACGTCTAATCTCTTTTTCTTTACTTACAGCACTGATTTTTTGACAGAGCTCAAATTTAGATTTAGCGCTTAACTTGAAGCACTGTTTTAGAAACGGCGAAGGCATTACATCAAGCATCACAAGCTTATTAAGTCTATTATTTATCTTAGCTTTCCGCTTTAACACTAAGGATCGGTCGTGAGCGATGTATATTCCGACTTTGGAAGGCGCGATTTCTCGGACCTTACTTAAATGGCGCTCATCACAAACAACATAAACATAATCAAAAACCGAGATGTAACTTTTCAGCTGAACAGCGAGATTTGTAAGCTTATCGAAATAGGACTTTATTTCATAGCCAGAGAGCTTGTCATCAGCGATGCTAATCAGGTCGGCTCGACGTCGACCGAAATCAAAAGGGAATTCGGAAGCCAACGCATTTGTGCTGCCTTCTTGCGCCAGCTTTTGCACTAGCAATCTTTTGATGTCTAATTCTTTCATTTAGCTCTCAGCGAAGCGCAAACAAATACGTCTCGTATCAGATTTTTCTCTTGTCGTACCAGCGCTCAGCCAACTGGCGAAACCGACTGGAGCGAATTACGACTAGCAATCGGCACGTGCAAGCAGCAATTTTACCCGCAGCGGCACCAATAATCACTGTATAAATAGACAGCTTGTTATCGAGCGATGAAGGGAGCAGGTACGTTTGTCCACTGTAAAGCGCAAGGAGGCGACATGAGATCGGAATGGGAAGATGCACCCGAACATCTGCGTAGCAGGAAAAAAGACAGCCCATGGAGGCTCGTCGCCATCCTGAGCATTGGATCGGCGATCTTGCTGGGATTGGCAGCTCTGATCGCAGAGCCCATTGCGCTGGATATAAACCAGATCAATTCGGGCACTAATGTCACAGGCAAGACCTGGTTCAACCAAGAGCAGGCAGAACCCGCCCAGCCAGTTAGCGAGCCTTCACTGGCGCAATACGACGCTCCAGAACCATCAGCGGCACCTGAACCAAAAGGGCAACGCCCATTAACCCAGGCTGAAATCGAATGGTTCGAAGAGGCCTCGGCGCGCACGATAGAACGCAAGCAAACCTCTTTCAGCGACGAAAACTACACACCCCGCCCTGTCGCCAACACGATGCAACCTCCGCCAGCCCGCTACTACGCTTCCAGTTCGTCCAGCAACACTCAGAAGCGCTCAGAGACCCGTGAGACGAACATGAGCAACTGGAGCTGGGAGAATGGCCATAACAAGCAGCGCGTAGGCGGACAGTTTCAATGGACTGTCGTAAACGACCAGATCGACTTCAGCAGCGTGTGCCAAAACTACAAACGCGGCTCGCTGATTTACCGCGACTGCCGGAAAGGCGCCAAGGTTGCTTTCAAGCAGATGTGTGGCCGGTATAAACCCGCTTGTTCCGCAGAAAACAACTTCCTACCTTAAATCCACCTTTATAAAAAACATCGAGAACCCTATGTTTGCAAGCGAAGCAGCGATGCAAGCCTGGCTAACTAAGGAAATTAGCCAAGTGTACGGCTTGGGCGAATTAATCGCCCCTAAATCATTAGATGGATACGCTGGCGAAGAAAAACGAATTGCGGAAAGCTATAGCTACTGCATCGACTGTCTTAACTACAATTATCCAATTTCTTTTGATGAAAACATATCATTAAAAAGTGGGGATATACTTCGTCCAGACGTTCTATTATATTCATCCGAATCTGAAACAATTGTTCTTGTAGAGCTCAAGAATATCAAAGAACCAACACGACAAGCAGGGACGGAGCTTTCAGCATACGCAGCCGAACTAAGATCCTATATACCTCTACTCGCCAGCTCCGACATAATAAGCGTCATTATTTCAACCGAATGGCCGACACTTTTACGACACTACGTTTTCAATGAAATCACATGGCACCAAAGGAAAATTCTTTGCTTAAAACCAGTCCAAGATAAAACAAAAATAAGCCTTGAGATCGTAGATCCGAAAGAAATTACGGAAGGAAATCTTTCACTATCAATTGCTGATGATCATTTGTCGGGTTTTCACATATGCCTCTACGACATGGGACTTTACAGCGGCGGCGATATAAAACGGCTAGATAGCCACGTACAACAGATGCTAACAGCTTTGAGGTACATTGCCGCTAAAGGCACTTCGCAAGGAAACAACGGGTTCGCTTTTTTATGGCGTAACTCACACCCAGAAACCATTGCTCCTTACATGATCACCGTAGTAAACATAGCGCCATTTTCAACCCTCGAGCGGTTTTTAAGGATTGTAGATGAGATCAAGCCAGAAAGCATATTAGGCCGTTTTATCAATATTTGCGCCGAGCATGACCCGACGGGACATGGGGCCTCCCTCGGCACCCAATCAGAGAGCGCCATGGAGTTCTTGGGCTCCTTCTGCAGTCCACAAGCGGAAGGTTTTATGAACTGGCGTCACCTTAAAGAATTTATGCTAGAAAATGGAGATTTAATTGCTTTCCAAGCCTGGGGGTTTTTTGAAACGGAGTACTTTTCGTTATTGAAGAATGAGTATAACGAGGGAAAATTCACTACAACAGCGCATGATCCGAATCTCGGCCTTAGGGTACTGGAAAAAATTATAGACTCTGAATACCAGTTTATCGACTTAACGTACTTCAACTACCACCCAGATGAACCTGACTGAAGGAGTGTCGATAAACTGTCGAAAACACTGTGACGTACTGCGCCGAAACGAGCAGACGGCTCAGCCCGGAAGCCGCATAACGACAGGCTTTGAGCCGGAACGACACACTAAGCAAAAGGGTTCGATTCCCCTTCACCCGCTCCACATCAAAAAGCCCTGCACTTGCAGGGCTTTTTGATGTTGATCCTTCCGCCGACACCCCACCTCCCACAACCGATCCAAGCTTAAAAAAGGACTGGTTTAGTTATTGAGGTCACCGTCCGCTCCTAGCCCAAAAGCGGCCATAACCAGGCTGTTCAAAGCAGCCAAACCTCTAGGGCATATCGTCAGCGATGTCGGCTGGCGCCGCCAACTTCCCCGTCGACAGCCTCACATCACACAAAGCCGATCCAGCGACCAGCTACGAGAGTAGAAAGCCAAACAATAGCGGATGCGGCGGCCAGGGTGCGGACTCGCGCCGTTGGCTGGCCGCTGTGCAGGGCGGTCATAAAGGACTTGCCGTGATGCTGAAGTGCAACGATGCAGGCTGCCAGCACCAGCAGTGCTGCCTTGTAACGGAAGGCCGGGTTTGCTGCATACTCGACCGGCTTTACCGAGAACAACCAAAGTCCCGTTATCACTGCGAGTGTGGTGCCCGTTACCGCTGCGCGCACCAGAAAGGGTCCGAGGACCGGCAGTTCCCGTCCGCGCGTTGTACGCAACAGGCATAGATCCAGCGGCAGGATTGCGCCCAGGAGCAGCCCTATGCCAAGGATGTGCGCGGCATTCACGATGAGATAGGCGATCCAGTATTCCTGCAGGAAGACGGCACCGGGCCAGTCGGCGACTGATTGCAGAAACGCTGTCATCGCCGTGTCGTCATTCCTTGATGCGTTCCGGATACATGTCGTACTGCTTGCCATCGACCGTAATGCGCACGGCTTTCATATGGGCTTTGTTTGGCTCTTTGGTGCGATTGCCGAGTACGGTGATGTCATCTCCCACCTCGGCAGTATCGCCGGTGAAACCGGAACGTTGCGTCTGGCTCGGATTGCTCAAGTCGACTTGCCATACACGGCCGTCTTGAGCCTTTACGCGCAGAGCTGGATGAGGTGGCGCCATCGAAATCTCACTAATCGTGCCCTTCAACTCCGACTGCTCTTCTTCCGCCCACGACCATCCATGGTGAGCGAAGGTCTGCGTTGTAAACAGCACCATCGCAGCGACACATAGCAGCAAAGCCATGCGATGCACGAAAGGCAGCGCCGTGACCGCACGGGTGGAGTGGATTTCGGTTGATACCAACATAGTCATGCTCCCATGTTCCGAATGAAGGCGTGTCCGACACATCGAACCCTAGTCTCGTCATTACAGTACAAAAACTACCGGTGGCCAGGTGTTAACAGCGATGAGTTGATAAAGGGACAGATTTATTTAGCCCCATCAGCGAGCCATGCCGGGACAGCACGTGCACCGTGTCGCATTCGCCATATGTCTATATAGTCGTCACGCTCGATCTAGACCACGACATACGGGTATCGCTTGGCTCCAGCAGCGCAGTTCTGACAGACCGAGCTCGTGGACGTATCGACTGGAGCCGGACGACGGATGCTGCGCGGTTATCTGTAAGCGCGTTCTAGCGCGTCGATAAGGCCGAGGGTGGCAGCTCCGGCTCGTTCGCTCAGGTCGCCAATAATGTCGTCTGCATCTTGAATCGCTTGAGCACTTGAGCACTTGGAATACCGGCTTTGCTTCCGCTAACGTTCCGCACGCGGTCACGAAGGGGTTCGAAATAGTGGGCACCAACGGCAGTGGTTGGAGCAGACGAGGCTCCCGCGAGAAGCATGGCTCTATGCTGCTGACGGTCCTGGTCCTCACGAATCAATTCGCGGACGTATTCACGGTCCCATAGCCCCGTTGATTGGCCTGATTGTCGACGAGGCTTTTGAGCGTTTCAGGTAATGAAATGTTCATGGTGCTCATGGGTTACACCCGGTATGGCAAATAGCCCTAGCGCAGGACTCATGCGCTGTCGACGACAAAGAAAAATCCTTACGACCGATTGAGCCAAGCCCAGCTCATCGCACATAAATCAGCGCGAGCGAGGATCCGTTCGATCTTTCAGTGCGCCATCGTTCTGCGCTCGCAGTCCACCAACGGTTGGCAAAAAAATGGGCGGTTCTCAATGGCGAGAAAGCCCTGGCTGGCAGGGCTTCTTTGGGATCAACGGATTCGACCTCGTTCAACGGGCCAGAACATCAGCTTTCCGGGCAGGCCGGCAGCGCTGTCCGATTCTGCGTACCGTCGTTACGTGTGAACTCGCAACCATAGGCAGGATTGGCGACGACGCGTGGGTTGATCACATCATCTCCGGCCGGCTTAATGCCCTGCTGTTCCCATTGCAGCATCGCCGCCATCGCTTCGATCTGTTCCTGATAGGTGAAATCACAGTGGCTGGGCGCGCGGATCGCGCGTTGCACCAGCAGATCGCCGTTGCCGTTGGCGATGGCGTTGCGGCGGTAGAGCTGCTGATGTTTGAACGGCACATACAGATCGCCCAGGGTATGGATGCTGACCACCGGGACGTTGAACTGGCCATTCACCACCGGAATCCAGCGCAGGCCATCCGGGCGAATGCTATTGGCTGGTGGGTGGCCGATGACACGGATGATCGAATCGTTGAATTCGCGTTCCTCGCGGGACATCGCCTTGTTCGTATCGAACTGATAGCGGGTGGCAAGGTTGCCGGAGAGCGAATCAGCGAGGATGCCGTCGACCGAGCCGTCTCGACCACCGGTACCCAGCACGACGCTTTGCAAGCTGGTGCGGAAGCCTTCGGCGAAGATCGGGCGCTCGCCACCACTGAGGTCGCGGACGATGCCTTCGAGCTTTTCACCCTGCGGCGACGGATCGGTCGGGTAGGTATCCCACAGCGCGCCGATGATCTGCGGCAGCTTGGCCTGGAAATCGGTGGCCGGAAACGTGGTCGGTCCCAGGCCTGCCAGATGCTGGGCGGCAAAGGTGAAGTTCATCAGGTATTCGAATTCATAGACGTCGCCCGTGACACCGCACATGGGCACCGAACCGCTGTAACGCACCGGATTGTTGGCGGTAGCGTAGGTCTCGGCTTCAACTGCCGCTGCCGCAACGTGGCCGCCCATGGAATGCCCGGTGATGTAGGTCTTGGTCGGTTGCGCCTTGCCGGTCAGGCTGCTGAAAGCCAGCGCCAGGGCGTTGGTGTCTTCGATACCAGCGCGCACATCGTAGTAATTCTTGCTGTAGCTGGACGCAGCCCAAGCGTAGCCCTGTTGCAGCAACCATGGGCGGATCGGTGGCGGCCCCACGGTGAGTTCCGGGCCCGGGCCGCGATAGCCATGGGCGTACATCACCAGCATGCCGTTCCAATTCGGCGGTACTTCGATCTGATAGGACGAGCCTTGATAAATGCCGGACCAGCGTTCGCTTGGCAGTCCGGGAAAAGCCGCTAGCGGCGATTCGACCGGGACGAAGGTGCGCGAATCCTGCTCACGTGATTCGCTGTGGGACACCGGCGGTTTGATGGGTTTCGACCGAGCCTGAACATCGGCGGCAACTCCGATCGTACCTACCAGCATCACGCCGATAACGGCACGCGCACAGGCTGAAGCCAACTTGCTTGGAAGCATGGGACATTCCTCAGTTGTTTATTGTTTTTGTTCTAGCGATGCGAGCTTTGCCGGGGCTACCAAGCGCAAGCGGTACGCGCACTTCAGACTAACCGTGGCAGAAAGTTACGACCTGTCAAAAGCGCCGGCTGTTCTGGAGACGAGCGGTACCGGGGTTCTGGAAATATCTCGTGTGCCGCTTTGTTTACCCCGGGTGCAAAGGACTGTCTAAAGGCGACGGTTCCGCTCGAAGCGAGATTGGGCGTTGGGTTGGCTTGGGTTGGGCGAAACTATCAGCAGCGCTTTGATGGGTTGCAGCCAGCCTACGGTGCGGGCGGGCGGACGGCGCTGTAAGGGTGCGCTTGTTGATGCGGCGATGGACTTGCGAGGCAGGCCATAGGATGGGTGCACCCATCGCCGCTGCTGAGCAGCAACATGCCGCTCAGCCTGCGGTTTTGCTCCGTTATCAGCAATTGCCTTTCTTGGCTTGGCCAGGCGGGCAGTGCGTGCCACCGCCATGGCCACCACTATCGCCAATGTCGATACCGACGCCCGGCAAGCGCAGGCTGCAGCCCGTCATCAAAAAAGCCGCCAGCACGACGGCCATTGCACGGGTGATCATCACAGATTGCGCTTTCATCGGAATACTCCTGAATTTCCTGTCAGAGGCGCCAATGGTCCGGCGCCTGGCCAATCAGTATCCACCGTTGCGCTAACGGGCGACAGCCTATTCCTGTGCCATGCACCCCAACTGCAAGCAACAGCGTCGAGGCGGGACCATCGCGACGCTGGCGCTCATCCCGGGACGCTGTGCTCAGCCTGCGCGATATTCCGCGTCAGCAACCTCAAAACGTTTCTGGATGGAAGCGGCTGGCTCTTTGCCCATGAGGCTCACTACATAAATGGCGATGCTGGCGAAGATAAATCCTGGGATGATCTCGTACAGCCCAAGGCCGATGAATTGCTTCCAGACCACCACGGTCACCGCACCGACCAACATCCCGACCAGGGCGCCGTTGCGGGTCATGCGCTTCCAGATCAGCGAAATCAGCACCACCGGACCGAAAGCGGCGCCGAACCCAGCCCAGGCGTAGGACACCAGCCCTAGGACCTTGCTGTCCGGGTTCGAGGCGATGCCAATCGCGATCATCGCAATCAACAGAACCATGCCACGGCCAACCCAGACCAGCTCGGTCTGCGACGCGCCTTTGCGCAGAAAGGCTTTGTAGAAATCTTGTGTCAGGGCGCTGGAGCTGACCAGCAGTTGCGCACTGAGCGTACTCATGACCGCCGCCAGTACACCGGAGAGGATGATACCGGCCACCCATGGATTGAACATCAGCTTGACCAGCTCCATGAACACCCGCTCACCGTTTTCGGTGACCGGACCCGCCAGCGCCGGGTTGTCCGCGAAATAGGCGATGCCGAGAAAGCCCACGGTAACCGCGCCGAGCAGGGTCAGGATCATCCAGGCCATGCCGATGCGGCGGGCGTTGGGGATGGTTTTCACCGAGTCGGCGGCCATGAAGCGCACCAGAATGTGCGGCTGGCCGAAATAGCCCAGGCCCCAGCCCAGCAACGAGATGATCGCGATGAAGGACAGCCCTTTGAACATGTCGAAGTTAGATGGATCCTGCGCGGCGATGGTGTCCATTACTGTCCCCATGTCGCCAAGGGCGAAGATGACGAATACCGGCGTGATCAGCAGTGCAAAGATCATCAGCGTCGCCTGCACGGTATCGGTCCAGCTCACAGCGAGGAAACCACCGACGAAGACATAAAGGATGGTCGCCGCAGCGCCGACCCACAGCGCAGTACCGTATTCCATGCCAAAGGTCGATTCGAACAAGCGCGCACCCGCCACCACGCCGGAGGCGCAGTAGATGGTGAAGAACACCAGAATGACCAGGGCCGAGAAGATCCGCAGCAGGCGACTGGCGTCCTCGAAACGGTGGGAAAAATAGTCCGGCAGCGTCAGCGCGTTATGGTTGTGTTCGGTGTGCACCCGCAGCCGCCCGGCGACGAAGATCCAGTTGAGCCAGGCACCGGCAATCAAGCCGATGGCGATCCAGCTTTCCGACAGGCCGGCAACGAAGATGGCGCCCGGTAGGCCCATGAGCAACCAGCCGCTCATGTCCGAAGCACCGGCCGACAACGCTGTGACGAAGCTGCCGAGACTACGACCACCCAGGATGTAATCATCGAAATTGTTGGTGGCGCGATAGGCCGTGAAGCCGATGAGGATCATCGCCGCGATATAGATCACAAAGGTGATCAGGGTCGGAGTGCTCACATTCATTGGAATTTCCTTGTGCTGCGGAGTAGCCCCCGCCTCCACTGACAAAACACGAACGCTAGGTTGCGCAGCGCTGGCAACGGATGGCCGAGTAGATGTTCAAGGATAGCGTCTGCTTGGCGCTTTCGCCCGCGTCAGGACGGTTTTACCGCTCTCGGCAGGGGCGGCCTGAGACACAGAACCACATACGTGGCCTGGGAGCGGCTGCAGAACATGCGCCACCCGGGTTTCGCCAGGGGCATACGGCCCGGCCAGCAACCTCGTTCGGCTACGTGCTCCATTGACTCTCTCCGCGCTTCAGGGCAACGGATCGGCACAGTAGCGGTCAGACGAATAAGGGTCGCGCACGTCCAGTGCCGCTCCACATGACATCCTTGGAGGTCCGCCATGTCCGTCACGATCGATATCCCCACCGGCACCTGTTCCACCACGCTCGAAGGCACCACCTACCGCAGCGCCATCATGGACACACGTATCAGTACTGACCCGAACGCGCGCATGTCCGTTGCGCATATCGATGGCGCCAGCACTCATATCACCGAGGACCAGGCCGAGCATATGATTGCCGCCGGGGCCAAGGACGACCGCGAAAATATCATCGTCGACGACTGATCCGCGAACCCGGGCAGAGCCCCCCATGAAAAAAACCCCGCTGCCAGGATGCTGGCAGCGGGGTTTTCGTTACAGCCCGTTATCAGTGGCCTTGGTACTCGCTCTCAGCGTCTTCAAAGCGCTTGATCATGCTCGTCGAAGCACCTTGACCAATCTTGCTGAACACGACGATAGCGATGCTCGCGAGAATGAAGCCCGGGATGATTTCATACAGACCGAGGCCGATGAATTGCTTCCAGACCACCACGGTGACAGCACCCACGACCATGCCGGCCAGCGCACCGTTACGCGTCATGTGCTTCCACAGCAGCGAGATCAGTACCACCGGACCGAAGGCGGCGCCAAAGCCTGCCCAGGCGTAGGAGACCAGGCCCAGCACCTTGCTGTCCGGATTGGAGGCGATGCCGAGCGCGATGAAGGCGATCAACAGCACCATCGCACGGCCAACCCATACCAGCTCGGTCTGCGAAGCGTTCTTGCGCAGCATCGCCTTGTAGAAGTCCTGCGTCAGGGCGCTGGAGCTGACCAGCAACTGCGCGCTGAGGGTGCTCATCGCCGCCGCCAGAACGCCGGACAGAATGATGCCGGCCACCCACGGGTTGAACAGGATCTTCACCAATTCCATGAACACGCGCTCGCCGTTCTGGCTGACCGGTCCGGCCAGCTCCGGATGACCGGCGAAATAGGCGATGCCAAAGAAGCCCACCGCCACGGCACCGGCCAGGGTCAGGATCATCCACGCCATACCGATGCGACGTGCATTGGGGATGGTCTTCACCGAGTCGGCGGCCATGAAGCGCACCAGAATGTGCGGCTGGCCGAAGTAGCCCAGGCCCCACGCCAACAGTGAAACGATGGCGACGAAAGACAGGCCGTTGAACATGTCGAAGGCGGCCGGCTTCAGCGTCTCGATGGTATCCATCGCCGCGCCCATGTCGCCCAACGCCAGGATCACGAACACCGGCGTGATCAGCAGCGCGAAGATCATCAGCGTCGCTTGCACGGTGTCGGTCCAGCTCACGGCAAGGAAGCCGCCGATGAACACGTAGAGGATGGTCGCTGCCGCGCCAATCCAGAGTGCCAGGTCGTACGGCACGCCGAAGCTGCTCTCGAACAGACGGGCACCAGCGACGACGCCAGAAGCGCAATAGATGGTAAAGAACACCAGGACGACCAGCGCCGAGAAGATGCGCAGCAGGCGGCTGTCATCTTCGAAACGGTGCGAGAAGTAGTCTGGCAGCGTGAGCGCGTTCTTGTTGCGCTCGGTATGCACGCGCAGGCGTCCGGCAACGAACAGCCAGTTCAGCCAGGCACCGGCGATCAAGCCGATGGCGATCCAGCTTTCCGACAGACCCGCAACGAAAATCGCCCCGGGAAGGCCCATCAGCAACCAGCCGCTCATGTCCGAGGCACCCGCCGACAGTGCCGTGACGAAACTGCCCAGGCTACGTCCCCCCAGGATGTAGTCGTCGAAGTTCTTGGTTGCGCGGTAGGCGATGAAGCCGATCAGCAGCATGGCGCCGATATAGATCACGAAAGTGATCAAGGTGGGAGTGCTAATGCTCATTTTGTTCCTTCGTTAATGGCCGGTTGGAAAAACTACCTGCGTTGCCGATGCGGCGTTAAAAACAGGCTCCAAATGCTCATTTACCGCAGTAAACTCCGCTTTCTCGCCTGTTTTTGCCTTGCCTCGGCGGCCTCGCCTACGTTTTTTTTCAACAGCCTGTTTGTTGTTGTGGATGGGCGCGAGGGTATTCCCGGTCCCACCTGGCAGAGGGCGATGGCGGTTCGCGCCATCACCGGCGACGGACCCAATCGGGCCCATCAGTGGCGGAAGAGCGATCCGCCAACTGTTCTGGTTGTTCTACTTCGCCGACGGTCCCTGAACAGGGCCGCCGGCTGTTTGTTGCCAAGCCGATGATCAGTCGTCTGCCAGCGACAGCAAGGACGCGTTGCCGCCGACGGCAGTGGTGTTGGTGGAGGTGGTGCGCTCGTTGACGAAGCGCAGCAGATAGCTCGGACCACCGGCTTTCGGGCCGGTGCCGGACAGGCCACAGCCTCCGAACGGCTGCACGCCGACCACCGCGCCCACCTGGTTGCGGTTGACGTAGAGGTTGCCAACCCGCGCCAGCGCTTCGATGCGCTCGGCAGTTTCCTCGTTGCGGGTGTGCACGCCGAGGGTCAGGCCGTAGCCAGTGGCGTTGATGTCAGCGACAACCTTCTCCAGATCCGCTGCGTCGAAGCGCACCACATGCAACACCGGGCCGAACTGTTCTTTCTTCAGCTCATGAATCCCGCCGATCTCGAACGCCACCGGCGCCACAAAGTGACCGTTGAGGCTGCCCGGTAGCTTGGCTTCGGCGATCAGCTTGCCTTCGGCCTTGAGCTGCTGGATATGCGCCAGCAACCCTTCACGCGCCTCGGCATCGATCACCGGGCCGAGATCGTTTTCGCGCAGGTGAGTCGGGCCGACCTTCAGCTCGGCCATGGCGCCCTTGATCAGCTCAATCACGCGGTCGGCAATATCGCGCTGCACATAAAGCACGCGCAGGGCCGAGCAACGCTGGCCAGCGCTGGTGAAGGCCGAGCCGACTGCGTCCTTGACCACCTGCTCGGGCAATGCGGTGGAGTCGACGATCATCGCGTTCTGGCCGCCGGTTTCGGCGATCAGGGTGGCGATGGCGCCCTCCTTCTCCGCCAGCTGACGGTTGATGACGCGTGCCGTGTCGGTGGAACCGGTGAAGCACACACCCACCACACGCGGATCGCGGCAGAACACGCCGCCCAGAGTGGCGCCATCGCCCGGGAGGAAGGCAATCGCCTCCTTCGGCAGACCGGCTTCGAACATCAGCTCCAGCGCGCGGGCCGCGATCAGACTAGTCTGCTCGGCCGGCTTGGCCAGCACAGTGTTGCCTGCAACCAGGGCCGCAGTGATCTGACCCAGGTAGATCGCCAGCGGGAAGTTCCAGGGGCTGACGCAGACGAACACGCCACGGCCTTCATGGAACAGCTCGTTACGCTCGCCGGTCGGGCCCTTGAGCTCTTCGCGGCCGAGTTTCAGACGTGCCTGCAGCGCGTAGTAACGGCAGAAATCGACCGCTTCGCGGACTTCGTCGATGCCGTCCTGCAAGGTCTTGCCGGCTTCCAGCGTGCACATGGCGATCAGCTCGGCATGGTTGACTTCCAGCAGGTCACCGAGACGCTCGAGGATCTGTGCACGCTGTTCGATCGGCGTGGCGTTCCAGCGCGGCCAGAAAGCGGCCAGACCGTCGACGGCCTGCTTGGCCTGCTCAGCCGTGGCGAACTGGGCGGTGCCCACTTCCTGGCTAAGGTTGTACGGGCAATGCACCTTGTGCGCTGTACCGGTGAGCTTCTGCCCACCGATCACCGGGGCAGCCTGCCACTGACGGTTGAGGAAAGTCTGATAGGCGCTGGACAGTTCGTTCCACTGAGTCTGGATGTTCATGTTGATGCCTTGCGAGTTGATCCGGGTGCCGTACAGCGCGGGCGGAAGCGGGATGCGGTGGTTGCCGAGGGTCTTGAACTGACGCAGCTGGGTCACCGGGTGATCGATCAGGGTGTCCACCGGCACGCGCGGGTCGACCAACTGGTGAACGAACGAGGAGTTGGCACCGTTTTCCAGCAGACGCCGCACCAGGTAGGGCAGCAGATCCTTGTGGGCACCGACCGGCGCGTAGATGCGCACGTTCTTGCGATGCTTTTCGATCACCGTGTCGTACAGGGCGTCGCCCATGCCATGCAGGCGCTGGAATTCGAATTCGCGCGGCGCTTTCAACTCATCGGCCATCGACAGAATGCAGCTGACGGTGTGTGCGTTGTGGCTGGCGAACTGCGGGTAGATCACGCCGCGAGTGTGCTCGGACAGCAAGTAGCGCGCGCAGGCTAGATAGGAGGTGTCGGTGCCTTCCTTGCGAGTGAACACCGGATAGCCGCTCAGGCCCTGAACTTGGCACTGCTTGATCTCGGTGTCCCAGTAAGCGCCCTTAACCAGACGCAGCGGGATGCGCGCGCCCAGTTCCTTGCCCAGCAGCGTCAGCCAGACCAGGACTGGCAGGCAGCGCTTGGAGTAGGCCTGGATGACCAAACCAAACTCGCCCCAACCGGCGATGGCGGGGTCGCGCATCAGTTTTTCGTAAAGCTCCAGCGACAGCTCGAGGCGATCCGCCTCTTCGGCGTCGATGGTGATACTGACATCCAGGCGGCGCGCCAGAATCGCCAGTTCGCGGACGCTGGCGAACAGCTCGGTGAGCACGCGCTCACGCTGGGCGACTTCATAGCGCGGATGCAGGGCTGACAGCTTGATCGACACCGACGGACGTGGGCCGGAACCGACCTGCGGCTCGGCACCAACGGTCTCGACGGCCTGACGGTAATCGGCCATGTACTTGCGCGCATCCTCGGCGGTCAGTGCCGCTTCGCCCAACATGTCGAAGGAATAGGTGTAGCCCTTTGCGCGCTCGGGACGGCCGTTCTTCAACGCCTCGGAGATGCTGCGTCCCAGCACGAACTGCTTGCCCATCAGCTTCATTGCCTGGTTCATCGCTGCGCGGATCACCGGCTCACCGGAGCGTTTGATCAGCCGGCCGATAACGTTCTTTGGTCGGCCATCGGCGTCTTCCGGATCCACCACCTTGCCGGTCATCACCAGCCCCCAGGCGGCGAAGTTGACCAGTACGTTGTCGCTTTGGCCGAGGTGGCGTTCCCACTCGGCGGCGTTGAGCTTGTCGCGGATCAGTGCGTCAGCCGTCGCCGAATCCGGTACGCGCAGCAGCGCCTCGGCCAGACACATGAGCATCAAACCCTCGTGCGTATCGAGGCTGTATTGGCGCAGCAGCGCATCAAGCGTATCGACGGCATTGTCCCGGCTGCGCACGTCTTCGATCAGCGCGCGCGCATTGCGGCGGACGGCCTCGATCCCGGCTTCACCAGGGTCGGCAAGCTGCAGCAGCTCGGTGAGATAGGCTGCCTCGTCAACGCTGTAGTTGGCGCTTATGACGGGGAAGAATTCGGCGGCTTTCAGGTTGGCGAAATCGCCCTGCAAGACTTGACCGGCTTTGAACATCGCGCCGCTCCTCTCGTGGAGTGTTGTTGTATGAATCAGGCCCAGCGGGTCGCACACGCCAGTGATTGCGCTGCGGTGGCCGCCAAACGGGTAGGGGAATCTACGGCGAGAGGGTTTTGCGTTGTTGCGCAAATCTACGGAACTTTTACAAAAAACTACGGCTTTCTAATCCAGCAAACGAACCGTCATAAAAGTTCGCTAGAACAGCGCGAAAAAGTGTTTCCGCAAAGCAAAACGCACCGGGTCGGTGCGTTATGCCTCGCTTCAGCTGTCACCGCATCTAAGACGCTTGGGCGTCAGGCCGAGATAACGGCGGGTCGCGGTGGTAAGCGCACTCTGGCTGGAAAAACCGCACTCCTCGGCAATCCGCACCAGCGGCAGCGGGCTTTCGCGTAATAGCCGAGCTGCGCGATCGAGGCGGCTTTTCAACAGATATTGATGCGGGGTGAGACCCACGCTGTCCTTGAACTGCGCATGAAAATGGCTGGGGCTCAGACAGGCAACCTGCGCCAGTTCGGCAACGGTGATGCGGCGCGCCAGGTTGCTTTCGATATGCGCGTCCAGCCGGGCGATATCCAGCGAGCCCGTTGGCTGGCGTGCGGCCTCGCCGAACACCCGCAAGTGCAAGGCGCGCAACAGCACGCCGCCCAGCGCCCGCGACAGCAGCGGATCACTGCCGTAGCGAGCCAACTCGGCACCCGCGTAATTGAGCAGGTTGTGGAAATCGGCATCCAGCGCAGGATAGCGTGGGGTCTCGAATAGCTGCGCCAGTAGGCGCGGGTCATCGGCGCTCAGATCCTGCTCATCGAGGTCGATGATCAACATGCGGTTGTCGCCCTTGCCGGCGAACTCGTGCTCGGCATAACCCGGCACCAGGCAAGCACGCATACGGCAGACTTCACCGCCTGAGCCATCCACTTCGAATTCGGCACTGCCCGACAGCGACAAGACCAACTGATGGTAGTCGTGCGCGTGTTCGTGGGCCTTGTCATCGAGGCGAAGCAGGCGGGCGTTGAGCATGTTTGGGGCACCTGAATATCGGCGCACTGTACCGGAGCCGCCAGTTTTTTCCCAGCCGGGGTCAAAGCGGGCAAAAGGGCAGATAGATTGAAATCATTCCGGCGATGCCCATCTAAGGAGCATGTACTCGATACAGGTGCCTCATGAACGACGATAGCAATCAGGAATTCGAGCAGAGCATGTCTTCCACCGGACTGGTCCTGCCCGACCAGGATCTGCCGGACAAGCTCTATATCATCCCGGTGCACAACCGACCTTTCTTCCCGGCGCAAGTACTGCCGGTGATCGTCAATGAGGATCCCTGGGCGGAAACCCTCGAACTCGTTGCCAAGACGCCGCACCAGCGCCTGGCCCTCTTCTATATGGATACGCCGGTTCAGGATGCCGCCAGCTTCGATCCGGATGCCCTGCCCGAGCATGGCACCATGGTTCGCATACACCACGCCTCCAAGGAAGGCGGCAAGCTCCAGTTCGTCGCCCAGGGCATGGCACGGGTGCGGATTCGCGGCTGGCTGCGGCGCAAGCCCCCTTACCTGGTGGAAGTGGAATACCCGCAGAGCGACGAAGACCCGCGCGACGAGGTCAAAGCCTACGGCATGGCCTTGATCAATGCGATCAAGGAACTTCTGCCGCTCAATCCCTTGTACAGCGAGGAGCTGAAGAACTACCTCAATCGCTTCAGCCCGAACGCGCCGTCGCCGCTGACCGATTTCGCCGCCGCGCTGACGACCGCACCTGGCCTAGAGCTGCAGGAAGTGCTCGACACCGTGCCGGTGCTCAAGCGCATGGAAAAGGTACTGCCGCTGCTGCGCAAGGAAGTCGAGGTCGCCAAGCTGCAGAAGGAACTGACCGGCGAGGTGAACCGTAAAATCGGCGAGCGCCAACGCGAGTTCTTCCTTAAAGAGCAGCTGAAGATCATCCAGCAGGAGCTGGGTATCACTAAAGACGACCGCAGCGCCGATGCTGACGAGTTCCGCTCGCGCCTGGAAGGCAAGGTGGTACCGCCTGCCGCGCAGAAGCGTATCGACGATGAGCTGACCAAGCTGTCGGTGCTCGAAACCGGATCGCCCGAATACGCGGTGACCCGTAATTACCTCGACTGGGCCACCTCGATGCCCTGGGGCCAGTACAGCGAGGATAAGCTCGACCTGGGGCGGGCGCGAAAAATACTCAACGAGCACCACGCCGGGCTGGACGACATCAAGAGCCGCATCATCGAGTTTCTCGCCGTCGGTGCATTCCGCGGTGCGATTGCCGGCTCCATCGTATTGCTGGTCGGCCCGCCCGGTGTGGGCAAGACCAGCATCGGCAAATCCATCGCCGAATCGCTAGGGCGACCCTTCTATCGATTCAGCGTTGGCGGCATGCGCGACGAGGCGGAGATCAAAGGGCATCGGCGCACCTATATCGGCGCCCTACCCGGCAAGCTGGTGCAGGCGCTGAAGGAAGTCGAGGTGATGAACCCGGTCATCATGCTCGACGAGGTCGACAAACTGGGTAACAGTCATCAGGGCGACCCGGCGTCGGCATTGCTGGAAACCCTCGATCCGGAGCAGAACGTCGGCTTCCTCGATCACTACCTGGACCTGCGTCTGGACCTATCCAAGGTGTTGTTCGTCTGCACCGCCAACAGTCTTTATTCGATTCCGGGGCCGCTGCTGGACCGGATGGAAATCATTCGGCTATCGGGTTACATCACCGAGGAGAAATTGGCGATCGCCAAGCGGCACCTCTGGCCCCGGCAGCTTGAGCGTGCCGGCGTGCCGAAGAACCGCCTGGCGATCAGCGACACTGCGCTGCGCAACCTGATTGAAGGTTATGCACGCGAAGCCGGAGTGCGCCAGCTGGACAAGCAGCTCGGCAAGCTCGTGCGCAAGGCCGTGGTCAAATTGATGGACGAGCCGGACAGCAAGATCAAGATTGGCCCGAAGGATATCGAGAGCTACTTGGGCATGGCCTATTGGCACCCGGAACAGCTGCTCACCGGAGTCGGCGTGGTCACCGGCCTCGCCTGGAACAGCATGGGTGGCGCAACCTTGCCGATCGAGGCGACGCGCATCCATACGCTGAACCGCGGCTTCAAACTCACTGGCAAGCTCGGTGACGTCATGAAGGAGTCTGCCGAGATCGCCTTCAGCTATATCAATTCGCACCTGAAGGAGTTCAAGGGCGATCCGGAATTCTTCGATCAGGCCTTCGTGCACATGCATGTACCTGAGGGCGCAACGCCGAAGGATGGCCCGAGTGCCGGCATCAGTATGGCCAGCGCGTTGCTTTCACTCGCGCGCAACCAGGCGCCGAAGAAAGGCGTGGCCATGACAGGCGAGCTGACGCTGACCGGTCTTGTCCTGCCCATCGGCGGGCTACGTGAAAAAGTCATCGCCGCGCGGCGTTTGAAGCTCTACGAGCTGATCATTCCCGAGCTCAACCGCGGCGACTTCGAGGAACTGCCGGACTACCTGAAAGAAGGTTTGACGATGCATTTCGCCAAGCGCTTCCAAGATGTCGTCAAGGTATTGTTCTGATCCTCTGACCGAGCGGGTCGTTGCAGGCCCGCCCGGTACGCGCCATCCAGAACGGCATGAACACCTCGGCAATCGCCATGACGCCTTTACGGCCGGGCGTCAGGGTCTTAAGGTTTCATCCGACGCCCGAGCGTTTCCATTTCCCTACCGAGTCGGTCGCCTATGCCTCCTTCCCTGCCCCGTCTGTTGCCGTTCACTGCTCTGCTCGTGCTCGCCGGATGCGCCGGCGCGCCGCCCAGCAGCGTCGCGCTGAGCGACGATACGGCCTGCCCATTGTCGATGCAGCCTGGCCAAACGCTGATTCTCAGCCTGCCAAGCAACCCGACCAGCGGCTACCGCTGGAGCCTTCGCGAAGTCTCGTCCGAGCAGATCAAGAGTCTCGGCCCGGAAGTATTCAGTTCGCCCAAGAACGACCTGATCGGCGGTGATGGCCTCTCGACCTGGCGCTTCGAAGCCGCCAATAGCGGCAGCGGCCGTCTCTATCTCACCTATCAGCGCCCCTGGGAAAGCCAGGCGGAACCGGCGGGCCTGTTCGATTGCCGCATCGAGGTGCAGTGACCGGGTGACCGGCCCTCGGTGCGCCGGCCGTCCACACGGCAACGGCGATCCGCCCAGCTTTCCGGTACACTACGGCCCCTGTTTTTCAGCCTGCCCAAACGCCGCCGTGATCCACGACCCCGACCGCTTGTTCGCCAAGCCCCTCGCCCAGCCCCAGGATTTCGTCTTCAACGAAGACGTGGTGCGGGTGTTTCCCGACATGATCAAGCGCTCGGTGCCGGGCTACCCGACCATTGTCGAGAACATCGGCATGCTGGCCGCGCAGTTCGCCCAGCCCAATACCCGCCTCTACGATCTCGGCTGTTCACTGGGCGCGGTCACCCAGGCGCTGCGTCGGCATGTAAAGGCGGACAATTGCCAGGTGATCGCCGTCGACAATTCGCCAGCCATGGTCGAGCGCTGCCGGGAATACCTGCACGCTCAGGATTCGATGTTTCAAGAGCTGCTGCCGGTGGATGTGATCGATGCCGACGTCCTCACGCTGCAATTCCGGCCGGCCTCGCTAGTGGCGCTCAACTTCACCCTGCAGTTCATCCCACGCGAGCGACGACCAGCCCTGCTGGGCAGCATCCGTGAGGCACTTGTGCCGGGCGGCGCGCTGATCCTGTCGGAAAAACTGCGCTTCGAAGACGAGCAAGAGCAGACGCTGCTGACCGATCTGCATATCGCCTTCAAGCGCGCCAATGGCTATAGCGAACTGGAAATTGCTCAGAAGCGCAGCGCCATCGAGAACGTGATGAAGCCCGACAGCCTCGAAACTCACCGCCAACGTTTGCTGGACGCCGGCTTCTCCAAGGTCGTGCCTTGGTTCCAATGCCTGAACTTCGCCTCCCTGATCGCCTTACCATGAACCTCGACCTCACTCCCCTCGCCTGGCGCCTGGCGGGCACCTCGCTGGCCGCCTGGGCCAATGGCCTGCAGCAGCAACTCGACGCCAAGCTCGCCGTCGGTCACGGCGATCTGCCGCGCTGGCGCCGCGCTGTCGATGCGCTGCCGGACATCCAGCCTGACGCCATCGAATTGCGCGAGGCCTTCCGCCTGGACGCCGACTGCGACGAGACGACACGCACCGCGACCCACGATGCGCTGTTTGGCCTGTCACCCTGGCGCAAAGGCCCCTTCGATGTGTTCGGCGTGCACGTGGATACCGAGTGGCGCTCGGACTGGAAGTGGGAGCGCGTCGCCCCGCATCTCGATCTGGTCGGTAAACGCATCCTCGACGTGGGCTGCGGCAATGGCTACTACATGTGGCGCATGCTTGGTGCCGGCGCCGACTCGGTCGTCGGTATCGACCCGAACTGGTTGTTCTTCTGCCAGTTCCACGCGATGAAACGCTACCTTGCCGAGCACCCGGTCTGGCACCTGCCGATGGCCCTGGAAGAACTACCGCCGAAGCTCGAAGGCTTCGACACGGTGTTCTCCATGGGCGTGCTTTATCACCGGCGCTCGCCCATCGACCACTTGTTGGACCTGAAGGACTGCCTGCTCAAGGGTGGCGAGCTGGTGCTCGAAACCCTGGTGGTCGAGGGCAACGAACACACCGCGCTGGTACCCGAAGATCGTTACGCGCAGATGCGCAACGTCTGGTTCCTACCCTCGGCGGCAGCGCTGCAATGCTGGCTACGCCGGGCCGGGTTCGTGGATGTGCGCTGTGTCGATGTCAGCGTCACCAGCGTCGAGGAACAGCGCAGTACCGACTGGATGCGCTATCAGTCGCTACCTGATTTCCTCGACCCGGACGACCGCGGCAAGACCATTGAAGGGCTGCCGGCACCGATGCGCGCCGTGCTGATCGCACGCAAGCCCTAACGCCCGCGCGCGCAACGCTGCTCCTCCACCATCTGACGCAGCGGCATTTGCAGCTTTTCGATGAGCCGCGCGCGGCTCAGGTCGTGCATCCGCAGTTGCCTATCACTGAGCCTGAGTAGGCGCTGGTACAGGCGCCGTTTGCGCCAGGCGACGAACCAGTCGATCGCTGCCTGCTGAAGTTCGACTGGCCACATCGCTGGCATATAAAAATCCGGCATCGCCGGACGAGCCCGGTCGTCGACCCTATCGCACTGTTGCTGCCGTTCAGAATGACGCATCGCAACCTCCTGCCATCGCCAGGGGTGCATGGGCGCACCCGATGCCTGCCGACCGACTCGTGGCCGGCAGAATCAGCTTGAGCGCCCTTGACGATTCAGACAAACGACTACAATAGAACTGTCGATTCAACAAAATTGAAGGACAGCCCCATGCCCGGAATGCCCGAAGAGCTCCCCCAATCCGCCATGCCCCTTCTTGAGATCGATGTGCTGCGCACCTTCGTATCCATCGCCGAGAGCGGCAGCTTCACGCGCGCGGCGGGGCAAGTCTTTCGAACCACCTCAGCGGTCAGCATGCAGATAAAGCGACTCGAGACCATGCTTGGCTGCGCACTGTTCGTCCGCGAAGCCCGACGTATTGCGCTCACCGATGAAGGCGAAAGACTGCTCGGTTACGCGCGGCGCCTGCTCAAGCTCAATGAGGAGACGGTCAGTGCTTTCATCTCGCCGCGGCTGAACGGGCGGGTTCGTTTTGGTACCCCGGCGGACATCGGCACGCATATTCTGCCTGGACTGTTGTCTCTGTTCGCCCGAACCCATCCGGGGATCGAGGTGAATGTCTCGGTGGGCCGCAGTGTCGACATGATCCAGCGGATTGATGCCGGCGAGCTGGACGTCGCGATCGTCAGCGTTGGCAACCTCGGTCAGGACGACTCGCGCGGCGAGGTCATTCACAGCGAACCCCTGGTCTGGGCCGGCCGAGCCGGTGGCGTCGCGGTCGAGCGCACCCCGTTGCCGCTGGCCCTGTCGAGCCCTGAATGCGCATGGCGGCGACAGGCGCTGGACGCGCTGGACCGCGCAGGCCGTCCCTATCGCATTGCCTATTCCAGCGAGCAGTGCGCCGGGCAGGAAGCGGCAATGATCGCCGACCTTGCAGTGGCGCCCTATCCGCTGAGCCTGGTCAGACCGCCGCTGAAACGATTGGAGGAAGGCGACAGCCTGCCAACCCTTGGTGAATATCAGATCAAGTTGCTTTGCGCCAATGGACGCAGCGAGGCGGTGGAGGTGCTGTCCCGGCATGTGATCGCAGCGTTTGCCGCCTATCAGCGATAGGCGACGCAACGGGCAAGCAAAAGCAGAGAGAGCAGACGACGATGGCGAAATGGTTGATGACCGCTGGGTTGCTGCTGCTCCTGCTCGGGGCGGTCCTGCACTACGCGCCAGGGCTGCTGAGTTGGTTCGGCAAGCTACCCGGTGACATTCGCATCGAGTCGGAACGCAGCAAGACATTCATTCCGATTACGTCGATGGTGATTCTGAGCGTGCTGCTGACGATTCTACTGAACCTGTTCAAACGCTAAGACGACTGGCAGCCAGCGCCATGTTGATCAGCCGCGAGCGGCCGCGGCAAGGATGAGATGCTTCATTTCCTTGACGGCCTGCTTGAAACCAACGAACAGCGCGTGGGCGACGATGGCGTGGCCAATGTTCAGCTCATTGACCCCTCGGATTGCCGCGATGGCCTCGGCGTTGTGGTAGTTCAGACCATGGCCGGCATTGACGATCAGCCCGTGGCTCAGGCCGGACTCGACGCCGTCACGGATTCGCGCCAACTCGCAGGCCCGCTCGGCGATGCCGTGCGCATCGGCAAAACGGCCGGTATGCAACTCGATAACCGGCGCCCCAACGCGAGCGGCGGCCTCTATCTGACGTGGATCGGCATCGATGAACAGCGATACCTCCGCACCGCAGGCAGCCAGGCGTTCAACTGCCTCACGGATGCGAGCTTCCTGCCCCGCCACATCCAGGCCGCCCTCGGTGGTGAGCTCCTGGCGTGTTTCTGGCACCAGGCAAACGTGTTCCGGACTCAATTGCTCGGCGAAGGCCAACATGGCATCGGTCACGCCCATCTCGAAATTCATTCGAGTTTGCAGCGCGTCCTTCATCATCAGCACGTCACGCTCCTGGATGTGCCGACGGTCCTCGCGCAGATGCACGGTGATACCGTCGGCTCCCGCCTCTTCGGCATCCAGTGCGGCCTTCACCGGGTCTGGATAACGTGTGCCACGTGCCTGACGCAGGGTGGCGACATGATCGACATTGACGCCGAGCAGGATTCGATTGGCTTCAGTCACGCGGGACCTCCTTGATGTTCATGAACAGTTCACGGCTGACCAGAGGCCGACCACCCAAATGTGGGGCCAGTGCCTGACGCATCAACCTTTTCGCTGCCGCCAGCGCACCGGGTACTTCCCAATCGGCCTCGGCCATGGCCAGGAGTTCCGCGCCGTTGAACAGACCGGGCTGAAATTGGCCAACAGGTTCCAGACCGGTATCTGGCAGTAATCGATACAGTCCGGCGCTTACCACCGGCTGTCCGGAAATATCCTGGTCGAGCGCAAACCCGTAGCCCAGCTCGGTCAGTAGCCGCCACTCGAACGCACGCAGAATAGGCTCCAGCGGGCGTTTGGCTGCCAGCGCAGGCAGGGTAGCAACGTAGTGCTCAAACATGGCGGGGTGGGCATCCTCGGCCGGTAGCAAACGAATCAGCAACTCGTTTAGGTACATACCGCTGAACAGCGCGTTGCCATCGAGCCAGTACGACAGACCAGCACTTTCCAGACGTGACACGGCCTTCAGTTCGCCACGGCCTCGAAACTCGACTTCGAGCGGCACGAACGGCCTGGCCAGCGTACCAGCCCGGCCACGCGCGCCACGAAGCACTGCGCGCAACCGTCCTTCGGGCGTGAAGAAATCCACCAGCGCGCTGCTTTCACGGTAGGGTCGACTGTGCAAAACGAAGGCGGATTGGGGAATCATGAGGGCGAGCGCCGCGAGGCTGGTGATCAACGATGAGCCAGTCGCAGCGGGTGGCTGCGACTGACAATCAGGTACGACTGCAACCGGAAGCGCTCAGGCCCTCAGCTATAGCCCAGCGAATGCAGGGCGCGCTCGTCATCGGACCAGCCGCTTTTCACTTTTACCCAGAGATTGAGCATGACCTTGGAATCGAACAGCACCTCCATGTCCTTGCGCGCCTCCTGGCCGATGCGCTTGATGCGCTCGCCCTTGTCGCCAATGATGATCTTCTTCTGCCCGTCGCGCTCGACCAGAATCAGTGCATGGATATGCAGGACGTGTCCCTGCTGCTTGAAGTCCTCGATCTCAACCGTGATCTGATAGGGAACTTCAGCGCCCAGCTGACGCATGATTTTCTCCCGCACCAGCTCGGCGGCGAGGAACCGGCTGCTGCGGTCGGTGATTTGGTCTTCAGGGAAGAAGTGATCGCCTTCGGGCAAATGCGAGGCCACCAGCTTCTCGAACACATCCAGATTCTGTCCGTGCTGGGCAGAAATCGGCACGATCTCGGCTTTCGGCAGCTGCTGCGCCAGCCATTCGAAATGGGGCAGCAGCTCACCTTTGTCCTCGACACGATCGGTCTTGTTGACGGCGACGATCACTGGCCCTTCGACATACTGAACGCGTTCGAGCACCAATTGATCTTCATCGGTCCAGCGCGTGCGGTCGACGACGAACACTACAACATCGACATCTTTCAGCGCCGAAGAAGCCGTACGATTCATGTAACGGTTAAGAGCGGTCTCGCCGTTCTTGTGCAATCCGGGGGTATCGACGTAGACAGCCTGGACGGCGCCTTCGGTCTTGATCCCGAGCATGTTATGGCGGGTGGTCTGTGGCTTACGCGAGGTGATTGCTAGTTTCTGCCCTAGCACGTGGTTGAGCAGCGTCGACTTACCGACATTGGGACGCCCGACGATTGCCACGTAACCACAGCGGCTTATTGCGTCGTTCTGCAGCTGTTCATCAGTCATTACCATTCTCCACGCCCAGGGCGATCAATGCCGAGGCAGCGGCTACCTGTTCGGCAATACGCCGGCTGGCACCTTGGCCTTGCGTCTTCTCGTTGAGCAACGATATCTGACATTCGACAAAGAACGTTCGGCAATGCGGTTCGCCCTGAATGGCTACCACTTCGTACTTCGGGAGATCGCAAGCCCGCGATTGCAAGAATTCCTGCAAGCGGGTTTTCGGGTCCTTATTGGTGTCGACCAGCGTCAGCCCCTCCAGTTCGTTAGCGAGCCAGGCGAGCACACGATCGCGAGCGGCCTCCATACCAGCGTCCAGGTAGATGGCGCCAATCAGGGCTTCGAGTGTGTCGGCCAGAATGGATTCACGTCGGAACCCGCCACTCTTCAGCTCACCCGAACCGAGGCGCAGGTATTCGCCGAGCTCGAAGCCACGAGCAAGCACTGCAAGGGTCTCTCCCTTGACGAGGCGCGCACGTAAACGTGATAGCTGACCTTCCTTGGCCTGCGGAAAATGGCTGAACAGCGCCTCGCCGGCAATGAAGTTGAGAATGGCATCGCCAAGAAACTCCAGACGCTCATTGTTGCGTCCGGCATAGCTGCGGTGCGTCAGGGCCAGAAGCATCAGCTCCTGGTCCTTGAATTGATAACCGAGCCTACGCTCGAGTCGGGCTAACGAAGTGCTCACGGCATCCTTAGGCGATATTCTTTATCGAAGTTCGCCACCAGATCGAGATTACGAATCAGGGGCTCGCGTTTTTCATAGTCAAGGTGAACCTTGAACTCGTTATTTTCAATCACGACCTTCAGTGCCTCTTCGAGGTTCAGGTCACGGATGCCATTGACGTCCATTCCCTTGCGGACGTGACTATAGAAATCGCGGACGGTGCGCACTTCTGAAGCCGGGTCACTTTCGACCCCGGAGATGATCTTATCCATGGACATATAGTCGAAATAATGCGGCAGCATCTTGAATGCCGTACTGGCAAAGAATGCTACCAGTGCGAGCACCATGATCCAGCTCAGCATGGACAGCCCTTTTTGCGAACGAGCGAAACTCATGTCGACCTCTGTCGTACGTTACCCACCGATCGGGGCTAGTCAATATAGCGAGCCGGGGCGCGGGAACCGGGCCCTGATTCACAGCTTAGTGAATCAGTCCGACCCGAGAAAAATGCGGCAGATTGCTGAATTTCGGATCCGGCCAGCTCATCCATACGGCAAAGGCCTTGCCGACGATATTGCGATCCGGAACCATGCCGGCCAGCTCGGCGGGAATCGCCGGATCATGCCAATAGCGACTGTCGTTGGAGTTGTCGCGGTTATCGCCCATCATGAAGTAATGGCCTGCGGGAACACGCCACTCGCGATCGGGCTCGACTCGATAGCGGCTCATCTCCTTGCGAATGACATGTTCGACCCCACCCAACTTTTCCCGATATAGCTTGGCACTCCCCAGACTTCCAGGTTCCTCGCCAATCAGCATTTGGGAAACAGGCTTGCCGTTGATGCTTAGCCGCTTGTCGCTGCTGTATCGAACCACATCTCCCGGCAGGCCAATGACACGCTTGATGTAATTGATGTTCGGGTCGCTGGGATAGCGAAATACCATGACATCGCCGCGCTCTGGATCGCTGACATCGATGACTTTGGTGTCGACCACTGGCAGACGAATACCATAAGCAAACTTGTTGACCAGGATGAAATCGCCCACTTCAAGCGTCGGAATCATCGAGCCTGAAGGAATCTGAAACGGCTCGATAAGAAAGGAACGCAATACCAGAACGATTGCCAGCACAGGGAAGAAGGATTTGCCGTATTCAATCAGCACCGGCTCCTTGTTCAAGGCCTCCAACGTCGACTGGTCAGCCTCGCCACCGGTACGCCCTTCATAATTCGCTATCGCTGCCCGGCGGCGTGGCGCAAAGAACACCAAATCCATAAGCGACAGAAAACCGCATACCGCAACGGCAATCACCAACAACAGCGGGAAATTGATCGACATATCAGCTATCTACCTTCAGTACCGCTAGGAAAGCTTCTTGCGGGATTTCAACATTGCCGACCTGCTTCATGCGCTTCTTGCCGGCTTTCTGTTTTTCCAGAAGCTTGCGCTTGCGGCTCACATCACCACCGTAGCACTTGGCCAAAACGTTCTTGCGCAACGCCTTGACGGTGCTCCGCGCAACGATCTGACCGCCGATAGCCGCCTGAATCGCCACGTCGAACATCTGGCGAGGAATGAGCTCCTTCATCTTCTCGACCAACATGCGGCCTTTGTAATGAGCATTGTCGCGATGCACGATGAGCGCCAATGCATCAACCTTGTCGCCATTGATCAGAATATCCAGACGGGTCAAGTTAGCTGACTGGAAGCACTCGAAGCTGTAATCCAGCGAGGCATAACCACGGCTCACCGACTTCAACCGGTCGAAGAAATCTAATACAACCTCGCTCATCGGCAGGTCATAACGCACCTGCACCTGCGAACCGAGGAACTGGAGATCCCGCTGCACGCCACGTTTCTCGATACACAGCGTTATAACGCTGCCCAGATGTTCCTGAGGCACCAGAATATTGGCCCTCACGATGGGTTCGCGCATGTCTTCGATCGAAGACAGATCCGGCAGTTTTGACGGGCTGTCGACGTAGAGAACGTCGCCATTCTTCAGCGCCAGCTCGTAAACCACCGTGGGCGCGGTGGTAATCAGGTCCAGATCGTACTCACGCTCGAGCCGCTCCTGGATGATTTCCATGTGCAGCATGCCGAGGAAGCCGATGCGGAAACCAAAACCCAGAGCATCAGAACTTTCCGGCTCGTACTGCAGAGCGGCATCGTTCAGGGTGAGTTTCTGCAGCGCTTCGCGGAAATCTTCGAAATCGTCCGAGCTGACTGGAAACAGACCGGCATAAACCTGTGGCTTGACCCGCTTGAAGCCGGGCAACATTTCGACGTCGGGCGTGTTGGAGAGTGTCAGCGTGTCACCAACCGGGGCGCCGTGGATGTCCTTGATGCCGGCAATGATGAAGCCCACCTCGCCGGCCTTCAGATCGGCCGTGCTGGTGTGCTTCGGATTGAACACGCCTACGCTGTCGACCTGATGTACCTTGCCGGTGGATTTGACCAGGACCTTGTCGCCCTTCTTGATTCGGCCATGGCGTACCCGCACGAGCGAGACGACGCCGAGGTAATTGTCGAACCAGGAGTCGATGATCAGCGCTTGCAGCGGCGCGTCGATGTCGCCGGTTGGCGGCGGAATAACTTGCACCAGGCGCTCGAGCACATCGTCCACGCCCATGCCGCTCTTGGCGCTGCACGCGACAGCATCGGTCGCATCGATACCGATGATATGTTCGATTTCATCTTTGACCTTGTCGGGATCCGCTTGCGGCAGATCCATCTTGTTCAGTACCGGCATGACTTCAAGGCCCTGCTCGATCGCCGTGTAGCAATTGGCGACGGACTGTGCTTCGACCCCTTGCCCCGCATCGACGACCAGAAGCGCGCCTTCACACGCCGCCAGCGAACGACTCACCTCGTAAGTGAAATCGACGTGCCCCGGGGTGTCGATGAAGTTCAGCTGATAGGTCTTACCATCCCGCGCCTTGTAATACAGCGTAACGCTGTGCGCCTTGATGGTAATGCCTCGTTCACGCTCGAGGTCCATCGAATCGAGGACCTGGGCGTTCATTTCACGTTCGGTCAGGCCACCACACATCTGGATGAAACGGTCAGCCAGGGTCGACTTACCATGATCGATGTGCGCGATGATGGAGAAATTGCGGATATGACTCAGGTCACTCACAGCTAAACACTCGAATATGCGCAGGCTGACTGCCCGCTGAAAATAGCCGCAAAGTGTACCTGATAGGTCTATCCAGCGCCACGCCGGTCCCTGGGCCCATTTCTATCCCGCTGGAGGAGCCAGTTGAACGGCCAGTTCCAGAACCCGGACACGAAAAAGCGGCCCGAAGGCCGCTTTCCTTACCGAGTCGTTTACTCAGCGAGCTTGAATGTAATAAAGCTCGCCCGCCCCTGACGCAACACGCGCATTGAAACCGACCGATTCTTTGGCAGCTGTTCCGCAACGCGCCCAAATGTCGAGGCGGATTCGATGGCCTGATTGTTCAAATGGGTAATCACATCACCTGGGCGCAAACCGATCATTGCAGCCGGTCCGTTCGACACCTCGGTGATCACAACCCCTCCAGGCAGATCGAGACTGCGCTTTTGCTCGGCGGACAATTCGGAAACTTTGACGCCAAGCCTGTTGCTGCTTTTCTCGGCGTGGCCACTGGGCTCCGCTATTTCCTCGCCCTCTTCCGGCAAGGCGCCGATCTGGATGGAGAGTATCTCTCGCTCTCCGTCACGGACGATGCCCAGCTTCGCCTTGGTATCTGGCTTAATGGCGCCGATCAGATGCGGAAGATCAGCCGACATATCAATGGCGCTGTCGTTGACGCTGAGAATCACATCGCCGACTCGCAAACCACCCTTCGCTGCAGGACCACCGTCCATCACCTGAGCAACCAGCGCACCCGCTGGACGCTCAAGGCCGAAAGATTCCGCCAGGTCTCGGTTGACCTCCTGAATCACCACCCCTAGCCAGCCACGACTGACTTTGCCCTCGGTGCGCAGCTGATCAGCAACGTCCATCGCGACATCGATAGGAATGGCAAACGACAACCCCATGAAACCGCCCGACCGAGTAAATATCTGCGAGTTGATACCTATCACTTCGCCTTGCAGGTTGAATAACGGCCCGCCGGAATTACCCGGATTGATCGCGACATCGGTTTGTATGAAGGGCACGTAGCTCTCGTTGGGGAGATTACGCCCCGTCGCGCTGACAATTCCGGCCGTTACGGTGTGATCGAAACCAAACGGAGAGCCAATGGCCAGCACCCACTCCCCTGTCTTCAGAGAGCTGGACTTGCCCAGCTTGACCGTAGGCAAACCGGTGCCCTCGATTTTCAGCAAAGCCACATCGGTTCGAGGGTCCGCACCGACAAGTGTCGCTTCCAACTCACTGCGATCCGGCAGGCGAACAATTATCTCGTCGGCGTCGGCGACTACGTGGTTGTTGGTCAGCACATAGCCGTCAGCGGAAATAATGAAGCCAGAACCCAGCGACTGCGCCTCGCGCTGCTGACCACCCTCTGGCATTCCCGGAATGCCATGCTCGAAGAACTCCCGGAAGATCGGGGGCAGCCCTTCAAGGTCTGGCATGCGCGCGTTCGCACCACGAACAGGAACGTTCTGCTTGGTACTGATATTGACGACTGCAGGCGAGGCGTTTTCTACCAGGGGAGTGAAATCGGGTAGCTGCGCATTGGCCACCGCGACTTGCCCCAGGCATAACAACGCAGCGACAAAAGCAAAGCAGCTATTCCGTGAAACCATCAAAATCATTCTCCCTTGAAAGACAAACCGGCCTGACTTCGTCCCGCCACACCCGCCAGCATTGCACGCAATACAATGGGCTGAAGCCCCGGGTCGTCTGCTGTTTGCTGACTGCGTTTGCGCACAAACAGCCAGGAAACAAAAAAGCCGGCAATGCCGGAAAGTATCACGTACGGCTCGTCAGCCGAAAACTCGGAAGCGGCGAGCGCCGAGACGAACAATACAAGTAGAGGGAAAATATAAACAAGGATAGCGCCGCGCAGCAACACGCTCTCTTGAATGCCGATAACAACCGAATCACCCACTTTCAGCTGTAGATCGGACAAGGCTCGTATCAACCCGCGCCGCTCGCGGACACCAAGCCTATCCATAAGGCCCTGCCCGCAACCGTTCTTGGCGGAGCAGCCCGAACAGGTGCTGCTGCGTTGCGTTTCGACCCAAACGGCCCCGGGCTCCACGGCAATAACGCGCCCCGACTCTTCGATCATCGCGCTGCCTGATCGGCTCCGGAGCGCATTGACAATGCGATTCGCTCGGCTGTACCCAGCGGAATCTCACCGACGACCGTCACCATGACATCACCACCAGCTGTGGAGATGCGCTTGGAGACCGCCACCGTCGGCCCCATCTGACTACGTGCGTCCTCGACGACCGCGCCATGCAAAGGCTCTAGAAATACGGAAAAGCGGGCAAGCCCATCACCATAGGAGAGCCAGGTTACGGACTCGTCGGAAGCGGGACTGGGTCGGACGTCCGAATCAAGAAGCTGGAACCCATCCGGCAGCCAGTCAGAACGCCATTTCGGTGAAGTCGTCCCCTGCTCTGCAGCCAAGGAAACGGATTTGCACGCCGGTCCGACTTCGACATCAGAGGATTCGATTGAATCTGGCGAAAAATGGGTGAATTGGAAGCGTTCGAGCAGCTGTCCGTTTTCATCAAGCAGCAAAGACTTGAGCGGCAAAGCCGTCTCTTTATCAAGATGCAACTCAAAACCGTAACGGTGCTGATCCTGCGGTCTTATAGCCAGCGCAACGGTTGGACGTCCAGCGACCCGGGATTCGCCGATGATCTGGAAGTCGTACCACTTGGACAATGCATTCGGCTCAAGCGGCTGTTGATGCCAGGGTTTCGCATCCCTGACCTGAGACGCCAGGTCTTCGCTTGCGCATTGGATTTCGCCGTCCACCAGCGAAACCTCAACAGGCGCGCCGTCCAGCTGCAATAGTCGTTCATGTAATTGCTGGCCTTCTACAAACTGCCAGACAGCATGACTGGAAAAACTACCATTGCGCTCATAAACAAAAGTGCCTTGATAGCTCTGTTTCTTCTCGGCTGCCGCAAGCCGTTGCATCCAGGCATCGGCATCAGCAGCAAAGGCCGGCATCGATAGCCAGCCTCCGAGCACCACACACAGCGGTATTACACGCATGTTGTTCCTTAACGATCTTCCATGCTGGCAGCACGTGCATAGGGCAGTGCACTTTCAGAACCGCTACCGAAAGCAGCCTGCTGAGCATGCTGGCGAACATATGCCGGCAGCCGTTTTTCATGCCAGCCTTCAGCCGACACCTGCGCACCCACCGTCTGAGCTTCCGGTGCGCCTGCATTCTCACTGTAGCCAGCCAATACAGCCGGCCCCTGGCTAGCCTGCGGTACCGCGATGCTAGGCTGGGCAGCCTGCTGGGCAATCTGCGGACCAGCGACTTCACTCTGATTGTACAGGCGCACGCCTGCCAGCACAGCGACGGTAACCGATGCTGCAACAGCCAGACGACCAACGTTGCGCCAGGCGAAACGCTGCGGCTTGCCCGCAGTGATAACCGGCTCGTCGGCCAGCGCGGCAGATACCGCCGAGGCAATATCAAGACGAGGCTCGATCAATTCCTTGTGCATCGCGGCACGAGCAATCTGGTAACGCGACCAAGTCAATCGCATTTCGGTATCGCCGTCTGCGGCGAGCACTCGACGTAATTCCAACTCGTCCGCTTCGTTATCCATCACCGCGGACAGCGATTCATGCAGGGCTTCACGACTCATGGCGGTTCCTCTCTTGGCTGTCGCCGCTGTCTCAGGATTCATGCAACAAGGGTTGCAATGCTTTATCGATGGCCTCCCGCGCCCGGAATATCCGTGAGCGGACCGTACCCACCGGACACTGCATGACGTTCGCAATGTCTTCATAACTAAGACCATCAAATTCACGCAGTGTTAGAGCCGTGCGTAAATCTTCTGGAAGTTGTTGGATAGTTCTATGAACTGTGTCTTCAATTTCATCCCTGAGAAGCGCTCGCTCCGGCGACTCGATATCTTTGAGAGCATGATCGCCCTCGTAGAACTCGGCATCCTCAGAGCTGACATCACTGTCGGGCGGCCTTCTTCCTCGAGCCACCAAATGATTTTTCGCCGTATTGATGGCGATGCGGTACAGCCACGTATAAAAGGCACTGTCTCCGCGAAAATTTGCAAGCGCGCGGTAGGCTTTGATAAAGGCTTCCTGCGCAACATCCTGAGCTTCATGAGAATCATGTACGAAGCGCACGATCAACCCAAGAATCTTGTGCTGGTACTTTAATACCAACAGATCAAAAGCCCGCTTATCTCCCCGTTGCACTCGCTCGACCAACTGCTGGTCCTGCTCCTGGGTTAGCATAAACACTCCTCCATGACCTGGAAGGGGTGCTGCGCTCGCCTGCGAGCTGACCTGCCAGAATAGACCCGGGCTTTACACAAAAGTTCTCCCCCTTCAAGCAAGCTGTCCTGCAACACACCTGACGGCATTAGCGAGCAACGTCTCGAAACGGATCGCTCCGATGACGCTCTCCTGATATCCACAGCAAAACCCAACCGCCCACCAATCGATGGCCAGCCGGCCTGCATCCACAACTGTCTATAGAGACGGGCTTGCAAGAAAAGTTCCAAGGCTTCAACCACATAAACGCGGCCCGCTATATTGCCGGGGGATGCGCCTATATACTAGGGCCGCCTCAACGTGAGATTCAAAATGAGCCGACATTATCGATACGACGTTCTTGTCATAGGCAGCGGCGCCGCCGGTTTGACGCTGGCGCTCAATCTGCCAGCCGCACTCCGCGTCGCGGTATTGAGCAAGGGCGATCTGGCCAATGGCTCGACGTATTGGGCTCAAGGCGGTGTCGCGGCAGTGCTCGACACGACCGACACGGTCGAATCCCACGTCGCCGACACGCTCATTGCAGGGGGCGGGCTGTGCAACGAGCAAGCCGTACGTTTTACTGTCGAACACAGCCGCGAGGCCATCCATTGGCTGATCGAGCAAGGCGTGCCCTTTACCAGGGACGAAGCCGACAGGGAAAACGGTAGCTTCGAATACCACCTCACGCGCGAGGGCGGACATAGCCACCGGCGCATCATCCACGCCGCCGACGCCACTGGCGCAGCGATATTCAACACCCTGCTTGCGCATACCCAGGACCGGGACAATATCGATCTACTGCACCAGCGCGTAGCGGTCGATCTGATCACCGAACGCAAGCTGGGCCTGAGCGGCAAGCGCTGCCTAGGCGCCTACGTGCTGGACCGGGCAACCGGAGAAGTTGATACGTTTCAGGCGAAATTCGTCGTTCTGGCGACCGGCGGTGCGGCGAAAGTATACCTATACACCAGCAACCCCGACGGTGCATGCGGCGATGGCGTAGCGATGGCCTGGCGCGCCGGATGCCGGGTTGGCAACCTGGAGTTCAACCAGTTTCATCCGACCTGCCTGTACCATCCCAAGGCCAAGAGCTTTCTGATTACCGAGGCCTTACGCGGCGAGGGTGCAATACTCAAGCTGCCCAACGGCGAACGCTTCATGCCGCGCTTCGATGACCGCGCCGAGCTGGCCCCGCGAGACATCGTAGCCCGCGCAATCGACCATGAGATGAAACGGCTGGGCGTCGATTGCGTCTATCTGGACATCAGCCACAAACCCACCGAATTCATCAAATCGCACTTCCCGACCGTTTACGAGCGCTGCCTGGAATTTGGCATCGACATCACCCGCGAGCCGATTCCAGTGGTCCCGGCAGCGCATTACACCTGCGGTGGCGTTGTGGTCGATCAGGCCGGCAGAACCGACGTTCCCGGGCTTTACGCCATTGGCGAAACCAGCTTTACCGGCTTGCACGGCGCTAATCGTATGGCCAGCAATTCACTGCTGGAGTGTTTCGTCTATGCCCAGTCCGCCGCGCAGGACATGCTTCGCGAGCTGCCAACGGTCGAGACACCCCGCATCCTTCCCACTTGGGACGCGAGTCAGGTCACCGATTCCGACGAAGACGTCATCATCGCGCACAACTGGGATGAGCTGCGGCGCTTCATGTGGGACTACGTCGGCATCGTCCGAACCAACAAACGCCTCGTACGGGCACAGCATCGAGTGCGCCTGCTGCTGGGGGAAATCGATGAGTTCTATAGTAATTACAAGGTCAGTCGCGACCTGATTGAGTTGCGCAATCTGGCGACGGTGGCGGAGCTGATGATTCGATCAGCGATGCAACGCAAGGAGAGCCGCGGCTTGCATTTCACCCTGGATTATCCCGAGCAACTCCCTCAAGCGAAGGACACTATTCTGGTGCCGCCCACCTTCGCCGACTGAACTTCAGCCGGAGCCGCAGGCGTCGGTGCTGGTCGGCCGGCATCGTCCCACGGAGAATACAGAGGCCCCGAGCAAACCTGTCGCCCGGCATCTTGAAGCGCAATACCACCGCCAACGGCAGCGCAAGACTCTCGGGTCGCAGCTGTATGGGTTGCCAACCGTCACGCCGACTCCAGAGTGACCAGCCATCCTGATCATGCCGCAAACCGAGCCAGGACGAGCTACGGGAAAGCATGATACGCGACGGTACGACCCAGGCGGCGTGCGACAGGCACAGCAGCAGACCGAAGACCTGGAGCCAGAGTGGAACCGGCAGCACCAGCAAAGTGGCGACCGCCAACAAAAGCACCGTTACATAGAGCGTCAACAACAGGCCAGACGCCCGCCACCGACATTCGAAGGTTTGATTACTTGGGCTGGACACGATCGAGGATCATGCGAACCATGTAACGCAGATCCTCGTCGTCCGGCTCGGCGCGCTCCATGAACCAGACAAACATGTCCTGATCCTCGCAGCTCAGCAACTTGCGGTAGCGGCGCTGATCTTCTTCATTCAATTGCGGATAGACCTCTTTGACGAACGGCACCAGCAGAACGTCCAGTTCGAGCATGCCGCGGCGGCTCTGCCAGAACAGGCGATTGAGTTCGGATTGTTCGACCATGCAAATGCTCCTGAGTTGAAGCCGGGCATTATAGCGACTGACGCAACGGGCCGGCACTTCCATTGGTATCGCGACACGGAGCGGCAACTGGCGCACGCTATGTTTTGCCGACGTCCTGCTATGATGCCGGTCCGGATTTTTTCACGGCGACCCGTCATGACTGACACTGCTTTTTTCTGCGTCCTGTCGCACGAAGGCGTCCTGGCTGTACGTGGCCCGGACGCGAGCAAGTTCCTGCAGGGGCAGCTGACCTGCAACCTGAATTACCTTGACGCCCATCATTCGAGCCTCGGCGCTCGCTGTACGCCCAAAGGGCGCATGCAATCGAGCTTCCGGATCCTGCCGGAAGGCGATGGCTATCTGCTGGCGATGGACCGTGAATTGGTCCATACCCAGCTCGCCGACCTGGCCAAATACGCCGCGTTTTCAAAATCCAAGTTGCACGATGAAAGCACCGAATGGGTTCGCTTCGGAATGAGTGGGGGCGACGGCGCCCTGGTCAGTCTTGGCTTGGATCTTCCCCAAACAGCCAATCAACTGATCGCCGAGCACGGACTGATCGCCGTCCGTCTGCACGACGGTCGCGCCGAACTCTGGACCCGAGCGGCGGATGCCGAAACCACACGTCTACGACTCGCTGCCCAGCTTCCCGAAGCATCGATCGATCGCTGGCTCCTGGCGCAAGTCCGCGCCGGCGTAGGACAGGTGGTGGCTGGCACCCGCGAGCTATTCATTCCGCAAATGATCAATCTCCAAGCGCTAGGCGGGGTCAGCTTCAAGAAGGGCTGCTATACCGGCCAGGAAATCGTGGCGAGGATGCAGTACCTCGGCAAGCTGAAGCGTCGCTTGTACCGTCTTGCCGCAGAAAGCACCGACGCCGAGGTGCCGGCACCGGGACTCGATCTGTACTCACCCGTGCATGGCTCCAGCGTGGGCGAGGTGGTTCTGGCTGCAAGCGCTGAGGGTACGCTGGAGTTGCTCGCAGTTTTGCAGGAGGACGCAGCGGCTGATGGCCGGGTATTCCTCGGCTCGCCGGACGGTCTTCCGCTAACCTTGCGCGATTTGCCATATACGCTAGACGCAGACCGAGAAATCCAGCGCTAGCCCGTCACGCCAACACAGAATCACCACTAAGGAACGACATGAGCACTCTTGCAGATAAGGTCCAGCAGGAACTGATGCAGGCGATCGAAAACGACGAGCTGGTCCTACCGACGCTCCCGGAAGTAGCCCTGCGAGTCCGTGAAGCCGCGGAAGATCCGGATGTGAGCATCCCAACGCTGGCCAAGGTGATCGGTAACGACACCGCCCTCACGGCGCGCATCATCAAAGTAGTCAACAGCCCGCTGCTGCGCACCAACAGGGAAATCAACGATCTGCAGATGGCGATCAGCCGTCTCGGCATCAATTACACGTCGAACTTGGCGACCGGCCTGGCCATGGAGCAGATGTTTCAGGCTACCACCGACGTGGTGGACCGTAAGATGCGCGAGGTGTGGAATAAAAGCACCGAGATTGCCGCCATCAGTCATGTGCTATGCCGCAATTTCACACGCCTGCCGGCTGACCAAGCGACATTGGCGGGCCTGGTTCATCAGATCGGCGTCCTGCCCATTCTCACCTATGCTGAGGAACACAGCGCCCTGCTCAGCGACTCCATCAGCCTCAACCATGTGATTGATCGGATCCACCCTGTTGTCGGTGAGAGGATACTCCGCGCGTGGGAGTTTCCCGAGTCGATCGCGGCGGTTCCGGGCCAGTATTTGAATTTCTCTCGCGTATCCGACAAGGTGGATTACGTCGACATCGTTCAAGTCGCGACCCTGCAGAGTTACATCGGCACGTCGCACCCCTTCACGCAACTCGACTGGAATCAGATTCCAGCGTTCGCCAAGCTGGGACTTGATCCCAACACCCTGTTGCAGGAAGACGAAGACCTATCCGCAGCGATGGACGCTGCGATGAGCATGCTGCAATAGCTGCCTTCGGGTGCCGCCCGGCACCCGCCTCCTTCCTCAGATCGACCTTTCGCCTCTGACCGCTCGCCGGAGTACGAGGAACCGCACCTTCCAGCCTCAGGTCACAAAATAGACGGCGCTCTTGCCGCATCTGGTGGGTGCCCCGCGGCCATGCCGTGGTCCACCCGCTTGTCAGGTAGAGGAAGGAGAACAATGATGACCCGCACGACCAAAGCTTTCTTTTCGGGTACCGCAGCCGTGCTGTTTGGTGTAGCAGCCAACTTTGCACTGGCAGCGGAGGGTGAGAATTTCGTCGATGAAGCGTCCGCCAAGGGCATAGCAGAAATCGAAACCGCCAAACTGGCTTTGGACAAAGGCACCGCAGAAGACGTCAAGACCTTTGCGCAGAAAATGATCGACGACCACACCAAGTCGAATCAGAAGCTTGCCGAGCTTGCCGGCCAGCATGATGATCTGGAGATTTCCGACGAAGCGACGCTGATGGACAAAGCCAAGGCGATGATCCTGAAGTTGCGTGATGGGGAGAACTTCGACAAGGCCTATGCCAACAACCAGGTAGCTGCGCACGAGCAGACCATCGAGCTGTATCGCGAATACGTAAAGAGCGGAGAGAATGCCGAACTCAAGCAATTTGCCGAATCGACGCTGAAAGAACTGGAACAGCATCTGCAACATGCCCAGAAAATGGCATCCGCGCACGGCGGTAAAGAATAAGCCTACAGCCTCGTTGGTGCCGCGCTTGCGGCACCAATCTCACACGTCGGCCGGTAGTTTCCAGTCGATCGGTGGCAACCCCTGCTGCTGGAGGAACTGATTGGCCCGACTGAAATGACCGTTGCCTATGAAACCCCGGTGAGCGGACAGCGGCGAAGGATGAACCGACTTGAGTAGTAGGTGCTTGGTCGGATCGATCAGTTTCGCCTTGCCTTGGGCATGTGCGCCCCAAAGCATGAACACCACGCTTGAGCACCGCTCGCTGACAACTTCGATAATTCTATCGGTCAGACGTTGCCAGCCCATCTTCGCGTGTGACCCAGCCATCCCCTGCTCTACCGTCAGCGAAGTGTTGAGCATCAGTACGCCCTGATCTGCCCAGTGCTGCAGATAACCTTGGCGTGGAATGTCCAAATTCAAATCGCGCTTGAGCTCCTTGAAGATGTTCTGCAGCGATGGGGGCGGTGCCACTCCGGGCTGTACCGAGAAGCACAAGCCATGCGCCTGACCGGGACCGTGATAGGGGTCCTGTCCCAGAATGACGACCCGCACCTGCTCCAGCGGGGTCGAATTCAAGGCATTGAAGATCAACGGACCCGGCGGGAAGATGTTTTTTCCAGCCGCCTTTTCGCGACGCAGAAACGCGCCCAACTCCTTCATGTACGACTGTTCGAACTCGCTCTGTAAAGCCGCCTTCCAGCTATCTTCGAGTTTGACGCGATCACCCTGAGTCATGGCGTTGCCCTATCTGCCGAGGCGCTGAACCCTAAGGAAAGGGATCCTGAGAGTCAATGCCCGCACTCCGCCGCATATCTGGCAGCGCTTATTTCGCAAGGTTTGCGGCCAGCCGCGCCGCGGAAATGCCGCTCACCGCACAATTGGCTAACCGACTGCAGGTTTACGACCAATGAAAGCGTGACGGACCGTGGTAACGCGCAGTAAAAATGGCTCTCGCCAACAACAACTACAATAAGGATCCTGCAATGAAACGGACGACCCTCCTGGCTTTGGGGTTGGGTTTCTGCCTGACTGCTGAAGCTGCCGACCCGATCACCCTCGGGCTCAATTACCCCCGCACCGGCAGCTACAAAGAGGAAGGCCTCTCGCAAATGCGCGGCGCATTACTGGCTATCGACGAAATCAACGCCAAGGGAGGCGTGCTGGGCCGACCGTTGAAGCTTTCCAGCCGTAACTCGGCATCGCGACCGGAGAAAGCCGTAGCCAATGTCGACAAACTGGCCGACGAAGGCGCCGCCATGCTTTTTGGCGGCGCCTCGAGCGCAGTCGCGATTGCCGCTGGCAAGCGCGCCAAGGAACGCGGCCTGCTCTATTTCGGTACGCTCACCTATTCCAACGACACCACCGGCAAGGATGCCCATCGTTACCTGTTCCGCGAATGTAACAACGCCTGGATGAGTGCACAGGTGCTGGGCCAGTATCTGAACAAACACCTGCCGAACAAGCGTTACTTCTACATCACCTCCGACTACACCTGGGGCCACACCAGCGAAAGCTCTCTGCGCCAGGCGACCAATACTCAAAACAACAGCCAGCACCCCGGCATCAAGACGGCGTTTCCCGGCGCACGCCTCTCTGACTACCGCGAGGCTTTGACACAGGTAGCCAAGAGCGACGCCGAAGTGCTGGTTTTAGTGCTGTTCGGTGAAGATCTGGTCCGCGCGATGCGAATTGCCGACGAACTCGGCCTGAACAAGAGGATGCAGGTCGCCGTCCCCAACCTCACGCTGAGCATGGTCGAAACGGCAGGTCCCGACCTCATGCGCGGCGTGCTGGGCACCGAGCCCTGGACCTGGCGCGTACCTGAGCTGGAAGGGTCGGTAGCGGGCCAACAGTTCGTCGAGCACTACGATGAGCGCTACCAGACTCACCCTTCCAGCTCGGCCGCTTCGGCCTACAGCATCGTTTATCAATGGGCCGACGCGGCGACGCGCGCGCGCAGCTTGGACAGCGAACGAATCATCGCTGCGCTCGAAGGCCATCGGTACAGCCTGCTCAAGGGCGAGCAGCAATGGCGCGCCTTCGATCACCAGAACGTGCAGACGGTATACGCAGTGAAGGTCAAGCCGCGCGAAGAGGTACTCAAAGACCGCTTCAAGCAGGACTACTTCGAAATCGTCCACCGTCTGACCGGTGAGCAGGCTGCGCCATCCCTCGCCGAATGGCAGGCCGAGCGCCGCGCAGGTGGCCAAGCGCTGGCACTGCAATAAGCGCGGAAGGAGCGGCATGGGTTGCCCCAGGCCGCTCCAGGGGCATCGTCCGTACCCGGGAGGTTCATCCGCCTCCGCGGCAGCACCCAGCCCGCCTATACGGCATCCCGCCCTGGCGGAAGTAATCGCACCTAGACTTGTCTTACCGGAAGCAGTTCTGTCACGACGACTGTTCTGCAACACACAGGCTATTCGCGCATCTGATGCAGACGAGGGGCACGCATCGAATCCCGACGAGGATAACCATCACCATGAGCACGACCGCAGTTGAACCTTACAAGTCTGGAGTCTTCGACCTGACTCACAAGCTGACCGTAGAGAAGCATGGGCATACCGCACTGATCACCATCAATCATCCACCTGCCAATACCTGGGATCGCGACTCATTGATCGGCCTCAAGCAGGTGGTCGAGCATCTGAACCATGACGACGAAGTCTACGCATTGGTCATCAGCGGCCAAGGCGAGAAATTCTTCAGCGCTGGCGCCGATCTCAAGCTTTTCTCCGACGGTGACCGTACCCGTGCACGGGAGATGGCGAAGCGCTTCGGCAATGCCTTCGAGGCTCTGCGCGAGTTTCGCGGGGTATCGATAGCAGCCATCAATGGTTTCGCGCTCGGCGGCGGCCTCGAATGCGCCCTGGCCTGCGATATCCGCATTGCCGAACAACAGGCTCAGCTCGGCTTGCCGGAAGCTTCGGTCGGCTTGCTGCCCTGCGCCGGTGGCACACAGGCGCTCGCCTGGCTGGTGGGCGAAGGCTGGGCCAAGCGAATAATCCTCTGCGGTGAACGGGTAACGGCGGATATGGCCCTGCGTATTGGTCTGGTAGAACAGGTCGTGGAGCCTGGCGAAGCGCGTGGACATGCATTGCTGCTGGCCTCTCGGGTCGCGCGCCAGAGCCCCGTTTCGGTGCGTACGATCAAACCGCTGATCGACTCGATGCGTAGCCGCGGGCCCGTGTGCCTTGCGGCCGCCGAGCGGGAGGCCTTCGTCGATCTGTTTGAAGCCGAAGACACTTTGGAGGGCGTCAACGCCTTCCTGGAAAAGCGCGATCCGCGTTGGAGAAATCGCTGAAGACCGGCGTGGCCGCAACGCCAGAAGATTTGTTTGGCAAAGGCCGTAGGCGGGGCCGAGCACTGCAGAGCCTGACGCTACCAAGCCTGCCCCCGCTCGGCCCCCCGGCCGGTGTGGTTGGCCGGGAGGGAAAGCACTCAGCGGTAATGGCGATTATTGAAGTCGCGCCGTTGATGCATCGGATAATCGCGTCCATCGCGGACCAGGGGCGACCGCCCAAAGTTCTGAGACTGGTCGCGACTCCAGCGGTGAGGCTGTTGAAATCCTTGCCGACGCTCATTGTCCCAACGCTGCCGCTGATGAATTTCATCCCTGCGCCCGGGACTCCAGCGCCGCGGATCAGACCCTCGGTGCCGATCGTAATACTGCTGAGGAAGCTGCCCCTGATAGCGCGGCGGCAGATTCTGCGGATACTGCCGGTAGTTAGAGTACGGACTGCGAGGGTCGTATTGGTACGAGCGGCTTTCGACATGATAACTGCCGCCGTCCGGCTGGTAGAACCACACGCCACCCCTCGAATCTGCACAGGCCTGGGAGCCGAACCCCAACCCGAGCAATAGGACCGCCATTCGAACGTTCATTGGATACCTCCAGCAGCCGCTCTGCCTGAAAGCTGCGGCCTCATCCCATCAGACCACAGGCAATAGCTGGTTGATAATCGAGCGGACGGCTGGTGCATTTCCATATGTGTCACCGACCGCAGCATGAGCGGACACTGCAGACCGTCGCGGCCTTGTATGGCTGCCACCGGTTCCCCGATAATGGCGGCCTTTTAGCCTCGGCTCATGCAGAGCGCCATAGGAACCCCGCAATGACCGAACTCGCCCTGATCATGGTTAGCGCCATCCTGGTCAATAATTTCGTGCTGGTGCAGTTCCTGGGTCTATGCCCGTTCATGGGCGTTTCGAAAAAAATCGAAACCGCCATCGGCCTATCCCTGGCCACGACCTTCGTCCTGACCCTGGCAGCGATGTGCAGCTACATCGTTCAGCAGTACGTGTTGAAACCGCTGGATCTCGAATTTCTACGTACTATCAGTTTTATCCTGGTGATCGCCGTGGTGGTGCAGTTCACCGAAATGGTGGTGAACAAGACCAGTCCCCTGCTGTACCGCGTCCTAGGGATTTTCCTGCCGTTGATCACCACCAATTGCATCGTCCTCGGCGTCGCGCTGCTCAATGCCAACAAAACAGAGTTCACCTTCATTACCGCTACGGCGAACGGTTTTGCCGCCGGCCTGGGCTTCTCGCTGGTATTGGTGCTGTTTGCCGCCATGCGTGAGCGCATCGCCATTGCCGACGTCCCAAGGTCTTTCCAGGGCGCTGCCATCGGCATGATCACGGCCGGATTGATGTCGCTGGCGTTCATGGGCTTCAGTGGGTTGATCAAGCTATGAGTCTGGTTGTGATTGCCGTGCTCTCGCTCCTGGCGCTGTGCCTGGTGTGCGGAGCGATCCTCGGATTCGCCGCGGTGCGTTTTCGCGTGGAAGGGGACCCGATCGCCGAACAGATCAATGCGCTGCTGCCGCAGACACAATGCGGCCAGTGCGGCTACCCGGGCTGCAAGCCCTACGCCGAGGCGATCGCTGGCGGCGACAAGATCAACAAGTGCCCACCGGGCGGCGAGTCGACCATCCAGGCCCTGGCCGACCTGCTCGACGTCGAACCCGAGCCACTGGACGCCGTCGAGGGCGAAGTCCCACCCCGCGTTGCCTATATCCGCGAGGCCGAGTGCATCGGTTGCACCAAGTGCATTCAGGCCTGCCCGGTCGATGCCATTGTCGGCGCGGCGAAGCAGATGCACACGGTCATCGTTTCCGAGTGCACCGGCTGCGACCTCTGCGTAGAGCCCTGCCCGGTGGACTGTATCGACATGATCGAAGTCGGCAGCAACCTGCAAAGCTGGAAGTGGGACCAACCGCTGACGCCAGGCCAACTGATCGCCAGTGACCGGGAGCAGGCCGCATGACTTCGCTGAACGTCTGGGATATCCATGGCGGCATTCACCCGCCGGAGCGTAAAGAGCTGTCCAACCGCATGTCGATCCAGCAGCCACCGCTGCCCGCTCGGCTGGTGGTGCCGCTCGCCCAGCATCTCGGCGCCCCGGCCGAACCCTGCGTCGCCTTGGGCGAGCACGTGCTCAAGGGACAGAAAATTGCCGAGGCCACGGGCTTCGTCAGCGCGCCGGTACACGCGCCTACGTCGGGCACCATCAGTTTCATCGGTCCTCAGCCCTACCCTCACGTGTCGGGCATGCTCAGCGCAGCCATCGTCATCGACAGCGATGGGCGAGACGAGTGGATCGAACTGGAGCCGCAAACGGCCTACAAGGCCATCCAGCCAAGCGGGCTGCTGGAGCTGATTCGCCAGGCTGGCATCAGCGGCCTCGGTGGCGCGGGCTTTCCCACTGGCGTCAAGCTGACGACCCCACCCAGTCAGCACATTCACACGTTGATCATCAACGGGACCGAATGCGAGCCCTATATCACCGCCGACGACCTGCTGATGCGTGAGAAAGCCGCGGAGCTGGTCGCCGGCATCGAAATAATCGCGCACCTGATCCAGCCGGAGCAGGTGCTGATCGGCATCGAAGACAACAAGCCCGAGGCCATCGAAGCCGTGCGCGCGGCCGTTGGTGAGCGTAGCTATGTGGTAAAGGTGTTTCCGACCAAGTACCCCTCCGGGGGCGAAAAGCAGCTAATACAGATACTCACTGGTGAAGAAGTCCCCAGTGGCGGGTTGCCGGCGGATATCGGCATGCTCTGCCAGAACGTCGGCACCTGCGTGGCCGTTCATGATGCGGTGCTGCTGGGCAAGCCGCTCATCTCACGTATCACCACGCTGACTGGCGAAGCGCTGACGCGGCCCATGAATGTCGAGGTGCTGATCGGCACCCCGGTGACCGACCTGCTGGCCTTTGCCGGTCTGGAGCAGAACCGACTCAACCGCTTGATCATGGGCGGGCCGATGATGGGCTTCACTCTGCCATCGATGGATGTCCCGCTGATCAAGACCACCAACTGCCTGCTCGCCAGTACTCTGGAAGAACTGCCACCGCCTCCGCCGGCGCTGCCGTGCATTCGCTGTGGCGAGTGTGCAGAGGCTTGCCCGGCCAGCCTGTTGCCGCAACAGCTGCATTTCTTCGCGCTGGGCCAGGAGCATGAACAGCTCAAGGCCTATAACCTGTTCGACTGCATCGAGTGTGGCGCCTGCGCCTATGTCTGCCCCTCGAGCATTCCCTTGGTGCAGTACTACCGCGCCGCCAAGGGTGAAATCCGCACGCTGGAGCAGAAACAACAAAAGGCCGAACACTCCAAGCAACGCTTTGAACTTCGCCAGGAGCGCTTGCGACGCGCTGAAGAACAGAAGGAGGCTGACCGCAAGGCACGCGCCGAGCGGGCCGCCCGAGCCAAAGCCGTGCAGGCCGAAACCAGCGCGACCGCCAGCCAGGACGATCCAGTCGCGCGCGTTCAGGCGACCAAAGCCGGGCTGTCCGATGAGCAGAAGAAGCTCAAAATCGAAGCGAGCATGGCCCAGGTTGCCCTGAAGAAGGCCGAGAAGCAGCTTGCCGCTCACGCAACGCCGGAGCTTGAATCCCAGGTCGCCGAATTGCGCCAGGCCGCATCTGCGGCGCAAAAGGCAATGGACGACGCAATCCTCGCCGCTCCGCCGTTGCCAGTTGCGCCAGTGCCAGCCTCCGATGAAGCCGCCAAAAAAGCCAAGATCGAAGCGGCCATGCTGCGGGCACAGATTCGCAAGCTGGAAAAACTCGAAACGCTGGACACGGACCAACAGAGCGAACTGACCACGCTACAGGGGCAGTTGGCGAAGGCCGAACAAACCCTCGCCGCTGCACAGCTAAGTGCATCTGCCACCGCTCCAGCCAAACCAGTCGATGACGATACGCTGAAGAAAGCCAAGATCGAAGCCGCCATGCTCCGTGCTCAGATCCGCAAGCTGGAAAAACTCGAAACGCTGGACGCGGACCAGCAGAGCGAACTGAGCAAACTTCAGAGCCAACTGGCCACGGCCGAGCAGGCCTTCGCGGCCGCGCAGCAGAGCGCACCTGCCACCGCTCCGGCCAAAGCGGCCGACGACGAAGCCCTGAAGAAAACCAAGATCGAAGCGGCCATGCTGCGCGCGCAGATTCGCAAGCTGGAAAAACTCCAAACGCTGGATACAGACCAACAGAGCGAACTGAGCAAACTTCAGAGCCAACTGGCCACGGCCGAGCAGGCCCTCGCCGCGGCGCAGCAGAGCGCACCTGCCGCTGCCCCAACCAAACCGGCCAGCGACGATGTCTTGAAGAAAGCCAAAATCGAACTGGCGATGAAGCGAGCCGAGCTGAAGAAGGCCGAAAAGAGTGGCGCCGAGGAGGCGGAACTGAGCAGGCTCCGTGATGGCTTGGCCAGCGCCGAGCAAGCACTGCATGACGCCGAGGCGAATTCGGGAAAGCCCGCACCAGAACTGGTTCGCACCGAGAAACGCCCGGTGGACGAGCAGGCCCGCGCGCTAAAGACCGAAGTGGCCTTCGCCCGTGCCGACCTACGTAAGCTGGAGCGCGACGAGGCCAGCGAAGCCAGCGCGATCGAGGCCGCCCAGGTTCGCCTGAGCGAAGCTGAACGCAAGCTGCAGGAATATACCGATTCGTTAGGAGTGGACACGCCTCAGGCATGACCACAGTGGGTGGTGCGTCATCAACCGCCCAAATCAGCATTCGACCGGAGAGCCAATGGCCCTGCCCCGCATTACTTCACCGCACACCAAGGGTAACAACCGCACCCAACGGGTCATGTTGCTGGTGCTGGCCGCCACGCTGCCCGGCGTGATCGTACTGACTTGGCTGTATGGCGCCGGCACGCTGATCAACCTGGCCTGGGCCAGTGTCGCCGCGCTTGGCTGTGAGGCGCTGATTCTCAAACTGCGGCAACGTCCGGTGCAATTCTTTCTGCGCGACGGTAGCGCGCTGGTCACTGCCGTGCTGCTGACGCTGGCGCTCCCGCCCTACTCACCCTGGTGGCTAACGCTGATTGCCACGGGCAGCGCCATCGCCTTCGGCAAACAGCTCTACGGCGGACTCGGCCAGAACCCTTTCAACCCGGCGATGATTGGCTACGTGGTGGTGCTCGTCTCGTTCCCGGTGGAAATGACCACTTGGCCGGTGCCACACAGCGTTGGCCTGGGTGCCGGACTGCAGCAGATCCTCGGCATCGCCTCGCTGCCCGATGGCTGGTCCCAGGCCACGGCCCTCGACGTGCTCAAGGTCAACAAGAGCCTGACGGTCGAGGAACTTTGGGCGAACCCTGCCTTCGGCCATTTCGGCGGCATCGGTTCGGAAGTGGTCAATCTGGCATTCCTGGCTGGCGGCCTGTTCCTTCTGCACAAGCGCCTGTTCAGCTGGCATGCGCCGGCGGGCATGCTCGCCGCGCTCACGCTGATGAGCCTGCTGTTCTGGAACGGTTCGGGCTCCGACAGCCACGGCTCGCCGCTGTTTCATCTGCTCAGCGGCGCCACCATGCTCGGTGCGTTCTTCATCGTCACGGATCCGGTGAGCGGTGCCACCAGCAATCAAGGCAGGCTGATCTTCGGTGCCGGGGTTGGCGTCCTGGTCTACATCATCCGCGCCTGGGGCGGTTATCCGGACGCCGTGGCGTTCGCCGTGCTGCTGATGAACTTGACCGCCCCCACCATCGACTACTACACCCGCCCGCGCACCTACGGCCACCGCAAGGCCGAGCGCGGCTTCAAGCTGGGCGAATGAAATGATCCTTCCTGAACTCAGCCGCTCGATGCTCAAGAACAGCCTGGTGCTGGGCCTGTTTGCCGTGGTGACGGTAGGCGCCGTGACTTTGCTGCAGCAATTCACTGCCGAACGCATTCAGGCATCCGAACGTGCCGCGCAGCTAAACGCCCTGAACGAAATTCTGCCCCGCGACAGTTACGACAACCCATTGCTCGACAGCAGCATCGAGGTACACGATCCGCTGCTCGGTACTCGCAAACCGCTGGCGGCTTATATCGCGCGCAAAGATGGCAAGCCCAGCGCGGTGATTCTCCAGGCCATCGCACCTGACGGCTACAGTGGTGCGATACAACTGCTCGTCGGTGTGCAGGCGGATGGTCGAATCGCCGGTGTACGGGTGGTTGGCCATCGCGAGACGCCTGGCCTGGGCGACAAGATCGAACTGGCCAAGAGCCCCTGGATCCGCAGTTTCGACAACCGCTCACTGACCGCCCCCGACGAATCAGGCTGGGCCGTGAAAAAGGATCGCGGCGAGTTCGATCAGTTCGCCGGCGCCACCATCACCCCGCGCGCCGTGGTCGGCGCGGTGCATCGTGCCTTGCGGTACTTCGATGCGCACAAGGCCGAGTTGCTCCAGGCCAACGGCAGTCCGGCAGTGTCCGGAGAGGCGCTGGACGACCATGTCGAACCGGCGGACGTGACCACGCATTCGCGCGCGGGCACCGCAGCCACCCGCGACGAACTGCGAATCGACGAGCCGCAGCCCGCACAGAAAGGTCAGACACCATGAGCAATCCCAGCTATCGCGAACTCAGCGCCAACGGCCTGTGGAAAAACAACCCGGCGCTGGTTCAGCTGCTAGGCCTTTGCCCACTGCTCGGGGTGAGCAACTCAGTGGTCAACGCCCTGGGTCTGGGCCTCGCAACCGCACTCGTACTGGTCTGTTCGAACATAGGCGTGTCGCTGGTGCGCGGCGTGGTCAACACGGCAGTCCGCCTGCCGGCCTTCGTGATGATCATCGCCGCGCTGACGACCTGCATCGAGCTGTTGATGCAGGCCTATACCTATGAGCTGTATCAGATACTCGGCATCTTCATCCCGCTGATCACCACCAACTGCGTGATCCTCGGTCGCGCCGATGGTTTCGCGGCCAAACACAACCCGCTGATCGCCGCCTTCGATGGTCTCGCCATGGGACTGGGTTTCGCCCTGGTGCTGGTAGTGCTGGGAGGCCTGCGCGAGCTGTTCGGGACGGGCGCGCTATTTGCCAACATGCACCTCTTGTTCGGCCCGATCGCCACCGACTGGCAACTCACGCTTTTCAGCGACTACAAAGGTTTTCTACTGGCAATCCTGCCACCTGGCGCATTCATCGTGCTCGGCCTGCTGATCGCGTTGAAGAACCGCATCGACCAGCAACTGGCCGAGCGCGCCAAGACCAGGCAGCCAATAGAACCAGTGCAGAGCCGTCGTGTCCGTGTCACTGGGGTAATCGAATGATGCCAGGAGCCTCTGCCCGATGAACGCCGCGAAACGCCGAGAAATCTTTCGCCGCCTTCACGAAGACAACCCGGAGCCCAAGACTGAGCTGGCCTACAGCACGCCATTCGAGCTGCTAATCGCGGTCATCCTGTCGGCCCAAGCCACGGACGTCGGCGTCAACAAAGCAACGGCCAAGCTCTACCCTGTCGCCAATACACCAGAAGCCATATACGCGCTGGGTTACGACGGGCTATGCAGCTATATCAAGACCATCGGCCTGTATCCGAGCAAGGCGAAAAACGTGCTCGAAACCTGCCGAATCCTCATCGAGAAACATGGCAGCCAAGTGCCGGACAACCGCGAGGACCTTGAAGCCTTGCCGGGCGTTGGCCGCAAGACGGCAAACGTCGTGCTCAACACCGCCTTTCGTCAATTCACCATGGCAGTGGACACACACATATTCCGCGTCGCCAATCGCACCAACATAGCTCCTGGTAAGAACGTGCTAGAAGTCGAGCGACGGCTGATCAAGTTCGTCCCGAAAGAGTACATGCTCGAGGCCCATCACTGGCTGATCCTCCACGGACGCTACGTCTGCAAGGCCCGCAAGCCACAATGTGGCAGCTGCCGCATCGAAGACCTTTGCGAGTACAAGCACAAGACCTCGGACGATTGATCGATCAGGTGAAAAGCCTATCGCCTGATTGAAAAAATCTTTTTTACGGCCTTCTCTTTTGCCGCTATAAGGTGCGCCAACAGCGCGCCTTAGCCGTGGAGTAAGACAAGTGTCCGAAAAAGAAGAGATTCAGATTGAAGATGACTTCGTCGCTGACGACGAAGACGATACTGCAGAGGCTCCGGTCGAAGTGGCCAAGACCAATCTGACCAAGCGCCGGATCATCGACAACCTGCTCGAAGAACGCCGTCTGCAGAAACAACTCAACGAGTTCGACTTCGATCTCTGAAGTGAAAAAAGCCCCGCGATCCGGGGCTTTTTGCCAGCGAGATCAGTCGCGGCGTGAAGGGGACAACAGCTCCACCTTGTAGCCATCCGGATCCTCGATGAACGCGAGAATGCTGGCGCCGTGCTTCATCGGCCCCGGCTCTCGGGTGATCTTGCCGCCGCGACTGCGGATGTCCTCGCAAGCCTTGTAGACATCCTCGACCTCCAGCGCGATATGACCATAGCCGTCGCCCAGATCGTACTGGTCGACGCCCCAGTTATGCGTTAGCTCCAGCACGCTGTTGTGTGCCTCATCGCCATAGCCGACGAACGCGAGGGTGAACTTGCCTTCGGGGTAGTCCTTGCGGCGTAGCAGGGTCATGCCAAGTACTTCGGTGTAGAAGGCGATGGATCGCTCCATATCGCCGACTCGCAGCATGGTATGCAGTAGTCTCATGGTGATTTTCTCCTCATCAGCAAGGCGTCTAGCAGTGCAGAAAGCATAACCCCGGCTCGTGGCCGGGGTTATGTCAGGGACGAAGCCGCGCGCGGTTCAGAACTGCGTCCGGCCCTTGTTCGCGGCGATACGCATGCGCAGCGCGTTGAGCTTGATGAAGCCGCCTGCGTCCGCCTGGTCGTATGCGCCGGCATCATCTTCGAACGTAGCGATGTTCGCGTCGAACAGCGAGTCGTCGGACTTACGGCCGGTGACTATGACGTTGCCTTTATAGAGCTTCAGACGCACCACGCCGTTCACACTAACCTGCGAAGCGTCGATCATCTGCTGCAGCATGCTGCGCTCCGGGCTCCACCAGTAGCCGTTGTAGATCAGGCTGGCGTACTTGGGCATCAGCTCGTCTTTCAGGTGAGCAACTTCCCGGTCAAGGGTGATCGACTCGATCGCGCGGTGGCCCTTGAGCATGATGGTGCCGCCGGGGGTTTCGTAGCAGCCGCGGGACTTCATGCCCACGTAGCGGTTCTCGACGATATCTAGACGACCGATGCCATTCTCGCCGCCGACCTTGTTCAGGTAGGTCAGTACTTCGGCCGGCGTCATGTCCTTGCCGTCGATGGCGACGATGTCGCCCTTGCGGTAGGTCAACTCGATGTAGGTCGGGGTGTCCGGCGCGGTTTCCGGCGAGCGGGTCCAGCGCCACATGTCTTCTTCGTGCTCGGTCCAGGTGTCTTCCAGCACGCCGCCTTCATAGGAGATGTGCAGCAGGTTGGCATCCATGGAGTACGGCGACTTCTTCTTGCCGTGACGCTCGATCGGGATCTCGTGCGTGGCCGCATAATCCATCAGCTTCTCGCGCGAGAGCAGATCCCACTCACGCCAAGGTGCGATGACCTTGACGCCCGGCTTTAGCGCATAGGCGCCCAGCTCGAAACGAACCTGATCGTTGCCCTTGCCGGTCGCGCCGTGGGAGATGGCGTCGGCACCGGTCTCGTTGGCGATTTCGATCAGGCGCTTGGCGATCAGCGGACGGGCGATGGAAGTACCCAGCAGGTATTCGCCTTCGTAAACGGTGTTGGCGCGGAACATCGGGAACACGAAATCGCGAACGAACTCTTCGCGCAGGTCGTCGATGTAGATTTCCTCGACACCCATGGCCTTGGCCTTGGCACGCGCTGGCTCGACTTCCTCGCCCTGGCCGAGGTCGGCAGTGAAGGTCACCACTTCGCAGTTATAGGTGTCTTGCAGCCACTTAAGGATCACCGAGGTGTCCAGGCCACCGGAATACGCCAGGACTACCTTCTTTACGTCGGCCATTGCCATCCACTCCCGGGATTGTAAGGAAAGCGGGGATTCTACTGGTCGCGACGTTTGTTTTACAGGGGCGTGAGCGTCGTCCGGCATCAGGACGACGGAGCGTTGCCTTTGGCAGCGGCCGTGGTGGTCGCAGGGCCACGCTCCAAGCGCAGGGTCACCCGCCGGTTCTTGGCCCGGTTGGCCGCACTGCTATTGGGAACTACCGGATAGCGCTCACCATGAAAACGCAGCGTGACCTGCTCCTTCGGCACACCATTGGCGATCAGATATTCCTCGACCGCCAAAGCCCGGCGACGGGACAGATCGCGATTGGTCAACCGGTTGCCGCTGTTATCGGAGTGGCCGTCGAGCTGGATTTGATTAACGCTCGGATCGGCCTTGAGAAACTGCAGGATGATGTCGAGCTTGGCCTGACCCAAGGCATCGAGCGCGACGTCCCCAGTGGGAAACCCGACCTGCGAATGGCGGATCTGCTCGAAATTGACCGGCAACAGCTTCGCCGTACAAGCACGAAAATCCTCGTAGGCCTTGCCGAAACGTGCGGGCAGCAACCGCACCTCCATCGCCTCGCCACCCTGCCGTGTGCGGTGACGCACCACCGGGCTCCGCCCCTCCAGCAGCCCGCTGAGCAGACGCCCGGCCTGTAGCTGCGAGCTGTTGAACGGGATGTCGCCACCCGCCACGGTAACCACGCCCAGATTGATATCGCTGCGCTCTGGCTGCCAGGGCGCAGCGGCCGCAAGCAGAGTCGCCGAACCGTTGCCTAACCAGCGCTCAGGTGATTGCAAACGGAACGTCGACTGCTCACCCGCCCGCCGCACGAATTCGCCTGCTCCGAAGCCGGCTACCGGCTGCGTCAGACGACATTCGAACTGATCGCCTTCCACCTGCCACTGCGCCCGCTCCAAACGTGTCTGGAACGTGAGAGCATTGGCCGGCGAGGCCAGCAGGCAGGCGAGAATCAGAAGGCGCAAGCGCACGATGGGCTCCAGAAGCGAAGTAGTCTTTTGTCTCTTGGGTATCGGTCGTGGTCAGGGAAACTTGAAGTAGGTGGCGCAACCTTTGGGCAGATACGTCAATGCGCTATACAGCGTCTCTTATCGCTAGGCCGTTCTCAGTAGCGAACGGGCTTCGTCAGCGAAAGCCCGCATAGCGCTGGCGATCGAACAAGCGTTCGGTGACACTATCCCCCGCCAGCGCTTATGAAGTATTGCTGACCGAATCAGGCAAACTCCATTGGCTGGAGCAACGGCGCAGCCACAGCTGCGCCATGATAGCGAGCCGCACACGAGCGTCCGACAAGAGCCTGCGTGCCGTTTCTGTCGATTCTTCCCATCGAGTGGATGCTTTGAAGCCAGACAGCCTGACTCCTCGACAAACAGCCGAAGCTCCCGGCCAGGTATCGGCGTCACGTCTGGATATCCTGAGCGGAACGCCGCTGATCATCTGCGAACACTGCGATTCGGTGTACCGGCGCCCTGCATTGACACGACGACAGACGGCCCATTGCCTGCGCTGCGGTGCTCTGCTGGAACGGGCCAGGTTCCTCAACGCCGATCAACTGCTGGCGCTGACGCTGGCTGCCGCCATCCTGTTTCTGTTCGCCAATGCGTTTCCCATCATGCAGATCGGCATGCAAGGGCTGAGCAACGAGGCGACGTTATGGGGAACCGTCGAGGCGTTGGCCCGAGGTCGGATCACCCCCATCGCGCTGGTTGCTGGCCTGAGCATCATCTTCGCGCCGGCCTTGCAGATCATCCTGCTGAGCTGGATCCTGGTGTATGCGCGCGGCGGCCAAATCGCGCCGGGTTTTAGCGCCTGCATGCGGGCGCTGGAACATCTTCGTCCCTGGAGCATGCTCGAGGTGTGTCTGCTAGGGATTCTCGTCGCCATCATTAAGCTTGGCGGTATGGTCGACGTGCACCCGGGGATTGGCCTCTGGGCCATGGCCGTCCTGACCATTCTGATTCTGCTGATCGCCGGCCGCAATGTGCGCGACGGTCTGTGGGACGAACTCGGCGTACCGGCACGATGATGCAACCTCCCTACGCTTCTGAGCTAGGCCTGCAGCTTTGCCACGACTGCGGCATGGCATGTCACCTGGAAGATCTTGAGTGTCCACGCTGCGAGGCCCTGCTGCATCGGCGCAAACCGAGCAGCTTGGCGCGCACCTGGGCGTTGCTGATCGCGGCGTTGGTTCTGTATGTCCCGGCCAACATGCTGCCGGTGATGTACACCGACATGTTCGGTAGCGGCAGCGAAAACACCATTCTCAGCGGCGTGGTCGAGTTCTGGAAAGACGGCTCCTGGGACATAGCGCTGCTGATTTTCATCGCCAGCGTCGGGGTGCCCTGCATGAAATTCTTCGTGCTCGGCATGCTGTTGATCAGCACTCAGCGCCGTAGCCGCTGGGCCATGCGCGAACGCGCACGGCTGTACCGTTTTATCGAAACCATCGGCTACTGGTCGATGCTGGACGTGCTGGTGGTCGCGCTGGTAGCGGCACTGGTGCAGTTCCGCGCACTGAGCACCATCGAGCCGCGCCTGGGCATTCTTTTTTTCGGGCTGGTCGTGGTGCTGACGATGATGGCTTCGATGAGCTTCGATCCGCGATTGATCTGGGACGCAGAGAAAGACGATGTCAGATAACCCTAACCACCCTGAATTATCCGCCGGCTCACCTGAAATCAGGCATCAGCGTGTCCGTGTCTCGCTGGTCTGGCTGGTTCCCATCGTCGCCGCGCTAGTGGGTTTTTCCATGGTCATGCAGAACTGGCTTTCCGCCGGACCGCAGATCAGCGTAAGTTTCGAGACCGCGGAAGGGCTCGAGGCCAACAAGACACAGGTCAAGTACAAGAACGTGGTCATTGGCCAGGTCACCGAAATAGCGCTCAGCGAGGATCAAACCCGGGTCATCGCCACCGTGCAGCTGGATCAGAACGCCGAGCCCTTCACCCGCGAAGACACCAAATTCTGGGTCGTGCGCCCGCGCATCGGCGCCAGCGGCGTGTCCGGCGTCGACACCCTGCTTTCCGGCGCCTTCATCGGGGCCGATGCCGGTCGCGCAGAGGAAACCCGGCGCGAATTCATCGGCCTGGAAGCGCCGCCGCCGGTGACCTTCGGCGCCAAAGGCAAACAGTTCACGCTGCGCACCGATGACCTGGGCTCGCTCGGCATCGGCTCGCCGCTGTACTACCGTCGCCTTCAGGTCGGCCAGGTGGTCTCGTTCAAGCTCGCCGACGACGGCATGGGCGTCCAGGTTCAGGTCTTCGTCAACGCCCCCTACGATCGGTTCGTCACCGACGACACCCGCTTCTGGAATGCCAGCGGTGTCGACGTGTCTATCGCCGCCGACGGCCTTCGAGTCAATACCGAGTCACTCTCGGCCATACTCGCTGGCGGCATCGCTTTTCGCGCGCCCAACTACAGTCCCGACGCCCAGCCTGCCGCGCAAGACAGCGAGTTCTCGCTGTTTGCCGATGTGCGCCAGGCGATGGCACCCGCTGACGGCCCACCTCGCTACATTCAGATGCGCTTCGGCCAGCCCCTACGGGGCTTGAAAGTCGATGCCCCGGTGGAGTTTCTCGGCGTGTCGATCGGCCGCGTGGTATCGGTCAAGCTCGACTACGACGAAAAGAGCAAAAGCTTTCCCGTGGTGGTCGGTGCGGTGATTTTCCCCAATCGCCTGGGCGCTGCGCACGACAAGCTGACCAACACCCTGGGCGGCGATACCGAAGAACATGCCGCTCGCCTCATGCAGATATTCGTCGAGCGCGGGCTGAGGGCCCAGGCACGAACTGGCAATCTGCTTACCGGTCAGCTGTACATTTCGCTGGACTTCGACCAGCGAGCACCGAAGGTCGCCTTCGACCAGAATGCTCGCCCAATGGTCATCCCGACCATCGCCGGCAGCTTCGACAAGTTGCAGGAACAACTGCAGGCCATGGTCGACAAACTCAGCAAGCTGCCCGTCGAGTCCCTGGCCGAGAACCTGAACGGCAGCCTCAGCGAGCTGAGGCAGACCCTGAAGCAGGTCAATGGCGCCGTTCTTCCGCAGCTCCAGCGAACCCTGGAGCGATCGGAACAGACCTTGCAGAACGCCAACCAGACACTGGCCGAAGGATCGCCGCAGCGTCGGCAGCTGGGCGACACCCTCGAAGAAGTCCAGCGTGCGGTACGCTCCGTACGGGCACTCTCCGATTACCTCGGGCGCCATCCGGAATCGCTTATCCGAGGCCGCGGCGGTGACGAAACACCGGCCAACTACAAAGGCCAAGCCACCTCCCGCGAACTGAATCCGGAGCAATAGCCATGACCTTGCGCCCCCCTCTGCTCATGCTCGTCAGCGCGCTGATACTGAGCGCCTGCAGCTCGCCGGCGACCCGCTACCACACGCTCATCGCCGCCCAGCCACGGACCACCGACGCGGTCGAGCCGGTCGGGTTCCAGTTGCAGGTCCTGCCCGTGCGTATTCCGGTGCAAGCCGACCAGCCGAGCCTGGTAGTGCGCGAAAGCGATGGTCGCCTGACGATTCTGGAAAGCGCGCTCTGGGCATCGCCGCCGGCCGATGAGTTCCATGATGCATTGGCAATCGAGCTGGAACATCGCCTCGGCGTACGCGACTTGGCGGGTCTGCCCGGACGGGCGAACACACCGGTGCTGAGCCTGCGTACCGATGTCCGTCGTTTCGACTCTTTACCCGGTCTGCATGCGGCGCTGGACGTCGTGTGGAACCTGGAGATGAGCGAGCGCGGCCGGGAAAGCCGGACGCTGACCTGCGCCAGCGTGATCCACGAGCAAGCGGGCGCCGAGCTGGACAGCTTGGTATTAGCCCACCAGCGGGCCATCGCCGGGCTTGCTGACACCATTGCCCGGACGGCTCGGCATTGGGCAACGAACCCTGATGGCGACTGCCCGCAGCCCTAGCGACGGGTGTACGCTCACCGCTGCGGTTCTTCGAGGTGCTCTAGGCAAGTCACTGTTGCGCCCGATCGGCGCTTATAGTTTCAGGGGCTGAAGCGAGGCACTGAATTTTCCGGTAGCATTTGCGCACGTTTTACCCGCCTGGAACCCTGCATGTCTGACCGACTGACACTACTGCGCCCCGACGATTGGCACATTCACCTGCGCGACGGCGCAGCGTTGCCGCACACCGTGGCGGACGCCGCACACCAGTTCGCGCGCGCGATCATCATGCCGAACCTGGTTCCGCCGGTTCGCAACGCCTCGGAGGCTCAGGCTTACCGCCAGCGGATTCTCGCCGCCCGGCCAGCCGGGAGCGGATTCGAGCCGCTGATGGTGCTCTACCTCACCGATGGCACGCAGCCCGACGATGTACGCGCCGCCAAGGCCAGCGGGTATGTTCATGCGGCCAAGCTCTACCCCGCCGGCGCGACCACCAACTCGGCATCCGGGGTGACTCGCATCGACAACATTTTCCCGGTGCTGGAGACCATGGCCGAAGTCGGCCTGCCGTTGCTGGTGCATGGCGAGGTCACTCGCTCAGAGATCGATATCTTCGATCGCGAAAAATATTTTATCGATGAACAGCTGAGCCGCGTCACCGAACGCTTCCCAAGTCTCAAGGTGGTGTTCGAACACATCACCACCCGCGACGCGGTGCAGTTCGTCGAGGCGGCCAGCGCCAATGTCGGCGCGACGATCACCGCCCACCACCTGCTTTACAACCGCAACCACATGCTGGTGGGTGGCATTCGCCCGCACTTCTTCTGCCTGCCGATCCTCAAGCGCAACATCCATCAGGAAGCCCTGCTCGACGCGGCGACCAGCGGCAACCCGAAGTTCTTCCTAGGCACCGACTCGGCGCCGCATGCCCAGCACGCCAAGGAAAATGCGTGCGGCTGTGCCGGTTGCTACACCGCCTTTGCGGCGATCGAACTCTATGCCGAAGCCTTCGAGCAGCGCCAAGCGCTAGACAAGCTGGAATCCTTCGCCAGCCACTTCGGCGCCGACTTCTATGGCTTGCCGCGTAATACCGAGCAGATCACCTTGGTCCGTGAATCCTGGAGCGTGCCGGCCAATCTGCCCTTTGGCGAACATAACGTGGTCCCTCTGCGCGCGGGCGAAACCCTGCAGTGGCGGCTGGAGACAAGCGCATGAGTGATGAGCAGTTCGACGACGAACTTGAAGGCAACCTTCCTGGCAAGGCGCGCTCACCCATGGCGCGGCGCTTCCGTGGCTTCTTGCCGGTAGTGGTGGATGTCGAGTGCGGTGGCTTCAATTGCGCCACCGATGCACTACTGGAAATCGCCGCTGTGACTATCGGCATGGATGAACAAGGCTTGCTCTACCCGCAGGAGACGCTGTTTTTTCGCGTGGAACCCTTCGCCGGCGCCAATATCGAGGCAGCGGCGCTGGAATTCACCGGCATCAAGCTCGACCACCCGCTGCGTATGGCGGTCCCCGAGTCGCAGGCGCTGAACGAGATCATCCGCAGTGTGCGCAAGGCGGTTAAGTCCGCCGGTTGCAAGCGCGCCATCCTGGTAGGGCATAACAGCAGCTTTGACCTCGGCTTCCTCAATGCGGCAATTGCGCGTTGCGATATCAAACGCAACCCCTTCCATCCTTTCTCGAGCTTCGACACCGCGACGCTGGCCGGGCTTGCCTATGGCCAGACCGTACTGGCCAAGGCATGTCAGGCTGCGGGTATCGATTTCGACGGACGCGAAGCCCATTCGGCCCGTTATGACACGGAAAAGACTGCCGAGCTGTTCTGCGGCATCGTCAATCGCTGGAAGGAAATGGGCGGCTGGGAAGAGTTCGACGAATGAGTCGTCCGGCCATCATCTGAACGCCTAAACGGCAAGCAGCCTGCGCCACGGCCCAACGATCCTGCACCGCTAGCGATCCTGCCGCTCAGGATCGCCAGCGCCACATATCAGCGCAACGCTCGTTCCAATACCCTAGCCACATGCAAAGCTTCACGCTGCGCGCCGTCGTGGATCTGGTGCCGGCAGCTGGTGCCATCGGCGACTATCAGGTCTTCGGCCTCCGCTTTGCGCACCGCCGGTAGCAGCGCCAGCTCGGCCATCTGCATCGAAGCATCGTAGTGCTCGCGCTCGTAGCCGAAACTGCCGGCCATCCCGCAACACGACGTTTCGATAGTCCTGACATCCAGTCCCGGTATCCAGCGCAGCACCTGCTCCACCGGTCGCAGCGCATCGAACGCCTTCTGATGGCAATGTCCATGCAACAGTACACGCGGGGCATCCAAGGCCTTGAGCGTGAGCTGTAGATTGCCGACCGCTTGTTCCCTGACCAGAAACTCCTCGAACAGGAAGGACGCCTCAGATAACGCTCTAGCCTGCTCGCCATAGCCATAACGCATGAATTCATCGCGCATGGTCAGCAAGCACGAGGGCTCGAGGCCGACAATGCTCACACCGCGCCCGACAAACGGCAGCAGATGATCAAGCGTGCGCCGGGCTTCCTCCTTGGCCTTGTCGACCTGTCCGGATGCCAGATAAGTGCGACCGCAGCACAACGGACGTTCCTGCGGCGCCTGATTGAAATGGACCCGATACCCGGCCGCCTCGAGTACGCGACAGGCGGCCCGCGCGTTCTCCGGCTCCATGTAGTTGTTGAAGGTGTCGACGAACAGCAGGACTTCCCGCACATGGGTTGAGCGGTTTACCGGAGCAGTCGCCAGGAAATTGCCCGCGAAACGCGGCAGCGCACGCTGTCCGGCCAACCCGAGCGTGCGCTTGATCCACTGCGACAGCAGCGGCATACGCTCGACCAGATCAGTCACAGCTGTGAGGTGACGGGCATACGGCGCGTAGCGTGGCATGTCCGCGACCAATCGCTCGCGCAGCGCAAGAGGATGGGTCTTAGCCCAGGCGGCACGGGCCTCGATCTTCAGCTTCGCCATGTCGACGCCTGTCGGGCATTCGCGCCTGCAGCCCTTGCAGGACACGCATAGATCGAGCGCGGCCTTGACGTCCTCGCTGGCCAATCCATCGGGACCCAGTTGGCCGGATAAGGCCAGCCGTAGAGTGTTGGCACGGCCGCGGGTCAGGTGCTGCTCATCGCGCGTCGCCCGGAAGCTGGGGCACATGGTGCCGGCATCGAATTTGCGACAGTGGCCGTTGTTGTTGCACATCTCGACGGCGCCGATCAGCCCGCCAGTAGGGTCGGCCCCGCTACCCGGCGCGCTCTGCGCTCCGGTAAGTGGATCGCGCAGCACGTTCCAGTCCGACCAGTCGAGCACTGGCGTTACCGGAATCGGCTGATAGGTTTTGGGAAAACGGAAATAGCTGTGGTCGTCCATGCGTGGCGTATCGACGATCTTGCCCGGATTGAGCAGGTTTTCCGGATCGAACAGCTGCTTCACTTCTTTGAACGCGGCATTGAGTTGCGGGCCAAACTGCCACGCCACCCATTCTCCGCGGCACAACCCGTCCCCGTGCTCGCCGGAAAACGCCCCCTTGTAGGCTCGCACCAGCGCGGACGCTTCCTCGGCAATGGCGCGCATCTTTTCCGCACCATCGCGGCGCATGTCGAGAATTGGCCGCACGTGCAGGGTGCCGACACTGGCGTGGGCGTACCAGGTGCCTTCCGTGCCGTGCCTGTGAAACACCTCGGTGAGCTTGGCGGTGTACTCGGCCAGATGCTCAAGCGGCACTGCGCAATCTTCGATAAAGGACACCGGTTTGCCGTCGCCCTTCATGCTCATCATGATATTCAGGCCGGCCTTGCGTACGTTCCATAACGCCGTTTGTTCCGTCGCCTCGGTCATCTTGACCACGCTGCCGGGCAGCCCCAGATCGGCCATCAGCTCGTTCAGCCTGGCGAGTTGCTCATGCAGCGCAGCGACCTCCTCACCTGCGAATTCGACCAGCAACAGTGCCTCGGGCTGGCCGATCAGCGCCTTCTCGATCACCGGCTTGAAGGACGGATTTTCCATCGATAGATCGATCATTGTGCGATCGACCAGTTCGACCGCCGTCGGGTCGAGCGTGACGATGTGCTGGGTCAGGTCCATGGCCTGATAGAAGGTCGGGAAGTTCACCACCGCCAGTACCTTGTGCTGCGGTAGCGGCGCCAGTTTGAGTTTGATTCGCCGGGTGACCGCGAGCGTACCTTCCGATCCGATCAGCAGATGGGCCAGGTTAGCCTGCCCATTCGAATCGTAAGGAAGCGGGTTTTGGCAGTCGAACAGATCGAGGTTGTACCCGCCTACTCGGCGCAGCACTTTCGGATAATGTTCACGGATATTGGCCTGCTCGCGCTCGGCGATTTGCTGCACCTCACGGGCGATCTGGCGTATCCGATCGCCCTGCGCCAGCTCATGGAGCAGACCGAAGCGCGCCTCGCTGCCATCCGCCAGCAACGCATCGATGCCCAGCACGTTGTGCACCATGTTGCCGTATCGGATGGAGCGCGAGCCGCAGGAGTTGTTACCGGCCATACCGCCCAGGGTACATTGGGCGGAGGTCGACACGTCCACCGGAAACCACAGTCCATGCGGCTTGAGCCAGCGGTTCAAGTCATCGAGCACGACTCCTGGCTCGACCACCACCGTCAGGTTTTCTGCATCGAAATCGACGACCTGGTTTAGCCAGCGGCTGGTATCCACGATAAGGGCATCACCAACGGTCTGCCCGCATTGGCTGGTGCCGCCGCCGCGCGCCAGCAACGGGATTTTGGCGTCCCGCGCGATATCCAGTGCGACCTGTAGGTCGTGCTGGTGACGCAAAATCACTACACCGACTGGCGTGATCTGGTAGATCGACGCATCCGTCGCATAGCGACCACGTGACGCGCGATCGAACAAGACATCGCCGGCGATTTCGCGCCGCAATCGCGTAGCCAGCGCCGAAGAGCGCTCAGATGAAACCTTGCTCGCCGCTATTTTGGGTTCGGTAAACGAAGTCATCACGACCTCCCAGGTCTGCCGTCAAAGGGGAATGTCAGCGCGCCTCGTCCAACGGATTCGCAGCAAAGTAATCCAGCGCGGCGAGCACACCACTACCCTTGAGCGATACCCCGCACATTTTCAGGCCAGCCTCACATCCACCAAGCGTGGCGATCAGGGTGAGATCGTTACAATCGCCCAGATGGCCGATGCGGAACATCTTGCCCTTCGCCTTCCCCAGGCCGGTCCCAAGCGAAAGATCGAAGCGGCGGTAAATCAGGCTGCGAACCTCGTCGGCATCCACCCCATCCGGCATCACCACACCAGTCAGCACCGGCGAATAGACGCTCGGCTCCTGGCATTGCACTTCCAGCCCCCAGGTTTCAACGGCCGTGCGTACCCCCAAAGCCCAACGCTGATGGCGAGCGAAGACATGATCTAGGCCCTCTTCCAGCAACATGTCGAGCGCTTCGTTCAGGCCGTACAGCAAGTTGGTGTTGGGCGTGTAAGGCCAGTAACCGCTGCGGTTGAGTTCGAGTATTTCGTCCCAGGCCCAGAAGCTTTTCGGCAGTTTCGCGCTGCGGCTGGCCTCGATTGCCTTTTCGGACACGGCGTTGAAGCTGATACCCGGCGGCAGCATCAAACCCTTCTGCGAGCCGGAGATGGTGACGTCGACACCCCAGGCATCGTGCTGATAATCAGCGCAGGCCAAGCCGGAAATCGTGTCCACTAGGAGCAGCGCTGGATGCTTGGCCGCATCAATGGCGCGGCGCACCGCGGCGATGTCGCTGGTCACCCCGGTGGAGGTCTCGTTGTGTACCACGCAAACGGCCTTGATGCTGTGGTTGCCGTCTGCTTTCAGGCGCTGCTCTATCAGGTCGGCCTGCACCCCACGCCGCCAACCTTCATAGCCCGGTAATCCGATGAACTCTGGCTCGAGTCCCAGACGGCGCGCCATCTTTTCCCACAGAGTGGCGAAGTGACCGGTTTCGAACATCAGTACCCGATCGCCCGCCGACAACGTGTTGACCAGCGCCGCCTCCCACGCGCCGGTACCGGATGCTGGATAGATCACAACCGGTTGCTGCGTTTTGAATACCTGGCGAATCTTGTCCAGCAGCTCGCGGCCCAACGCACCGAATTCAGGCCCGCGATGGTCGATGGTTGGCAAACTCATGGCGCGCAAGATGCGATCTGGAACAGGCGAAGGCCCTGGAATTTGCAGGAAATGACGACCGGAGGGATGAAAGTCGAGCTTCAGCATGGCGATTCTCCAAATATTTTGTATTTTGTGTTTTGCATTCAAAGCAAATCAAAACAAAACGCCAGTCAATGAATGCATCCTTCACTCCGTAGGCTGCCGATATCCGCGTCACTCATGCCAATCCCGTGAAGTACCTCGTCGGTGTGCTCGGCAAACAGCGGCGCTGGTCGGCGAATCTGTGAAGGCGTGCGGGAGAACTTCGCGGGAAAGCCGATCGTTTTCATAGTGCCGATTACCGGGTGGCTGACTTCCTGAACCATGCCGCGCTCCAGGTAGTGTTCGTCGTGCATGGCCTGCGCGAAATCATTGATCGGTCCTGCCGGCACTCCTGCCGTTTCGCACAGGCCGAGCCAGTGCTGCATGGGCTGCTGAGAGAGGATTTGTTCGAGAATCTCCTCGAGCGCCTCGACATTACGGGCGCGGTCGCTATTGGTGACGAATCGCTCGTCTGCAAGCAGATCCTCGCGCGCAATCACGTCGCGACACAGGCGTTCCCAGGTACGTTGATTGGCACAGCCAAGCATCAGATAGCCGTCCCGAGCCTTGACTGCTTGATAGGGCGCGGAGATGCGATGACGCGATCCCGTGGGCTGCGGCACGGTGCCCTCGGCGAAATAGGCGGCCGCTTCCCAGGCGAACCAAGGCAGCCCACATTCGGTGATAGCGATGTCGATGTGCTGCCCTTCACCGGTGCTCTGCTTGTGAATATAAGCGGCAAGAATCGAATAGATCGCGGTAAGGCCAGCGCCAATGTCATAAACCGCAATGCCAGTCTTCAAGGGGCGCTTGCCAGGCTCGCCAGTCATCGACATCAGGCCGCTCATGCCTTGCGCTACTAGATCGAAACCGCCCTTGTTGCGGGAGGGACCGGTCTGGCCATAGCCCGAAATCGAGCAATAAATGATCCCGGGATTCAGGGCACGGATGGTCTCGTAATCGATGTGAAGCGACTGCGTTACGCCCGGTCGATAGTTTTCGACGATGACGTCAGCGTCAGCGGCCAATCGATAGAAAATGTCCCTGGCCCGCTGGTTCTTGAGATTCAGCGAAATGCTTTTCTTGTTCCGATTGATCTGAAAAAAACAGGTGGACTCGCCATTTACATAGGGACCCATTTGACGACTGTCATCACCACCGTTCGATTTCTCTACTTTGATGACCTCGGCCCCGAGATCGCCCAGCACCATGGTGCAGTAAGGGCCTGCCATGATCTGCGAGATGTCCAGGATTTTCACGTTGCGTAATGGAAGCATGCTTGGTTCTCCAGAATTGGATCGGAAGTTACTTACCGGTCCATTCGAACAGGGTCTTGCTGACGAACTTGTTCACCGCGGCCTGGAAGTCGCGACTGCCGTAGCAAGCCCGTATCCAGTCATCGCTGGCGTCTGCCGAGGCGCGCCGGTGTGCCAGCACCCGGTTGATTACTTCCTTGGTCGCCTGAACCGTCAGCGGTGCACGCCTGGAAAACGCCTGCGCTCTGCGCTCGACTTCCTGATGGATGCTGCCAGGTTCGAACACCGCGCTGACCAGCCCGGCCGCTAGGGCCTCAGTTGCTTCGATCAGCTCAGCGGCCATCAGCACCTCCTTTGTACGAGCTACACCGAGCAAATCCATGAAACGCGACACATTGGTTATCGAGAGGCAATTGCCCAGCGTCTCGGCGATCGGTACGCCGAACTTCAACGACGGCGTGCAGTAGCGGAAGTCGCAGGCCAGGGCGATGGCCGCCCCTCCGCCGACGCAAAAACCTTCGAGCAAGGCGATGGTTGGTTTGCGCAGGTTTTCCAAGCCTGCGATCACACTGTCGATGCGGCGCTCGTAGTCCACGCCCGCCTCGCCGCCCTCGAAGTCCGCAAACTGCTTGATGTCGGTGCCCGCCACGAAGGCCTTGCCGCCACAGCCATGAAACACTACGGCAACGACCTTAGGATCTGCTTCCAGCTCCCGACACAGGCGTTCAAGCGAGTCGTACATGGACCACGTCATCGCATTGCGGCTCTCTGGCCGATTAAAGCCGACCCAGGCGATGCCCTGCTCGACGCGGCAGTCGACATGCCCTTGAGACATTTCACTCATCATCGTCTCCTCTTGCCCATGTCGCTTACGCGCCATAGATGAAGTTGACCAGCACCATGGCGATGGCCGGGACATAGGTATTGATCAGCAGGATCGCGAAGAGCACCCCGAGGAACCAAAGGTTGGTCCGGGAGGTGGCCCAGATATCCGACTTGGCTATCGAGCAAGAGGCGATCAGAACGCTGGCGACCGGCGGTGTTTGTTGGCCGATAGCAAGATTGAGCGTGACGATCAGCCCGAAGTGAATCGGATCGATGCCTACTGCAAGAACTAGGGGCAAGACGATCGGGACGACCAGGATGATCGCGGCGGCCGAATGCAGGAAGATGCCGAGAATCAGAAAGATGATATTGAGCAGCGCCAGAATCACATACTTGTTGCTGGTCATATCGCTGATGGAAGCGGCCAGCTGCTGCGGCAGCTGCGTTTCGGTCAAGTAAAGGCCGACCACTGCCGAGCTCGCGACCAGCAACATCACCACCGCGGTTTGTATGCCCGCATCAAGGCAAGCCTTGTAGAAGGAGCGCAGCGTGAATTCGCGATAGACGAAGGCGCTGATGAAAATTGCCACCACCACCGCCAGGGCCGCCCCCTCGGTCGCCGTAACGATTCCACCAAATATCCCACCAAGGATGATTACTGGTATCGACAGCGCCCAGATCGCCCCTTTGAAAGCTTCCCATAGCCGTTTTGCCTGGAACGCCCCCTCAGAAGGAAAGTTGTTTTTTCTGGCCAGGTAGTAACACATGCCCGCCAGCCCCAAAGCGCCGAGCAGCCCCGGAAAGATGCCGGCGATGAACATTTTCACAACCGACTCTCCCGACATTACGGCGTAAAGAATCATCGGAATCGAGGGCGGCAAAATGATCGCCAGACTGGCCGCCGAGGACGATAGCGCCGCTGAGAATTCCTTTGAATAACCTTTTTGGGTCATCGCTGGAATCATGATGCTGCCAATAGCCGATACGCCCGCTACTGCCGAGCCGGAAATCTCCGCGAAAAAGATCGAGGCGCCGATGGTGACCATCGACAAGCCGCCCTTGATAAACCCGAGCATCGCCGAGGCTAGATCGATCAGGCGCCTTGAGATGCTTGAGGCGTTCATGATCGCGCCGGCAAGAATGAAGAGCGGGATGGCGATTAGGGGAAAGCTTGTCGTACCGTCGTACATCACCATTCCGATATTCGGAAGGGCCAATGCGCCGTAGCTCGAGAAGATCGCAACCGCACCAACGATCCCCAGCGAAATCGCGACCGGGACATTGATCAGAATGAGAAGGATCAACCCCACGAACATATAAAGAATAGTCATCTTGTTATTCTCCGACGCGCCCAATCAGGCGCTCGCGCTGAGTGATCCCGGTCAGGCCTTTGCGGGCTTGACCCCCGCTTCTGCCAGCTCGTGGTCGACGAACCCATCGCCTTTCGCGTTTTTAATGACTTCAGGCAGCCGCAGGATCTCGGCGATGATGAAAAGTACTGACGCGATTGGCAGTACTGATTGCGTCAATTGCAGCGATACGTCGGTGAGGCTTATCAACGACGACCCTTCCAGGATCAGCACGACCTGCATGCCGGTGACAGCCAGCAATATGAAGAAGCCGATCGTGATGGCCTCTGCGAGCAGAGCGATCGGCAAGCGCAGTTTTGGAGAAAAATAATTGACCACGGTAGGGCAGCCGATATGGGCGCCCTTCGCCGCGGCCAGTGCCGCTCCGTAATAGGTAAGCCAAGCCAGACCGACCGACGCCACCTCGTCGTACCAGCTGAACGGTGAACCAGCCAGCCGCGACGCGAAGCCAACCGTAACGACCAATGTCAACGCAATGACGTTGGCAACCACGATGATTTCCAAAAGTTTAGAAAAACCCTTTCTGAAGGAATCCATCAGCTCTCTCCGATGTGCCTGAAGCACCGAAGCGCTCAGGCGTTTGTCAGAACGCGATCTATACCGCCATGCACAGGGTCACATCTGGCGAAGCTGTTCGACCTTATCGAGCATCGCTTGCCCGCCGTCGACTTCATCGGCGAATTTGGCGTAGATCGCCTTGGAGCCGTCAATGAACGCCTGCTGGTCGACCTTGTTCACCTCCATGCCAGCCTCTTCCATCTTTTGAACGAGGCTTTCATCGAGCGCGGCCCCTTGTTCCAGTGCAAAGGCTTCGGCTTCCATAGCCGCCTCGCTCAGAACCTTCCTCACGTCTTCGGGGAAGCGCTTCCAGCTGGCGCCCGCGAGAACGAACGCCGGGGTGTAGACGTGGTTGGATAGGGAGAGATATTTCTGGACTTCGTGAAAGCGCTGCGAGTAGATCTGCACGAGCGGGTTTTCCTGCCCGTCCATGGCTCCGGTTTGCAGCGCTACGAAGGCCTCCGAGAGCGCCATCGGGGCGGGATTGGCGCCGTAGCTCTTGAACATCTCGACGCGCCAGATCCCGTTTGGGGTACGCAGCTTCAGCCCTTTGAGATCCTCAGGTACGACGATTGGCCGTGAGTTGTTGGTGATTTGCCGGATGCCGTTCTCCCACACGCCGATGATCCGGTAGCCCTTCTTTTCAGCGGCCTTGTACATCACGTCGCGCACCAGCTCGTCACGGACCCGCTTCATGTGCTCGCGATCGGTGATCAGGTAGGGCATTTCGAATAACGAGAATTCCGGCGCCACGCTACTCATCACCGTTGATGGCAGGGCCAGATCGAGCGAGCCCAACTTGAGTTTGTTGAGCATTTGGGAGTCGTCACCCAATTGGCTGGAGCCGTAGGTCACCACCTTGGCTTTGCCCTTGAGCTTCTCATTGACGGTCTCGGCAAATTTATTGGCGGTGATTTCGAACAGGGAACCCGGCCCACCCACGTGGCCAAACTTGATCTGCAGTTCGGCGGCTTGGGCTGCAGATGTAGCTAGACCGATCAGGGATGCGATCAACGCTGTCTTCAGGACTTTCATGCTTACCTCCACTCTTGTTTTTATTGAGGCGTACCGCAAAACCTTTTTCACAGTCGGCACTGACCATGCTCCAACTGCAGCGCCGGCAGCGGTTGAAACCGGCTAACGGATGCGGGCAACAAAAAATGAATTCATTATTCATAACCCGATCCAGACCTTAGACCAGCTTTTTGCAGGGCGCCAGAAATGAGCCAAGAAAACTGCCATCGCCCCCTCTTCGCCCAAGGCGAGGACAATGCAGGTAAACGAAGGTAGGGCATGGCGCTATCGGCGGTCCGTCGCCAGGGGGCGGGATTAAGGGAGGGTCGTTACAAGAAATGAGCAGACAGGCACGCAGCACAAGCGGGCCCGATAAAGGCAGCGGCTAGGGCCGCACTAGAGCAAATCGATAGCCAAACGCCGGTAAGGCCGGCGCAAAGGCCTGCCGGCAGGGTCGCCGCCAATCATTTGAGGCAGACGTCAGGCCGGAACGATACCGGCGCGTAACCCCGCCGCCTCTATTCCTACAACAGCAACCTGCTCATCCTCGTCGGAGGACGCGCCACTGGCGCCCACGGCGCCGATCACTTCGTCATTACTCGAGAGAATCAGCACACCACCCGGCACCGGAACGAAATGACCATCGGAAGCTGCCGCCACCGACGCCAGAAATGCCGGACGCGATTCATTTCGCTCTCCAACCGTGCGGCTGGATACGCCATTGCCTAGCGCGGCGAAGGCCTTGCCTCTGGCAACCGGAAAGCGCAACGGAGCACATCCATCCTCGCGTTCGGCCGCGATCAGGTTGCCCCCCGCGTCCATGACGAAGACGGTCAGCGGTTCCATGTTTTTTGCTCTCGCCTCGGCGAACGCAGCATCGATGATTTGCCGGGCTTGTGCTCGCGGTATTACCACGCTCGAACGGTAGACCTTGCCAGCCATATTATTTTCTCCGATAGACCGGCCTTAAACCGGGCGAAACTGATCAGAACACTGTTGTGAACAACGGGACGGGGCCGAAGGCTGGCGAGACGCCAATGCCAACCCCTTTTTGTTCTCACACATTTAGCTTATGCCGGGTTTTTGTCCTATTTTGTATTCTAAATTCAAAATGCTAGCAGACCCTTCGCTGATATCAATTACGAACCATGATTCATGTGTGCCGGTCTGGTATGCCGCATCCATTCAGGAAAAAACAGCCTTTGGAAAAGATTCAGCACAAGATTCTTTATCAGGAAGCCGCCAACCGAATCCGTGAGCTGATCGAGCACGGAACGCTGGTTGCAGGTGAAAAAATCTCCGAAAAACAGCTTTGCGAGACATTCGGTATTTCCAGGACGCCGCTTCGCGAAGCGCTGAAGGTTCTGACCTCAGAAGGATTGGTGGAAATTCTGCCGAATCGGGGCGCTCGCGTGAGTCGTCTATCGCTCAGTGATGTAGAGCATACGTACGACGTCATGGCAGCCCTGGAAGGGCTAGCCGGTGAAGCTGCCTGCTATCGCCTGAACGACGAAGAGCTAGCAGGCATCTGCGAGCTTCATCAAAAGATGGTCGAGCACTATGAAAGCAAGGAGCTGCAGGCTTATTTCACCGCCAACCAGCAGATCCATGAACGGATCCTGCTGGCTTCGGGAAACCCGATCCTGCTGGAGATGTACAACAACCTCAGCCAGCGCGTGAAAAGAATTCGCTACACGATGGAAATGAATGAAGACTTCTGGCGCAAGGCGGTGAACGACCATGTGGAAATGATCGAGGCGCTACGGGATCGCGACGGTAAGCGCTTGGGCAATATTCTCAGAGGCCATCTCAGCCACAAGCTGGAAGCGGTCAATCTCGAAAGTGTAATCGTCGCTGACTGATGCGACGGCACGGCGAGTCAGCCCCTATGAGGGGCTTTAGCGCAGGGAGCTGGTCGCCAAGTCGGCGATTTCCGGAGGATGGCGCGACCCCATTAGCCCAGGCAAAGCGGGTCGCGGATGAAAACACGAACAACAGGCTGGTTGCGCTTGGTCGAGATAAACCAAGCGCATGGCACCGAGTCCATCAGCGACGCTGGATCACAGCGGCTTGCCGCGATTGCCGTGCTCACCGACGAATTTCTGCATGGCCTTGAGGTCGTTGGCCAGCACGGTGCAGCGCTCGGGCCGCTCAAACAGATCGGCGAGGTGGGCCGGCAGCTCCAGCGCCTTGCCGACGCCCGCCTTCTCCACCGCTTCGGGGAATTTCACCGGATGTGCGGTGGCCAGCGTCACCATCGGTGTCGACAGGCTGCGACGGCATTCACGCGCAGCGTGGACACCGATCGCCGTGTGCGGATCCAGCAGCTCGCCGGTGGCGGCGAAGACTTCGGCGATTGTCTTGCAGGTCTGCTCGTCATCCACGGCCAGCGAGTCGAACAGCTTGCGCGCTTCGGTCCAGCGCTCCTCCTCCACCGACAGCTTGCCACTGGATTTGAATGCGTTCATCAGTTCGGCCACGGCAGCACCGTTACGTCCGTGCAGGTCGAACAGCAGGCGCTCGAAATTCGACGACACCATGATGTCCATCGAAGGCGACAGCGACGGGTGCAGGGTGTCTTTGTCGTAACGGTTGCCGCTCATGAAGCGATGCAAGATGTCGTTGCGGTTGGTTGCCACTACCAGCTGGCTGATCGGCAAGCCCATGTTGCGCGCCAGATAGCCCGCGAAAATGTCGCCGAAGTTACCGGTCGGCACGGAGAATGCCACTGAGCGCGCCGGCCCGCCCAGCTGCAGCGCCGCATGGAAGTAGTAGACGATCTGGGCCATGATCCGCGCCCAGTTGATCGAGTTGACGGCCACCAGACGGGTGCCCTTGAGAAAGCCTTGGTCGGCGAAGCTGTCCTTCACCATCTCCTGGCAGTCGTCGAAGTTGCCTTCGATGGCGATGTTGTGGATGTTGTCGCCAAAGATGGTGGTCATCTGGCGACGCTGCACTTCGGAGACCCGCTTGTGCGGATGAAGAATGAAGATATCGACATTGTCGCAGCGACGGCAGCCTTCGATCGCCGCCGAGCCGGTATCGCCGGAGGTCGCACCGATGATTACTACCCGCTCGCCTCGCTTGGCCAGCACGTAGTCGAGCAGGCGACCCAACAGCTGCAGGGCGAAATCCTTGAACGCCAGGGTCGGGCCATGGAACAGCTCGAGCACCCACTCGTTGCCGTTCAGTTGACGCAGCGGCGCGACAGCGCTATGAGCGAATACACCGTAGGTCTCTTCAAGAATCTGCTTGAAATCGGCGTCGGGAATGCTTCCGGTAACGAAGGGACGCATCACCTTGAATGCCAGCTCGTGATACGGCAGTCCGGCCCAGGACGCGATCTCCTCGACGGTGAAACGCGGCAGGTTCTCCGGCACGTAGAGGCCACCGTCGCTGGCCAGGCCGGCGAGCAGAACATCCTCGAAATTCAGGGCCGGCGCTTGGCCACGGGTACTGATATAGCGCATGTTGTTCAAACCTTTGTTTTGAGCCGTTGGCCTTAGGCTGAAGCGGAGCAATTCGCTCCAGCTTCCAGCTCCGGATTCAGCTCCGATTAATTCAGCTGTTCCACCCGGATTCTCACGACGCTGCCAACCACGTCGGTCAGCGCTTCCAGCGCCCTGATCGCATCATCGATACGCTGCTCGACCACCCGGTGGGTGACAAGAATGACCGGAACCAGGCCATCATGCACCTCGGCTTCCTTCTGCATGATCGACTCAATGTTGATCCCGCGCTCGGACAGGATGGTTGCGACCTGTGCCAGCACGCCGGGATGATCCTTGGCCTGAATCCGCAGGTAATAGGCGCTTTCGCAGGCACCGATCGGGAGGATCGGATGGGCCGACAGCGAGTCGGGCTGGAACGCCAAGTGCGGGACGCGGTTGTTCGGGTCGGTGGTAAGGGCTCGCGCCACATCCACCAGGTCCGCCACCACAGCCGAAGCCGTCGGCTCCATGCCGGCGCCAGCACCGTAATACAGGGTCGATCCGACCGCATCACCGTTGACCATGACCGCATTCATCACGCCGTTGACGTTGGCGATCAGCCGGTCGGCCGGGATCAGCGTCGGATGGACACGAAGCTCGATACCCGAATCGGTGCTGCGCGCGACACCCAAGTGTTTGATGCGATAACCCAGTGCCTCGGCATAGTTGACGTCGGCGGTGGTCAGACGGGAGATGCCCTCGGTATAGGCCTTGTCGAACTGCAGCGGTACACCGAAAGCAATGGAGGCGAGGATGGTCAGCTTGTGAGCGGCATCGATACCTTCAACATCAAAGGTCGGATCGGCCTCGGCATAGCCGAGCTCCTGCGCTTCCTTAAGTACATCCTCAAAGGTACGGCCTTTCTCGCGCATCTCGGTAAGGATGAAGTTGCCGGTGCCATTGATGATGCCGGCCAGCCAGTTGATCTGGTTACCCGCCAGGCCCTCGCGAATCGCCTTGATGACCGGAATGCCGCCTGCAACCGATGCTTCGAACGCGACGATGACGCCCTTCTCCCGAGCCTTGGCGAAAATCTCGTTGCCGTGCACGGCGATCAGCGCCTTGTTTGCCGTGACCACATGTTTGCCGTTCTCGATGGCGGTGAGCACGAGCTCGCGGGCCAGAGTATAGCCACCGATCAGCTCGACGACGATATCGATCTCGGGGTTGTTCGCCACCTCGAAAATATCGGCGGTAATCGGAGTGTTGCCGGTGCTGCACCTTGGGTTCGCATGACGAGCCGCAATCTGCGCGACTTCGATTCCACGCCCGGCACGGCGGGCGATTTCCGCAGCGTTGCGCTCGAGCACATTGAAGGTACCGCCACCGACGGTTCCCAGCCCACAGATGCCAACTTTCACCGGTTTCAAGCTGTACTCCCCATTACCAGCGAACGGCCATGCACAGCGGCCGAACAAAAGAGTCGCACATTACGAAGCGCACGGGATTTAGTCAAATCGACAGCAACGCCGAAAAAAGCCTTCCGCTACCTGGGCTCGCTCTGCAATCCCAGGCGCTGATGCCACTGGGCGAGCGACTCGTCTGGATACCGGTCGAAGCAGCGGTCATCAGGCCCAACCTGTGGCTCGACCCATGACGCCTTCGACGCCAGCATCAGATGCGTGGACTCCGGGGGCTCCGGCAGGTCGGTATCGATAGCTGATGCATGCGGGTGGACCAGATCCGGCCAATTTGGATCCCACAACCAGAGCGCACTGCCGCACAGCTTGCAGAAATGACGCTGCCCGTCGCTGACACGAGTCGCGCCCGTTGCCGGATCGACCATTTTGGCCTGATAGATACTTAAGTTCTCGCGCCCCTCAACAGCCAGCGTCCGATTATCGCCGCCCAAGTTGATGGCATAGCCACCCGCCCCGGCCGTTTTACGGCAGATGGAGCAGTAACAACGCATGAACGGATAAGGCTCAGCCGATTCGAGCGAGAACCGCACGGCTTTGCAATGACAGGAACCTTCAAGCTTCATGTTCGTATCTCCTCGGGATGCCTTCAGCTTTTGAACGCGAGGAGTGAAACAGTTCAGTAGCCGCGCACAGGACGGCATCCTTGAAAGGATGCCGCCTGAAACATCACTGGGCTTTTAACGCGAGCTCAGCAAGCTGGGGCGCAGGCTGGTACCCTGGAATAACCTGACCATCAGCCAAAATGATCGCCGGAGTCCCCTGGACGCCGATCATTTGACCCAGCTCGTACTGCTTTGCAACGGGGTTGTCGCAGCTGGCGACTGGTATGTCCTCACGCGCCTTGGCCTTATTCATCGCCGCCTGACGATCCTTGGCGCACCAGACGCTGGCGAGGGTATTGGCGCCATGACTGCCCATACCTTGCCGCGGGAAAGCCATATAGCGAACCTCGACGCCCAGACGGTTAAGCTCAGGCATTTCACTGTGAAGTTTCTGGCAATAACCACAATCGGTATCGGTGAAAACCGTGATGTGAGTCTTCGGCTTCTCTGGCGAGAAGACCACCATCTCACTGGTGGGAATGGCGTCAATCATCTTGGCAACCGAGCGACTCTGGGCCTGCTCGGTCAGGTTAACGGCCTGACCGTCCTTGAACTGAAACATATACCCCTGAATCACGAACTGCCCATCAGCGCTCGCGTAGAGCTGCCGCCCTCCCTTGAGTTGGACCTGATAGACGCCATCCATGGGACTTTCGGCAATCGCCTCGATCGGCATGCCAGGCTGCATGGACTGCAGCGAATCTCGGATCGTCTTGTCGGCATCGGCGGCCAGGGCAACAGTGCTAGCAAGACCAATGGTCGCAGCAGCAAATAAACGAATCACGCGCATGGAATCTCCTGGCGACTTCGATCGAGGGAAGACCGGCAGATTAACATAGCCACTTCTGTTCAGCGCATGGCATGGTTTTTTTGGCCGCGGATTTTGTGGCCTGATACGCAGGCCTCAAACGACCCCTGGTCAGCCACGCGGATGATGCTGCGCGTGGAGTTCCTGTAGCCGCGCGCGGGCGATATGCGTGTATATCTGAGTGGTAGATAAGTCGCTATGGCCGAGCAACATCTGCACGGTCCGAAGATCCGCGCCGTGGTTGAGCAGGTGCGTGGCGAAGGCATGGCGCAACGTGTGGGGCGAAATCGAAGCCGCAATTCCAGCTTGCCGGGCGTGCAGTTTGATTCGATGCCAGAACGTCTGCCGCGTCATCAGATCGCCACGTCGGCTGGGAAACACCACATCACTCGCCTTACCCGCGAGCAGGATATCCCGGGCATCGCGCAGATAGCGCGCCAACCAGTGCATGGCCTCCTCCCCGAGCGGCACCAGGCGCTCCTTGTTGCCCTTGCCTAACGTGCGCAGCACGCCCTGGCGAAGATTGATTTGCTCCAGACTAAGACTCACCAGTTCCGTCACACGCAGGCCGGTCGCATAAAGGACTTCAAGCATCGCCCGGTCGCGCAACCCCAGCGGATCGCCGAAATCCGGTGCGGCCAGCAATGCTTCCACGTCGGCTTCGGACAACGCTTTGGGCAGTGGTCGCCCAAGCTGCGGCAGTTCGACGCGTAGCGTGGGATCTACCGAGATCTCGCCTTCGCGAAGTAGAAACCGATAAAAACCGCGGAGCCCAGAAAGCAGCCGTGCGGTAGAGCGCGCCTTGTAGTTATTGGCCAATCGCCAAGCAAGATGATCGAGAATTGCCTCCCGGCCCGCGCCCACCAGGCGAACGCCTTGCGCGCTGAGCCAGCCGTTGAACAGCGCCAGATCGCTCCGATAGGCCTCACGGGTATTGTCCGACAGCCCTTTCTCGAGCCAGAGGGCATCGAGGAAACGATCGATCACGGGGTCGTCAAGTGCGGGCATAACGATTCATCGGCGTGCGAAAAGGCATGAGTGTTCCATAGGCCAGATCATCCGCGCCAGGTCAATCTATCCCTGTAGCGGCGAACATGAGCTGACCTTATCCTCACGGTGACGGAAGGCCGGAAAGCGCTTGTTCCCCGCCCTTAGTCATCGCCATGTCCGGTTAGGGCTGAAGGAAACTGCGCGGTTAAACGCTTGAAGTCGGGACGGTATTATCGGAGCACTGACACTTTCCTTTTATCTGGTAGCAACTGAACGGCAAAAAAAAAGCAGCCCGAAGGCTGCTTTTTTTTGAAGGACGCTTTCCTCAGGAAAGCTTTTCCTTGATACGGGCTGCCTTGCCAGACAGCGCGCGGAGGTAGTACAGCTTGGCTTTGCGGACATCGCCACGACGCTTGACGCTGAGGCTGTCGACCATCGGGCTGTAGTACTGGAAAGTACGCTCAACGCCCACACCGTTGGAGATCTTGCGAACGGTGAAGGCACTGTTCAGGCCGCGGTTACGCTTGCCGATTACAACGCCTTCGAAGGCCTGCAGACGTTCACGCTCGCCTTCCTTCACTTTCACCTGGACGACAACGGTGTCACCGGGGGCGAACGGAGGCAGTTCTTTGGTCATCTGCTCGGCTTCGAGCGCCTGGATAATCTTGTTGGTCATGCTGTGCTCCTGAGACAGGCCATCGTGGCGTGCCATCGATACGTTAACTATCGTCCCGCTGACGGATGTACTCCGTCAGCAGCTTTTGTTCTTCTCCAGAAAGCGAGCGGCTATCCAGAAGATCAGCGCGGCGTTCCCAGGTTCTTCCAAGGGATTGCTGCAAACGCCAGCGCCGGATGTGCTCATGGTTGCCGCTAAGCAGCACGTCAGGAACACGCTTATCCGCATACACTTCCGGTCGCGTGTAGTGCGGACAGTCGAGCAGGCCGTCAGTAAACGAATCCTCCTCGGCAGAATCAGCATGACCCAGCGCTCCGGGGAGCAAGCGGGTCACCGCATCGATCAGCACCATGGCCGGCAACTCACCGCCGGACAATACGTAATCACCAATCGACCATTCCTCATCGACATGCGCTTCGATGAAGCGCTCGTCGATACCTTCGTAGCGGCCAGCGATGAGAATAAGTGCCTCCTCCTTCGCCAGCTCACGAACATCGGCCTGTTTCAACTGACGTCCCTGGGGCGACAGGTAAATTACCTTCGCCTTCTCGCCAGCGGCATGCCTGGCATCCGCCAATGCAAGCTCCAGCGGCTTGATTTTCATCACCATGCCGGGGCCGCCACCAAAAGGGCGATCATCCACCGTCTGGTGACGATCTTCGGTATAACTCCGGGGGTTCCAGCAACGCAGCTGGAGCAGCCCCTGCTTCACCGCGCGACTGGTAATACCATAGTCGCGGATGGCAGCGAACATGTCCGGGAACAGACTGATCACTTCGACACGAAAGCCGGACATGTCGGTCAGAACTCCGCGTCCCATTCGACATGCATCTCGCCTGCGTCCAGATCGATCTTCAGTACACAGGGGTCGGTATAGGGCAGCAAACGCTCACGATCATCCAGGCTGCCGTCAAACGGCTTGACCACCAGAACATCGTTGGCGCCCGTTTCAAGAAGATGATCCACCCGCCCAAGCACTTGCCCAAGCTGGTTGAATACAGTCAGACCCTGAAGCTGAAACCAGTAATACTCTTCGCCGGCCAAGTCAGGCAGTTCGCTACGGGGAATGCAGATCTCGAAGTCAGCGTAAGTGCGTGCCACTTCACGATCAGTCAGGCCCTCCAGCGTAGCCACCAGAACCTTGCCCTGGAGGCGACCCTTGACCAGCTCGACCTGCTTGACTTCGTCACCTCGCCTGAGCGTCCAGCGACGATAATCCAGCAGATTTTCGATCGGATCGGTAAAGGAATAAATCTTTACGTCACCACGCACGCCATGCACCGAAACGATTTTACCGATTACGATCAGGTCTTCGGCCGGAGCAGACGTTGCGTTCATGTACTTAGGCAGCGGCCTTGGCAGCTTCCTTCAGCAGCTGAGCAACACGCTCAGACGGCTGTGCGCCCTGGCTCAGCCAGTAAGTAGCGCGCTCCTGGTTTACAGAAAGCTTCACTTCAGCACCCGAAGCGATCGGATTGAAGAAGCCGATACGCTCAACGAAGCGACCATCACGCGGATTGCGGCTGTTGGTCACAGTCAGGTGATAGAAAGGGCGCTTCTTGGAGCCGCCACGGGCGAGACGAATAGTTACCATGTGAACATCGTTCCTGTAGTCGGTACAGCAAATCTGAATGCAGGGCCCAAGGCCCGAAAGGCCGCATATTCTAAGGATTATCCGGACTTTTGCAAATGGCTTTTTTAAAAACAGCTACAGGCCTCGACAGCAGGCCTGTTCAGCTTCAGTGGTGCCCAACAAACGGTACACCGGGAGCCTCAGGGTTAGAACTTGGGCATCCCGCCACCGCCCGGAAGCATTCCGCCCATACCGCGCATCATCTTCGCCATGCCACCCTTACCGCTGACCTTCTTCATCATCTTCTGCATTTGCTTGTGCTGCTTGATCAGGCGACCAATATCCTGCACCTGCGTGCCAGAACCCATGGCGATGCGACGCTTGCGCGAACCACTGATGATATCCGGGTTGCGTCGCTCAATAGGCGTCATAGAGTTGATGATGGCTTCCATCTGCTTGAACTGCTTCTCAGCCGCGCCCTGGGCATTGCCCATCTGCGAGAGGTTCACGCCGCCGATCGACGGCAGCTTGTCCATCAGGCCACCGAGGCCGCCCATGTTTTTCATCTGCTGAAGCTGGTCGCGAAAATCTTCAAGATCGAAGCCCTTGCCCTTCTTTAGCTTCTTGGTGAGCTTCTCGGCCTTCTCCCGATCCAGGGTCTGCTCGGCCTGCTCGATCAGGCTAAGCACATCGCCCATGCCGAGAATACGCGAGGCAATCCGGTCCGGATGAAAGGGTTCGAGCGCGTCGCTCTTCTCGCCCATGCCGAGGAATTTGATCGGCTTGCCGGTGATATGCCGGACCGACAACGCGGCACCGCCACGCGCATCTCCGTCGACCTTGGTCAACACCACGCCAGTCAGCGGCAGCGCCTCGCCGAAGGCCTTGGCGGTGTTGGCAGCATCCTGACCGGTCATGGCATCGACCACGAACAGCGTTTCGGCCGGATTGATCGCCGCGTGAACGGCCTGAATTTCGGCCATCATCTCGGTATCGATGGCCAGACGCCCAGCGGTGTCGACCAGCACAACGTCGATGTATTTGAGCTTGGCCTCACGAATCGCCGCCTGAGCAATTTCGACCGGCTTCTGGCTGGTATCGGACGGGAAGAAGGTCACCCCCACCTCTGCAGCCAGCGTTTCCAGCTGCTTGATCGCTGCCGGACGGTAGACGTCGGCAGAAACCACCAATACCGTCTTTTTCTTGCGCTCCTTTAGGAACCTGGCCAGTTTGCCGACCGTTGTGGTCTTGCCTGCACCTTGCAGGCCGGCCATCAACACGACAGCCGGCGGCACCACGCTCAGGGCAAGATCTTCGTTGGCCGCGCCCATCAGCTCTTCCAGCTCGGCACGAACGATTTTCACGAAAGCCTGACCAGGCGTCAGGCTCTTGGAGACCTCCGTGCCGACGGCCCTATCCTTGACCTTGGTGACGAACTCCTTGACCACTGGCAGTGCAACGTCGGCTTCTAGCAGCGCCATTCGCACTTCGCGCAGGGTGTCCTTGATGTTGTCCTCGGTCAGCTTGGCTTTGCCAGTAACATGGCGAAGCGTCTGGGAGAGGCGGTCGGTTAGGTTTTCAAACATGTGCCGTTTCCACGCTGGGTGTGGTTAAGGCGACGATTATAGAAGCTGTGCGCCCCGGGCCGGTACCCCGCCATCCATGCTTTTCATCAAGCAGGCGAGTCAATTCCCAATGACAGTCGGCGCAACATTCGGTAAGAGGCTCACCGACCGCCCGCTGAGCCAAGATCCGCCGCCATTCGCACGCTTTTGTGCGATCCGCGTTTGTGCCACACTCAGCGCCTTTCGAGCCTGCTAACAGACCTATGCACCCTCTGCTACCGAGCCTAGCCGCCGCCTGCCTTTATGCCGGCGTCACCGGATACCAAGGCCTGCGCCTGGCGCAACGTACTGCGCCGGACAAACGTCTGCTTCTCGTCTTGGGAGCCTTGGCGCTCATTGCGCACGGGGTGAGCCTGTTTATCCAGCTGCTGTCGCCGAGCGGCCTGCACCTGGATTTCTTCACGGCATCGAGCCTGATTGCCGCCGCCGTGATTCTGCTGATCCTGCTCGCGCTCCAGCGCATGCCGGTCGAAAACCTGCTGCTGCTGCTCTTTCCACTCGGCTGCCTGACAGTACTTTTCGCTCAGTTCGCACCTTCGGGCACGGCACCTGCTATCAGTGAACAACCAGGAATCCTGGCGCACATTCTGTTTTCCATCCTGGCTTACGGAATGCTCACGATTGCGGTGTTCCAGTCTCTGCTGCTGCTGTTACAGGACCACCACCTGAAACACAAGCACCCATCCGGCATGATCAAGAACTTCCCGCCACTGCAGACCATGGAGAGCCTGCTGTTTGGCTTCCTGCTCGCCGGCTGGCTATTGCTGTCGGCGTCGCTGATTTCCGGCTGGCTGTTTCTCGAGAACCTGTTCGCCCAGCATCTAGTGCACAAGACATTGTTATCGGTCCTCGCCTGGGTGGTCTTTGGTCTGCTGCTGTGGGGACGCCACCAACTTGGCTGGCGCGGCTACAAGGCCATCCGCTGGACGCTGGCAGGCTTCTGCCTGCTGATGCTGGCCTATTTCGGCAGCAAGCTGGTCCGCGAATTCATCCTGCATATCTAGTCTAGGACCGACACGTGGAACATCTACACCCCGGCTTTCTGGTCGGTATGCTGGTCTTTCTGCTTCTTTGCTCGGCTTTCTTTTCCAGTTCCGAAACCGGAATGCTAAGCCTCAACCGCTACCGCCTACGCCACAAGGCCAAAGACGGGCACCGTGGCGCAAAACGGGCGAGCGCACTGCTCGAACGGCCGGACCGGTTGCTCGGGACTATTCTGGTCGGCAACAACTTCGTCAACATTCTTGCCTCTTCGATCGCCACGGTGCTGGCAATCAAGCTGTGGGGCGAAGCCGGAATCGCGATAGCGACCATCGGCCTAACCATCATCCTGCTGATATTCGGCGAAATAACCCCGAAGACCCTCGCCGCCCTACGACCCGAGACGGTTGCCTACCCCGTCAGCCTTCCGCTGCTGCTGCTGCAAAAAGTGCTGTATCCGCTGGTAGCGTCGCTCAACTGGATCAGCAACGGTTTGCTCAAGCTGCTCGGTGTCGACCTATCCAACAAGGGCAACGACAGCCTGTCCACCGAAGAGCTACGCAGCGTGGTGCATGAATCGGGTAGCGACATGCCGATGAATCGGCAAAGCATGCTGCTCGGTATTCTCGATCTGGAAAGAGTCACAGTCGATGACATCATGATCCCCCGCAATGAGGTCGCCGGCATCGATCTCGAGGACGATCTGGAAACCATCGTGACCCAGCTACGCACCACGCCCCATACGCGTCTTCCGGTGTTTCGCAAGGACATCAACCAGATCGAAGGCATCGTGCACATGCGCCAGATCGCGCGATTACTCAGCCACGACCAACTGACCTGCGAAAGCCTGTTGGACGCCTGCAACGAGCCCTACTTCATCCCCGAAAGCACCCCGCTGTCCACACAGTTGGTCAACTTCCAGAAGCAAAAACGGCGCATCGGCATCGTTGTCGACGAATACGGCGATGTGCTGGGAATCGTGACGCTGGAAGATATTCTCGAGGAGATCGTCGGTGAATTCAGCAACCAGGACGCCTTGCGCAGCCCGGACATTCACCCACAGGACGACGGCACCCTGGTGATCGATGGCGCCGCCTACCTGCGCGAAGTCAACCGAGCCCTGGGTTGGCAGCTACCCTGCGATGGCCCCAAGACCCTCAACGGGTTGATTACCGAGGCGCTGGAGCATATTCCTGATAGCGGCATCTGCCTGCAGATCAACCAGTACCGGCTTGAGATCCTGCAGGCCGCGGACAACCGCGTCAAAAGCGTGCGCGCCTGGGTGATCGAGGATATTCGGGACGTGCCGAGCGAAACCTCGTAACGGGCTGGCGTCACCGAAATCGACCATCTCGACGCTAAAGTGCCGTATCGACTGCCGCGGCCGCCCGCAACGCCTTCGCACGTGAGGCTTCGATCGACTCGTCGCGGGCCAAAGCGACACCCATGCGCCGTTGCCCGCTGACACCCGGCTTGCCAAACAAACGCAGCGCGGTATCCGGTTCGGCCATCGCAGCCGCGAGATTACCGAAGCTCACCTGATCGGACTCTCCTTCCACCAGCACCACTGCCGAAGCGGATGGGCCGAACTGCCGAATGGCGGGAATGGGCAGCCCCAGGATCGCTCGCGCATGCAGGGCGAATTCGGAAAGATCCTGGGAAATCAAGGTCACCAGCCCCGTATCGTGCGGTCGCGGTGAGACCTCGCAGAACCAAACCTGGTCTCCCTTGACGAACAGTTCGACCCCGAAGAGGCCGCGACCACCCAGCGCACCGGTGACGGCCAAAGCAATGCGCTCGGCCTCCTCCATCGCGCCGGCGCTCATCGGCTGCGGCTGCCATGACTCCTGATAATCCCCTTTTTCCTGACGATGCCCGACCGGCTGGCAGAAGGTGGTGCCCCCCGCATGGCGAACGGTCAACAGCGTAATCTCGTAGTCGAAGTCGACGAAGCCTTCGACGATCACCCGCCCTTTGCCAGCGCGGCCACCAGCCTGGGCATACTCCCAGGCAGTGAGAATGTCGGATTCGCTGCGCAGAACCGACTGGCCTTTACCGGACGAACTCATGACAGGCTTGATCAGGCACGGGAACCCGAGCGAAGAAATAGCCGCGCGACATTCTTCCAGCGAGTCGGCAAAGCGATACGGCGACGTTGGTAGCCGCAACTCCTCGGCAGCCAGGCGGCGGATCCCCTCGCGGTTCATGGTGAGCTGCGCGGCCCGGGCAGTCGGGATCACCGCATAGCCTTCGCTCTCCAGCTCAACCAGTGTTGCAGTGGCAATCGCTTCGATTTCCGGCACGATAAAATGCGGCTTCTCCTGTTCGATGACCGCGCGCAACGCAGCACCATCGAGCATATCGATGACATGGTGACGATGCGCCACCTGCATCGCCGGCGCGTTGGCGTAACGGTCCACAGCGATGACCTCCACGCCCAGGCGTTGAAGCTCGATAACCAATTCCTTGCCGAGCTCACCGGAACCGCAAAGCAGCACACGGGTCGCGCTGGCGGACAGAGGCGTACCTATTCGGGGCATGAGATTCCTCGATATACGGAGTATGAAGACGGACGAGCGCCGGCGCGCTGCACCTCCCTAGAAGAGCAACCCGCTGGTGCGTGCTCGCTCATGGCACCGCAGCAGCACCTGACGCCGTTCCTGATTGTCCATGCGGCCCCAGCGGCGGATCTCGTCGATGTTGCGCTGGCAGCCCGTGCAGAGGTCGTTCTCATCCAGCGCGCAGATGCTGACGCAGGGAGACGCGACCGGCTTTTCCTCGCCGATCAATCGTCCTGCTCCACCAGATCATGCGCGTAGCGTTGGGCGTTGTGCACATAATGGGCCGCGCTTGCTTCGAGCATCTTCTTCTGCTGCTCGGTCAACTCGCGAACCACCTTGCCAGGCGAGCCCACCACCAGCGAACCGTCCGGAATTTCTTTGCCTTCGGCAATCAAGGTATTGGCGCCAATGATGCAGTATTTGCCGATTTTCGCACCATTGAGAATCACCGCGTTGATCCCGACCAGGCTGTAATCACCGACAGTACATCCGTGCAACATGGCGTTATGCCCAACCGTTACTCCGGTGCCCAACGTTAATGGATGTCCCATATCGGTATGCATGACACTGCCGTCCTGCACATTGCTATTCTCGCCGACATGAATTAGCTCGTTGTCGCCACGCAGCACCGCGCCAAACCAGACGCTAGCCCCTGCATCCAGACGGATCTTGCCAACCAGCGTTGCATTCGGCGCCACCCAACTCTGCGGGTGAGTTTCAACACGGGAGTCACCCAGATGATATTTCACGGTCATGACCTCTTCTGGCTCAGATCGACAAAGGACACGGGAGGACGGTGCATTTCGATCCCGGCGTCATACACCAGGTTCACCAGTTCGACGATCATGATGGCCGTCAGACCCCAAATTTTGTATTCGCCATACCGGTAAGACGGGACGTACCAGGCGTCGCCTTGGTAATCGATACGGTGAGTAACCTCTCGCGTGCCTTGGCAAAAGAAATCCAGAGGCACCGAAAAGACCGAAGCGATCTCCGCATCGTTGGCGCGATATTCGACATAGTCAGGCACGATACCGACATAAGGCGTGACATGAATCCCATGGAGCGAAACCAGACTGCTGAGCGGCCCGACGACTTCTACCATCCCCGGTGCCAGCCCCACTTCTTCTTCGGCTTCGCGCAGTGCGGTATGAACCAGATCACGATCCTCGGGGTCACGCCTGCCGCCGGGAAATGCCACTTCCCCGCCGTGGGTGGACAGGCCACTGGCGCGCAGGGTCAGCACCAGCTCTGGCGAATCACTGCGAGTGATCGGCATCAGCACCGCCGCCTCGGGCATTCGGCCTTCCGGCTCCAGGAGATGCGGGGAATAATCACGCACCCGTTGGAGAATCTTGTCCAGCATGAAACGTCTCTTCCTATATTTGGCAGGCATCATGGCATGAATCACTGAGGCGCCCAAGACAGGCACCGGCAAAAATCCGGCTGCTCTGGCGCGTCGATAACGAACACAATCGACAAGGCTCAGGTGTCGCCGACAGGCTTTTCGCGGCAAACTAGCTTTCAGCGAAAACCCAGGCCGGCGATCATCCCCGGCTGCGAAAATAGCCCGCAAACCGAAGGAAGTTCGATGAAATTCTGCAGCCAGTGCGGCGGTTCGATCACCGAGCGGGTGCCGGATGGGGACAACCGGATCCGATTCGTCTGTGCAGCCTGCGATACGGTTCACTATCAGAACCCTCGAATCGTGGCCGGCTGCCTGCCTGTTTGGGGGGAACGTGTATTGCTCTGCCGCCGCGCGATCGAACCGCGACGTGGATACTGGACGCTGCCTGCTGGCTTCATGGAAAACGGTGAAACCGTCCAGCAGGCGGCGGAGCGGGAAACCCTGGAGGAAGCCTGCGCCCAGGTCACCGACCTGCGGCTCTATACGCTGTTCGACCTGCCACATATCAACCAGGTCTATATGTTCTTTCGCGCGGAGCTGGTGGATGAACGATTCTGCGCAGGAGACGAGAGCCTTGAAGTCAGGCTTTTCCGACAGGACGACATCCCTTGGTCAGAGCTCGCTTTTCCGACGATTGGCCGTACCCTAGAATACTTTTTCGCCGACCGGGTGCAGCAGACCTTCCCGGTGCGCAACGAAGCCATCGAAGCAATGCGGGTGGCGCGCAAACAGGTCTGATGCCGTAAGGATTCAGGAAAAGCTTCAATGCGCTGGCTGTTAGCGATGTTCTGCTTCACGTTTGCCGCCCTTTCACACGCTACCGCCGCGCCTGTATTCGATGATGCCTTCATCGACAAGGTGCTGGTGGTCAAATCCGAACGTCAGCTCCACCTCATCAGCCGTGGCGTCACCATGAAGAGTTATCGCGTCTCGCTGGGCAAACAACCGGGTCCCAAGGAGCGTGAAGGTGATAAGCGGACCCCCGAGGGGTTCTATTGGATCGATTGGCGCAAAACCTCCGATAAGTACAACCTGGCGATGCACATCTCCTACCCGAACGCGAAGGACTTGGCCCGCGCCAGCCGCGAAGGCACGCGCCCGGGCAGCATGATCATGCTCCACGGCACTCCGCTCGATGAAGAATACCCGGAGTGGTTCTTCCACACCCTCGACTGGACAGAGGGCTGCATCGCCCTGAAGAACGATGACATGCGCGAAATCTGGAATCTGGTGAAGAACGGCACACTGATCGAGATCCGCCCCTGACAGCAGCGCGAGCTTGGCACCAGGCAAGCCAGCGCGTTAACGTGACGCCATCTCCTCGCCACCGGCCACCCATGACGACGATACCTTCCGACGAGCAACTGCAGCTGGATAACCAGCTGTGCTTTGCCCTGCATTCCGCTTCACTGCAGATGACCAAGACCTACAAGCCATTGCTGCAGAGCATCGGTCTGACCTATCCGCAGTACCTGGCCATGCTCGTACTCTGGGAGCGCGACGGCCTTACCGTCGGGGAAATCAGTGCCCGCTTGCTGACTGAACCCGGCTCGCTGACACCGCTGCTCAAACGCCTGGAAGCCGAAGGCCTGATCAATCGGACCCGCAGCAGCCACGACGAGCGCGTGGTCGAGCTGCATCTCACGAATGCCGGACGTGACTTGAAAGAGCGTGCCCGGGACTTTCCGGGCTGCATGCTCGAGTGCACTGGACAGTCGCCCGAAGCCCTGCTGGCATTACGCAACCAACTCGTATCCCTTCGTCGCGCACTTTTGAAAAGCAGCTGAGCGCGCACGCGCAGCGCCCCCTGTTGCGCGTTGTTTTACCTCTGGCAATTTCTGATCGATCACGCCTCACTATTTATCTTGCGCGCAAAATATTATCGCTATAGATTAAACGCACTCCCACCACGTCAAGGATATGAATCATGCAAAGCATCACTGCGCTCTATACGGCAACCGCGACGGCAACCGGAGGCCGTGACGGCCGCGCGGCCTCATCCGACGGCGCGCTCGAAGTGAAGCTGTCCACTCCTCGCGAACTGGGCGGGCAAGGTGGTGACGGCACCAACCCCGAGCAACTTTTCGCTGCCGGTTATTCGGCCTGTTTCATTGGCGCACTCAAGTTTGTTGCAGGGCAGCTGAAGCAGTCGCTGCCCGCCGACACAGCAGTCTCCGCGCAGGTGGGCATTGGCCAGATACCGGGCGGATTCGGGCTTGAAGTAGAGCTGAACGTCAACCTGCCAGGCCTTGAGCAGACCATCGCAGAGCAGCTGACTGAAGCCGCGCACAAGGTATGCCCTTACTCCAATGCCACGCGTGGAAATATCGACGTACGCCTGAACGTCAGCGTCTGATCGCTAGCGCCTGCACAAAAAAGCCCGAGCCGCCGTGGCGGTTCGGGCTTTTTGTTGAGCTTCGTTCAATCAGAACTGCAAATCCGACAGCCGCCACACTTCGAATGCGGGCGTCTCGTACGGGTGGGCATGTTTAAGCGCCTTGACGCTGTCATGAATCAGCTCGTCGGCCACCACCAGTTCGACCTTCCACTCCGACACCGAATGCATCTGGCCAAGTTGCCCGAGGAACGGCTTGCTGCCCTCCAGCGGGCGGTATTGACCCTGCCCGAGCACCTGCCAGCAGCAACTGTCATATGCGCCGATGCGCCCGGCACCAGCTTCGAAAACCGCCTTTTTGACTGAGTCCAGGTGGCTTTCTGGAACATAGAAACACAGCTTGTACATCGACGTCTCCGCACAGAACAGACGGCGGAGGATCTTCTCCACCGGCACAACGATTCGTCGACCGGATCGACCCATCTGCGTGCCAATATCAGACGTTGCCACTGATGCTTGGTTCAGCAGGAATCGTCGACCGAATCACGGTTAATAAAAAAGCCCGGGGCGCCTGCACGCCTCCGAGCTTTCCGTTCCGCTCACGCGTTATGGTCAGTCGACCCAGACCCGCGCGTTGCGGAACATGCGCATCCAGCCACCATCTTCCTGCCACTCGTCCGGGCGCCAGGAGTTGGTCACGGCACGGAATACCCGCTCGGGGTGCGGCATCATGATGGTCACGCGGCCGTCACGGGTGGTCAGCCCGGTGATCCCGCGCGGCGAACCGCCCGGGTTGGCTGGGTAGCGCTCAGTCACCTTGCCATAATTGTCGGTATAGCGCAGCGCGACGGTGCCAGAGAGATCAGCCTCGAGCAAAGCTTCTTCGCTTTCGAACTCCGCGTGCCCTTCCCCATGCGCGATGGCGATGGGCAGACGGGAACCGGCCATGCCCTGCAGGAAGATCGACGGCGAGTCTTGGACCTGGACCATGGCCACACGCGCCTCGAACTGCTCTGAGCGGTTACGCACGAAGTGCGGCCACGACTCGCTGCCGGGCACCAGCTCGTGCAGATTGGAAAGCATCTGGCAGCCGTTACAGACGCCAAGGGCGAAGCTGTCCTTGCGCTCGAAGAACGCACTGAAATCCTCGCGGGCACGGCTGTTGAACAAAATCGACTTGGCCCAGCCTTCGCCAGCACCGAGCACGTCACCATAAGAGAAGCCGCCACAAGCAACGAGTCCCTTGAAGCGCTCGAGGCTGATGCGCCCCGACAGGATATCGCTCATGTGCACGTCGACTGCGGCGAAACCGGAGCGGTCGAACGCGGCTGCCATCTCGCTCTGGCCGTTGACGCCCTGCTCGCGCAGAATCGCCACCTCGGGTCTCGCGCCACGCTTGATGTAAGGCGCTGCGATGTTTTCATTGACGTCGAAGCCCAGCGTGACGCTCAGGCCAGGATTGTCTTCTTCGAGCAGCGCATCGAATTCCTGATCGGCACAATCGGCGTTGTCGCGGAGGCGCTGGATCTGATAGCTGGTTTCGGCCCACTGACGCTGTAGCAGACGGCGATCACCCGCGAACACGTCCGCGCCATCGAACTTGATTGCCACATGCTCATTATTCACCGGCTGGCCAATGACCGAGACGCAGTCGGCAAGGCCCGCTGCGCTGAACTGCGCGAGCACGACCTCGGTATCGCCCTGGCGAACCTGAATCAGCGCACCCAATTCTTCATTGAACAACGCCGAGGGGATCTGCGCAGCGCTCTCGACCAGACTATCGAGATTAAGATTGAGGCCGCAGTGCCCGGCGAACGCCATTTCCAGCGCGGTGGTTAGCAAGCCGCCGTCCGAGCGATCGTGATACGCCAGCAGCAGACCATCAGCGTTGAGGCCCTGAATCACCGCAAAAAATGCCTGCAGATCTTCCGCATCATCAACATCCGGCGCCATACGCGCCATCTGGCCGTAAACCTGCGCCAGAATCGACGCGCCCATGCGGTTCTGCCCGCGGCCGAGGTCGATCAACACCAGATCGGTTTCGCCCTTGTCCAGACGCAGCTGCGGCGTCAGGGTCTGGCGGATGTCCACCACCGGCGCGAAACCGGACACGACCAGCGACAACGGCGAAGTCACACTCTTCTCATCGCCCTCGTCAGTCCAACGGGTCTTCATCGACATGGAATCCTTGCCCACCGGAATAGTGATCCCGAGCTCTGGGCACAGCTCCATGCCAACCGCCTTGACCGTGTCGTACAGACGCGCATCCTCACCCGGATGGCCGGCAGCGGCCATCCAGTTGGCGGACAGTTTGATATCGGAAATCTTCTCGATACGCGCGGCGGCGAGGTTGGTCAGGGTTTCACCGATCGCCATGCGGCCCGAGGCGGGCGCATCGAGCAACGCCAGCGGCGTACGCTCTCCCATGGCCATGGCTTCACCGGTATAGACGTCGTAACTGGCGGCGGTCACCGCACAGTCAGCCACCGGGACCTGCCAAGGGCCGACCATCTGATCGCGTGCCACCATGCCGGTGATGCTGCGGTCACCAATGGTGATCAGGAAGCTCTTGCTGGCCACTGCCGGATGATGCAATACGCGGCTAATCGCCTCGGATAGCTCAACCTGATCGGCTGCGAAATCATCGCCCAGCTCGGCCTCACGGACTGCGCTGCGGTGCATGCGCGGCGCCTTGCCGAGCAACACATTGAGCGGCATGTCGACCGGATTGTTGTCGAAGTGGTTGTCGGAAACGGTCAAATGCGGCTCGGCGGTCGCTTCACCCACAACGGCGAAGGGGCAGCGCTCACGCTTACAGATCGCTTCGAAACGCTCCAGATCGGCAGCGTCGACCGATAGCACGTAGCGCTCCTGGGATTCGTTGCACCAGATTTCATGCGGCGCCATGCCCGGCTCGTCATTCGGGACCTTGCGCAGCTCAAAACGCCCGCCGCGACCACCATCGTTGACCAGCTCCGGAAAGGCGTTGGACAGGCCACCGGCACCAACATCGTGAATGAACTTGATCGGATTCTTGTCGCCCAGCTGCCAGCAGCGGTCGATGACCTCCTGGCAGCGGCGTTCCATTTCCGGGTTATCACGCTGTACCGATGCGAAATCGAGATCAGCCGAGCTACTTCCGGTCGCCATAGAGGAGGCAGCCCCACCGCCGAGGCCGATCAGCATCGCCGGCCCACCCAGCACGATCAGCTTGCCACCGACTGAAATCTCGGCCTTTTGTACGTGATCTTCGCGGATATTACCCATGCCGCCGGCTAGCATGATCGGCTTGTGGTAGCCGCGAACTTCATCGCCGTGCGGGGTGCTGATCTTCTGTTCGAACGTGCGGAAATAGCCGCTGAGTGCCGGCCGGCCGAATTCGTTGTTGAACGCGGCGCCGCCCAGCGGGCCTTCAATCATGATATCCAGCGGGGTAACGATGCGCTCGGGCTTGCCGTACGGAACTTCCCAGGGCTGCTCGAAGCCGGGGATGTTCAAATTGGATACAGTGAAGCCAGTCAGGCCAGCCTTGGGTTTAGCCCCACGGCCGGTGGCGCCTTCGTCGCGAATTTCACCGCCTGAGCCGGTAGCGGCACCGGGGAAAGGGGCAATCGCGGTCGGGTGGTTGTGGGTTTCCACCTTCATCAGGATGTGCACCGGCTCTTGGTTAGCCGCGTACTCGCCGGTTTCTGGGTTCGGGTAGAAGCGCCCCGCTACATTGCCGACGATTACCGCGGCGTTGTCCTTGTAGGCGGACAACACACCTTCGCCGTGCAGCTGGAAGGTGTTCTTGATCATGCCGAACAGCGACTTTTCCTGATTCTCGCCATCGATATCCCAACTGGCGTTGAAGATCTTGTGCCGGCAATGCTCGGAATTGGCCTGGGCGAACATCATGAGTTCGATGTCATGGGGGTTGCGCCCCAAGCCAGAGAAACTCGTCACCAGGTAGTCGATCTCGTCTTCGGCCAGCGCCAGACCCAGCGCCAGGTTGGCCTGCTCCAATGCAGCGCGACCGCCACCCAGCACATCAACCGCGGTCAGTGGTTTCGGCTGGGCATGGCTGAACAGGTTCTCGGCTTCTCCGAACCGATCGAGCACCAACTGAGTCATGCGGTCGTGCAGAACAGCGGCGATCTGCTGGGTCTCCGCGTCGGAGAACTCCCCTGCCACGTAATAGGCAATGCCGCGCTCAAGACGCTGAATCTTGTCGAGTCCGCAGTTACGGGCAATATCGCTGGCCTTGCTCGACCAGGGAGAAATCGTTCCAAAGCGGGGAATCACGAGGAACAGCCGACCGGAGGGCTCCTGTACCGATACGCTCGGACCGTACTTCAGCAGCCGGGAGAGTACGTGCTCCTCGTCCGCGCCAAGCGTGCCGGATACTTCGGCGAAATGAGCGAACTCGGCGTACAACCCGCTCACGGCGGGGACCTTCGCGGTCAGTTGTGCCAGGAGCTTGCCGTGACGGAAGGCGGAAAGAGCGGGAGCGCCGCGCAGGATCAACATCGTCGGAACAGCCTCGGAAGGGGGGAGCAGTCGGGCCGCGTATTCTAGCCCATGACAGCGTCCGAGGCTAAGCCTGCTGGAAGCTGGATTCAGCGTGAGGGCTAACGCCCAGTACCGTCCAGCACGCTTGCCGCTTTTACTTCAAGCTTCCCGCTTCAGACTTCAAGCTTTTACTTCAATGCAGTATCTGACTCAGGAACAGCTTGGTGCGCTCGTTGCTGGGTGCCGTGAAGAATGTCTCCGGATCAGCTTCTTCGACGATTTCACCCTTGTCCATGAAAATCACCCGGTCGGCTACGGTGCGAGCGAAGCCCATTTCGTGGGTCACGCACAGCATCGTCATTCCGCTTTCGGCGAGCCCGACCATGGTATCCAGGACTTCCTTTACCATTTCCGGGTCCAGCGCCGAGGTGGGTTCGTCAAACAGCATGATCTTCGGCTTCATGCACAGTGCACGGGCGATCGCGACCCGTTGCTGCTGACCGCCCGACAGTTGTCCCGGAAACTTGTCGGCCTGCTCCGGAATTCGTACACGCTCCAGATAGTGCATGGCAATCTCTTCGGCCTGACGCCGCGGTAGCTTGCGCACCCACATAGGGGCCAAGGTGCAGTTTTGCAGCACCGTGAGGTGAGGAAACAGGTTGAAGTGCTGGAACACCATTCCAACTTCGCTGCGGATCGCCTCGATCTGCTTCAGGTCATTGGTGAGCTCCACGCCGTTGATCACGATGCGGCCCTGCTGATGCTCCTCCAGCCGATTGAGACAACGAATGGTGGTGGACTTGCCCGAGCCCGAAGGCCCGCAGAGGACGATGCGCTCGCCCTGGGTGACGTTGAGGTTGATGTCCTTGAGCACATGGAACTGGCCGAACCACTTGTGTACGCCTTGCATCTGGATGACAGGCTCGCCGGCTTGTCCAGGCTGCTCGGATCTCAGAGATGTTTCATTCATGGTGTTTTTCCTTAGTTCCGGTGGCCGGTGTCGAGCTTGCGCTCCAGGTGCATGGAGTAGCGCGACATACCAAAGCAGAAAATCCAGTAGACCAGCGCCGCGAAGACGTAACCCTCGGTCGACATACCGAGCCAGGCAGGGTCCGAAGTCGCGCGCTTGATGCTGTTGAGGAAGTCGAACAGGCCAATGATGATCACCAGACTGGTGTCCTTGAACAACGCAATGAAGGTGTTGACGATGCCGGGGATAACCATTTTCAGTGCCTGCGGCAGGATCACCAGCCCCATGCTGCGCCAGTAGCCCAGGCCCATCGCCGCAGCCGCCTCGTACTGCCCTTTGGGAATGGCTTGCAGGCCGCCACGCACCACTTCAGCGATGTATGCCGCCTCGAAGAACACCACCATCACCATGGCCCGCATCAGCTTGTCGAGGTTCATCCCCTCGGGCAGAAACAATGGCAGCATCACCGAGGACATGAACAGCACGGTGATCAAGGGCACGCCGCGCCAAAACTCAATGAATGTCACGCAGAGCACGCGTATCGCCGGCATGTCGGAACGTCGACCGAGCGCCAGCAGGATGCCAAGCGGCAAAGCGCCGGCGATACCCACTGCGGCGATGACGATGGTCAGCATCAATCCACCCCAGCGGCTGGTAGGCACTGTTTCCAGCCCCAGGAAACCACCGTGCAACAACCAGTACGCAACTAACGGATAGATCACCAAATAGGCAATACCGTAGCGCGCCTTGTGTCGCATTTGCCGAAGAAACAGAGGCGCAGCGCCAATGATTGCGAGCCAGGCCGTCAGGTCCACCCGCCAGCGCAGCTCTGCCGGGTAGAAGCCGTACATGAACTGGCTGAAGCGTGTCTGCACGAACACCCAGCATGCCCCTTCTCGAGTGCAATCGGCGCGTGATTCGCCGCTCCAGTCGGCCTTGAATATTGCCCACTCGAGGATGGGTGGAATGACCAACCAGATCAGGTACAGCCCGACAAGCGTCAGCAGCGTATTGATCCAGCTGGAGAACAGATTGGCCCGCATCCAGCCCACTACACCGATATTGGTGGACGGTGCCGGCAGGTCAGGTTTGAAAGTATGAGTCGTCATGCGCTCGTCCTTACCGCTCGATCAGCGCAATGCGCTTGTTGTATCCGTTCATCAACAGCGAAATGCTGATGCTGATAGCCAGATACACGCTCATGGTAATGGCCATGGTTTCGATCGCCTGGCCGGTCTGGTTGAGTACCGTGCCGGCGAACAGCGAAACCATGTCCGGATAGCCAATCGCGGCTGCCAGTGACGAGTTTTTCGCCAGGTTTAGATACTGGCTCGTCAACGGAGGAATGATCACCCGCAGCGCTTGAGGGATGATGACCAACCGCAAGACACGTCCCGGCCTGAGGCCCAGCGACGCTGCGGCTTCGGTCTGCCCATGGCTGACCGACTGGATTCCGGCCCTTACGGTTTCACCAATGAATGCTGCTGTGTAAATCGACAGCGCCAGCACGATCGACACCAGTTCGGGGATTACTACCCAACCGCCACGGATATTGAAGCGCTGAAGTTCGGGAATTTCCCACAGAAACGGCGCGCCGAGCAGCAACGAACACAGCCCCGGTATCGCGATGAACAGCCCCAGGCTGCTCCAGAACACCGGGAAGATCTGTCCCGTGGCATGGCGTCGCGCCCGCGCCCAGCGGTTGAGCATGACGATCGCCACCAGCGCCAGAAACATCGCCACCCAGAACGGCCAGAACCCTTCTCCTGCACTGGGTGAGGGCATCTGCACGCCGCGGTTGTTGACGAAGATGAGGTCCCACAAGCTCAGACTGTCACGCGGTCCCGGTAGCGGACTGAGTACAGCGAAGTAGACGAAGAAGATCTGCAGTAGCGGCGGGATATTGCGGAACGTTTCGATATATACGGTGGCGATCTTGCGAATCAGCCAGTTCGGCGATAGCCGGGCGACGCCGAGAACGAATCCAATGACAGTCGCCAGGATGATCCCGATAACGCTGACCAGAAGCGTGTTGAGCAACCCGACCCAGAACACGCGTCCATAGGAGTCGCTTTCGCTGTAGTCAATCAAGTGTTGGGAGATGCCGAAACCGGCAGCGTTGTCGAGAAAACCGAAGCCTGAAGTAATGCCTCGGTGAGCAAGGTTGGTCTGGGTATTGTCGAACAGAAACCAGCCGATCCCTACTACTGTAATAACGGCAATGACCTGGAACAGCCAGGCACGTGCCTGCGGATCCGTGAGCAGCGAGCTGCGTGCTGCCCCCGTTTTGGCGATGGTTCGCATCAAGAAACCTCATACGGCGCTGCCGATGCAGGTGCACCGGCAGCGCTCATCCTTGAAACAAGGCCAGCTCTTCGCTGGCCCGGCATGGTCAACGCACCGGAGGTGCGTACTGCAGACCTCCATTGGTCCAAAGCGCATTCAGTCCGCGCTCGATCTTCAGCTCGCTACCGGAGCCAATGTTGCGCTCGAACACTTCACCATAATTGCCGACCTGCTTGACGATCTGTACCGCCCAATCCTTCGGCAGCTTCAGGTCCTTGCCGTATTCGCCTTCCGCTCCGAGCAGACGCGCCACGTCAGGATTCTTGGTGCTCTTGGCGGTATCCTCGACGTTAGCCGCCGTCACGCCCAGCTCCTCGGCATTGACCATTGCGAGCAACGACCAGCGCACGATATCGAACCACTCCTCGTCACCCTGACGCACGGCCGGGCCTAGCGGTTCCTTGGAGATGACCTCGGGCAGAACGACATAGTCGTCCGGCTTGGCCAATTTGATGCGTTGCGCGTACAACTGCGACTGGTCGGAGGTGAGCACGTCGCAACGACCTGACTCCAGCGACTTGGCGCTTTCGTCGGAGGTGTCGTAAGTGATCGGGGTGTACTTGAGATTGTTGGCGCGGAAGTAGTCGGAGAGGTTCAGTTCGGTGGTGGTCCCAGCCTGAATGCAGACGGTGGCGCCGTCGAGCTCCTTGGCGCTGGACACGCCGAGCTCCTTGTTTACCAGAAAGCCTTGTCCGTCGTAGTAGGTGACCCCAGTGAAGTTAAGCCCCATGGCCGCATCGCGCGAGCTGGTCCAGGTCGTGTTCCGCGAAAGCACATCGACTTCTCCGGATTGCAGGGCGGTGAAGCGTTCCTTTGCGGTCAACGGACTGAACTTGACCTTGTTCGCGTCACCAAAAACTGCAGCCGCTACCGCGCGGCAGACATCCACGTCGATTCCTTTGTACTCGCCCTTGGCGTCGGTGTAGGAAAAGCCCGGCAGCCCGTCGCTGACGCCGCACTGCACGAAACCTTTGCTCTTTACTGCATCCAGAGTCGCCCCTGCCTGCGCCAAGCCGCTGGTGCCCAAAAGTGTCGCGGCACCAAGCACGGCCAGTGTGGATTTAACCCTTATCATCGAAACCTCCAGTTTGCTTTTATTCTGCGGGGTCGGGGTCTTCTACAGCATCGCCGCATGCCAGTCGACACGTGTCGACGGCAGCGCCAGAAGAACCTGACCTGAGTCTAGCCGCCGATTGATTATCGGCAACTCCTCCCGATGCGCTTGCCTGCAAGGACGCAGACGACACCGTCACATAAGACGCAACGGAACAAAGCAAGTGGCATACCACATCTATCAAATTGGATTCCGAAGGCACTCGCATACTTCTTCGCGAGCGCCAGTACGGGTAACCTCGCCGCATATTGCCGCATCTATCACTGCGCTCGCCCCAACATGAGGCGAGCCCCCCAGACGGAGCCCGACATGAGCGCCCCCCTGATCATCGAACCCGCAATAACCGCTGATTCATGCGTCATCTGGCTGCACGGCCTCGGTGCCGATCGCTATGATTTTCTTCCGGTGGCCGAGGCCCTGCAGCAGCGCCTGTTACGAACACGCTTCGTGCTGCCACAGGCGCCAACCCGGGCGGTGTCCATCAATGGCGGCTGGGCAATGCCAAGCTGGTACGACATTCTTGCCATGAGCCCAGCCCGCGCGATCGACCAGGCACAACTCGAACAGTCGGCCCAAACCGTGATCGAGCTTATCGAGGCGCAACGCGACGGCGGTATCGATCCCGGGCGCATCTTTCTAGCAGGCTTCTCCCAAGGTGGCGCCGTCGTCTATCACACCGCGTTCCTGCGCTGGGCCGGACCACTCGGTGGGATCCTGGCCCTATCCACCTATGCACCTACCTTTGGACCCGACCTTGGCCTGTCGCCACAGCAACAAAAGCTCCCCGTCCTCTGCCTGCACGGCTCGGATGACAGCGTCGTTCCATCTGCTATGGGACGCGCCGCTTACGAGTGCCTGGTGCAAAACCAGAACGCAGCCGAGTGGCATGACTACCCCATGGGTCACGAAGTCGTGCCGGACGAGATCCGCGACATCGGAGACTGGCTCGCTGCACGTCTCGACTGATCGGCGTTTCGACGGGCGAGGATCATCGAAAAAAGTGTGACGTCGTACGCCTGTCCGACCGGTCAATTAAGGCTACGCTTGCATGGTGGAAAATCACTCGATGCGCCTGCTGTTGTAGCGCTCATCGCGGCCAGAACGGGCCAACCCAACCAGCGGTGCCGGGGCGCAGCGACAGTCATGACGAAGAGGTCATCCAGCTTGATGTTGCGATCATGAAGCTTGCCGAATGGCGCGCCGAAATGCAGCACCTCAAACGGGTACGCTTGCTGGACCACGTTGACGAGCCCTGCCTGCGGTTGTTGCAGGAGGCTTTCGAGCCATGCCTGATCGCGACCGGCGATATCCTGCTTTCGCCGCTCGAGCACAACCATTACCTCTATCTGGTGCTCGACGGCGAGTTCGCCGTTCACCTCGACTCACTCGACGGTCAACCGGTACGCGCCATCGGACCAGGTGACTGCGCGGGCGAGATCAGCTTCATGGACAACCTGCCGCCATCAGCCTATGTCGTTGCACTCGAGCCTTCGGTGCTGTTGCGGCTGCATCGTCGCTCGATGCAGCTGCTCACCCGCTCGCCCAAACTGATGCAGAACCTTGCCGAGCTGCTCTGCCAGCGGGTTCGCCTGAGTGATCGGCTGATCATCAATAGTGAGCAGAACGCCAACGTCGACACCCTCACCGGGTCCTTCAATCGGCGCTGGCTAGAACACATCTACGACCGCGAGAGCACCCGCTGCGCCTTCAATAACCAACCCCTTTGCGTCCTGATGCTCGATGTTGATCGATTCAAGGACTATAACGACAAACATGGCCATCTGGCGGGTGATCATGCCCTTTGCCTGGTAGTCGATACCTTAGGAAAAATGCTTCGTCCGACGGATAGCCTGGTGCGTTACGGCGGCGAGGAGTTCGTGATTCTGCTTCCCGACATGACGTTGGAGGATGCGCGAGCAGTCGGTGAGCGCCTGCGCCAGGGCCTCAATGAAGTCACCTCGTTCCGCTCGCCGATAGGCATCCTGCCTGGGGTGACGATTTCCATCGGCGTTGCACCGATGCGACCCAACGACGACTTGAAGGCGCTGATTCAGGTTGCTGATCTAGCGCTTTACCAGGCCAAGGCGCTAGGACGGAACCGCGTGTGCGGCTGAGCAGGCACAGCGCCGACAGCCGCCCGAGCAACCGCGGTAACGGATCTGAGCAAGTCTTCGCCGTATCTGCTTCTTGCATTACACTGGCGGGCGAACCTTAATAGACAGAGACGAAACCGTGCTCAAAGCACTCAAGAAAATCTTTGGTAAAGGCCCGGCAGAGCTTCCTGCCGCCCAGCCCGCCAGCGACACCTCGAAGCCTACCGATACGCCTGCTCAGTTCGAAGAGAGAGCGGACGCACCTGCCGCAACGGCAACCAAGCCCCGCCGGGAGCGTTCACGCAAACCCGCCGCTCCACCCGCACCGGCTTGGAAACTGGAAGATTTTCAGGTCGAGCCAGCCGAAGGCAAGACCCGTTTTCACGACTTCAAACTCGCCCCAGAGCTGATGCACGCCATCCACGATCTCGGCTTTCCTTACTGCACACCCATCCAGGCGCAGGTCCTGGGCTTCACGCTCAAGGGAAGTGACGCGATCGGTCGCGCCCAGACGGGCACCGGCAAAACCGCTGCGTTCCTCATATCAACAATCACGCAACTGCTGCAGACCCCACCGCCCAGCGACCGCTACATGGGCGAGCCCCGCGCACTGATCATCGCGCCGACCCGAGAGCTGGTGGTGCAGATTGCCAACGACGCGCTGAACCTGACTAAATACACCGGTTTGAACGTGATGAGCTTCGTCGGCGGCATGGATTTCGATAAACAGCTCAAAGCGCTGGAAAGCCGCTATTGCGACATTCTAGTTGCCACACCGGGGCGGCTCCTGGATTTCAACCAACGCGGCGAAGTGCACCTGGACATGGTCGAGGTGGTGGTCCTCGACGAAGCCGACCGCATGCTCGACATGGGCTTCATTCCACAAGTTCGCCAGATCATTCGCCAAACCCCGCCGAAAAGCGAACGCCAGACGCTGCTGTTCTCCGCCACGTTCACCGAAGACGTGATGAACCTGGCCAAGCAATGGACCACGGACCCTGCGATCGTCGAAATCGAAGCGGAGCACGTGGCCAGCGACACCGTCGAGCAACACGTTTACGCCGTGGCGGGCAGCGACAAATACAAGCTGCTCTACAACCTGATTACTCAGAACGACTGGACCCGCGTGATGGTATTCGCCAACCGCAAGGACGAAGTTCGCCGTATCGAGGAACGACTTACCCGCGACGGCATCAGCGCCGTCCAGATGTCCGGTGACGTACCCCAGCACAAGCGTATCCGAGCATTGGAAGGATTCCGCGAGGGCAAAATTCGCGTCATGGTGGCGACCGATGTCGCGGGCCGCGGCATTCATGTCGACGGAATCAGCCACGTAATCAACTTCACCCTGCCGGAAGTGCCTGACGATTACGTGCATCGTATCGGCCGCACCGGCCGGGCCGGCGCCACCGGGACCTCGATCAGCTTTGCCGGCGAGGATGACGCCTTTGCCTTGCCTGCGATCGAAACATTGCTAGGACGCAAGATCAGTTGCGAGATGCCCCCCGCCGAGCTTTTGGCTCCAGTCCCGCCCAAGCGCTAGACGTCATCACCAGATTCAAATGGTAAAACCTTGCGCAATCGCCGTTTACGCACTCGCCTCATTTGCTGTGATCGAAAACAGTGCCGACGTGAGGATAAAGAATTACCGCTAAGTCCATCGCTGCGCTGCAGCCTGATCGCTGCAGCGCCCCTCAACCCAACGCGGGCCTGACGGGGTGTCTTCTTTCTTCCAGAACGGCGCCCGGGTTTTCAGGTAATCCATAACGAACCGACAGCCATCGAACGCCGCCTCACGATGGGCGCTGGCGGCGCCGACAAAAACGATCGGCTCCCCCGGCTCCAGTCGCCCGATCCGGTGCAGAATCTCCAGCTTGAGCAAAGGCCAACGTGCAGTCGCCTCCTCGACGATTTTCAGCAGCGCCTTCTCAGTCATTCCTGGCGCATGCTCGAGAAACATCCCGGCGATATCCTGGCCATCATTGAAATCGCGGACATATCCGACAAAGCCGGTTACCGCGCCGATACCGAGGTTGGCCGCGTGCAACGCGTTGAGCTCGGCACCTGGGTCGAACGCAGCCTGCTGTACCCGCACACTCATGCTCAGCCTCCGGTCACTGTGGGAAAGAATGCCACTTCATCGCCGTCGGCCAGCGGCTCGTCGAGGCCGCACAATTCCTGATTGCGCGCACACATCAGGTTCTGCTCGCCCAATACGGCCCATTTATCGCCACGCGATAGCAGTCGTCGCCTGAGATCCTCAACCTGCAGAAGTGACGCGTCCCAGTCCAGCTGCTCGGTATCGAGGCCGAGCGCCTCACGATACCGTGCGAAATATTGCACCTGAATCATGCCGGCACCTGCCAGTGTCCGCTTTTGCCACCCAGCTTCTCCAGCAGCCGGACACTTTCCACCACCATGCCCTTATCGACCGCCTTGCACATGTCGTAGATGGTCAACGCCGCGATACTTGCCGCCGTCAACGCTTCCATTTCCACGCCGGTCTGACCGGCCAGTTTGCAGCGCGCTTCTATTCGCACACAGTCGTCACCTTCCGGTTGCAGTTCGACTTTGATACTGGTCAACAGCAACGGGTGACAAAGCGGAATCAGCTCATGGGTTCTCTTCGCCGCCTGGATACCGGCAATACGGGCGACGGCAAAGACATCGCCTTTGGGATGGCCGCCCTGCTGGATCATCTGCAAGGTTTCAGGACGCATGCGGACCTTGGCCTCCGCCACCGCTTCACGTGCCGTAACGGCTTTTGCGGTGACGTCGACCATGTTGGCGCGCCCATTGGAATCGAGGTGAGTAAGCATAAACAGGCGACTCCGAAAATCGATGCGGCACATTGTATACACAACATGCCGCCCCGCGCCTGACCCGCCGTCCTCCTTCGACGGACGTCAGCGGGCTACATGTGGGCCTCGGCATACTCCGCCAATATCGAACGGGGGACGCCTTGCAGCGTTATGTGCATGCCGTGCGGGAAATCCTTGAAGCGCTCCGTGAGATAGGTCAGTCCCGAGCTGGTGGCCGAGAGATAGGGTGTGTCGATCTGCGCCAGATTACCCAGGCAGACGACTTTCGATCCACTGCCGGCCCGGGTGATGATAGTTTTCATCTGGTGCGGCGTGAGGTTCTGGCATTCATCAATCAGAATCAGGCTTTGCTGAAAGCTGCGGCCACGAATGTAATTGAGCGATTTGAACTGCAAGGGCACCTTTTGCAGGATGTAGTCCACGCTGCCGTGGGTGCTCTCGTCATCCATGTGCAGCGCCTCCAGGTTATCGGTGATTGCGCCGAGCCAGGGTTCCATCTTTTCCGCTTCGGTGCCCGGCAGGAAGCCGATGTCCTCGTCCAGCCCCTGCACGCTGCGCGTCGCGATGATTCGGCGGTAACGCTTGCTCACCACGGTCTGCTCGATGGCAGCAGCCAGTGCCAGGATGGTCTTGCCCGACCCTGCCGCGCCTGAAAGGTTGACCAGATGGATGTCCGGGTCGAGCAAGGCGAACAACGCCAACGCCTGATGGATATCACGCGGACGAAGCCCCCAGGCTTCCTGATGCAGCAGTGGCTCCTGATGCATGTCGAGCAGCAGCAATTCGTCAGCCTTGATGCCCTTGATCCAGCCGACGAAGCCCTGCTCGTCAAGAATGAACTCGTTGACGTGCACGGCCGGCAGGTTGTCGATCAGTTGAACACGATGCCAGGTCCGTCCGTGCCCCTGATGCGTATCGACCTTACTGACGCGATCCCAGAACGATCCGCTCAGGCTGTGGTAGCCGCGTGATAGCTGGCCTACATCGTCCACCAGTTTATCGGTGTGGTAATCCTCCGAAGCAACACCACAGGCGCGCGCCTTCAATCGCATGTTGATGTCGTTGGTCACCAGAACCACCGGAACGCTCGCGCTGCGCCGCTGCAGCTCTACGACCTGGTTGATGATCTTGTTGTCGTTGAGATCCTCTGGAAGCGCACTGGAGTCGGCGCCCTTGCTCATCAGGATGGAAAGACTGCCGCACGGCCCGCTCTTCTCGCGCTGAATCGGCACGCCGAGCTCGACCTCTTCGGGTGTGGCATTGCCCAGCACCTTGTCGATCAAACGGATCGCTTGGCGGCATTCGGCAGCTACGGAGTGCTTGCCGGTCTTGAGCTGGTCCAGCTCTTCCAGCACGGTCATCGGAATCGCGACCTGATGCTCCTGGAAGTTCAATAAGGCGTTGGGATCGTGAATCAGAACGTTGGTATCAAGAACGTAGAGCGTGGGCTGCGTTGCGCGGGGCCTGCCGTAATCATCCATACGCGATCACCTTTTCGGAGCCGGGACGACGGAGGGCCGAAGCTCTCCGCCGAAGAGAAAACCACCGTGCGCAAGGTGAGCGGTCTTGGGAGGCAGGGGCTTGGGGCCACCCAGAGGCCGCCACCTGTGAGTGCAGGTTTCGGCGGTCTTGGATAAGGTAATACCGCAAAACAGATGACAGGAAAAAGTCTTTTTCTACCCAGCAACCTTTTTTTGTCGAAATGACGACTTGCCCTTGGCGGGGTTTTAGGAGGCCGCTAGGCTTAGTAATCCACCTGTGCCTTTTTGCCGCACCGATTCACTTCAGCTGTCACGTGAACCAGCTCTGAAAAAGTTGCCAGTTCGGCCTTGTAGCGATCCGCCGTGTATGCCTGGTGAGTAACGATCGTGACGATGCAGCTGTATTGCGCTCGCCCCACTCGCCACAGATGCAGGTCGGTCACTTCGGTATCGGGCACCGCCTCCAGTTGCTTCTGTACACGCCGCACTAGCGGATCGTCCATTTCCCGATCCAGCAACGCCTTTCCAGTGTCGCGTAACAGGCCCTTCGCCCAGACCAGAATAACGATCGCCCCGATGATGCCCATCATCGGGTCCAGCCAGTTCCACTCCAGATACTTGCCGCCCAGCAAGGCGACGATGGCGGCTACCGAGGTCATCGCATCGGTCAGCACGTGAGTGAAGGCCGCGTGGCGATTGAGGTCACGCCCTGGCGCTGCCGAATCCGCGTGATCGTGATCGTGATCGTGATCGTGATCGTGATCGTGATCGTGATCGTGATCGTGATCGTGATCGTGATCGTGATCGTGATGAGCATGCTGGTCGCGCAGCAACCAGGCCGACAGCATATTCACAGACAATCCGATCACCGCGACCCATAGCGCTTCGTCGAAGCCGATCTGTGCGGGCGACCAGAAGCGCGACAGCGACTCGACGATCATCATCAGCGCCACCACGACCAACAGCACCGCACTGGCGAAGCCCGCCAGGACCTCGATTTTCCAAGTACCGAATGCGAAGCGGCGATCGTGGGCATAGCGGCGCGCCAGCAGATAGGCGATCGCCGCCATGCCGATGGCGACCATGTGCGATGCCATATGCCAGCCATCGGCGAGCAGCGCCATGGAATTGAACAGGTAGCCGGCGACGATCTCGGCGACCATGGTCAACCCAGTTAGCGCCACGACCGCCCAGGTTTGCCGCTCGGCACCCTGCTCCAGCGGGCGGTAGTCATGGGAAGGTTCCCAATGGGAATGATTGCAGTCGGTCATAAGCACTCCTATCGATCGCGCAAGCTTGCCCCTTTACACCAAGACAAAGTCAACCTTCCGGTTAATCGAAGCCATAGGTGGAGCCGACAGAGGCATAACGCCTAAAATCGACCCACATTAAAGGAGACCGATGCATGCTGATGGTGATTTCGCCAGCCAAGACCCTGGATTACGACACCCCACCGACAACCAAACGTTTCACACAACCCGAACATCTCGACCACGCTCAGCAGTTGATCGATCAACTGCGCGACCTGTCACCGCAGCAGATCAGCGAACTGATGCACCTTTCGGACAAACTCGCCGCCCTCAACGTTGCCCGCTATGGAAGCTGGACTGCGGAATTCACTCCGACCAATGCCAAGCAGGCGCTCCTCGCTTTCAAGGGTGACGTATACACCGGGTTGAATGCCGGTGACTTTTCCGAGCAGGACTTCGATTTCGCCCAGAAGCATCTACGAATGCTATCCGGGCTTTACGGCGTTCTGCGTCCGCTCGATCTGATGCAGCCCTACAGACTGGAAATGGGAACCAAGCTGACTAACGCACGGGGCAAGGACCTCTATGCCTTCTGGGGCGAACGCATCAGCAACTGGCTTAACGATGCCTTGGCGGCACAGGGGGACGATGTACTGCTGAACCTGGCTTCGAACGAATATTTTGGCGCGGTCAAACGCAGCGCTTTGAACGCACGAGTGATAGACGTCGACTTCAAGGACATGAAGAACGGCCAATACAAGATCATCAGCTTCTACGCCAAGAAAGCCCGCGGCTTGATGACCCGCTACGTAATCACAGAGCGCATCAAGCAGCCCGAGCAGCTGAAGGATTTCGCTTATGAGGGCTATCGCTACAGTCCGAATGATTCATCGCCCAATCACCTGGTATTCCTGCGCGACGTTCAAGCCTGAAAAGTTCTCTGACGGAGTACCCTCTCGCTATGTGACCGAAAGAGAGGGTGCCTTCCGTCTGCTCCCTCATCCGTTTCGTCGCGCCGCTTCGACGCTACCAGTCATTACAAATCACCCTCCGCTTGCCATGCCGCCTACGACTGGGGCTGAACGGCGCTCCCCTCCTTGCTAAAAACCGATCAGCGGCAGCCGCCGAGGGAACTATCCAAAGCGACCTGCAATCATAAGCGCGTACCGGCATTTCCAGACGGAAAGGGACGTCGCACATGAATGTGCAGTGGAATTCACAACAGAGTTTTCAAGCGGTCAGCCAAGGCAGACCTCAAGGGTCGCCGGGCATGGCCAACCGAGGACAGATAGGCCGGATTAGCGCAGTGTTGGTACCTACCGCATTGTGCCGAACGCGCCAGCGCCAGGCCGACGGAGCGCAGCAGAGAATCGCGCCAGTCTGCTTGTGTCAGATCGATAGAGGGCTTGAACGCACTCCTTTCAGAGCGGCGACCCGCTCCGCATTTTGCAATGCGGCATCCATCGACCATCAAGCGACACCCCCAACTTTCAGGCTCGGAGCATGTAATTCGCCCCGTAGGCAGTTTCCTGCTGGAAAACGGAACTTGACGGCGCGTGGCACCTGAAGGCCCGACCACGAAGCGTACGGCGAGCCACGATCTTGTGGCCGCCCAAATGGACAAGAAGAACTCATCCTTCTCAACGATTCAGGAGAAACACTATGATTCCGGTCATCCTCTCAGGCGGCAGCGGTTCTCGGCTTTGGCCCCTTTCGCGCAAAGCGTTCCCCAAACAGTTTCTTGCCCTCACGGCTGAGCAGACACTCTTCCAGCAGACCATCGAACGGCTCGCCTTCGAAGGCATGCAGCCGCCTCTGCTGGTTTGCAACCAAGAGCATCGTTTCATCGTCAAGGAACAACTGGCGGCACGCAAGCTGGGCATTCAAGGCCTGATGCTCGAACCCTTCGGCCGCAACACCGCCCCAGCCATTGCTATTGCCGCGATGAAGCTGATCGAGGATGGTCGTGACGAGCTGCTCCTGGTACTGCCCGCGGATCATGTTATCGAGGACCATAAGGCGTTTCAGCGCTCCCTGGCTCTTGCCACCAATGCCGCGGAAAACGGTGAGATGGTGCTGTTCGGCATCCCTGCCACCAGCCCTGAGACTGGTTATGGCTATATCAAGTGCGACCACACCGAGCGCAATGGCCTGCCGGAAGGCGTCAACCGTGTCACCAACTTCGTTGAGAAACCTGACGAAGCGCGTGCCCAGCAGTATGTCGAATCAGGCGATTACTACTGGAACAGCGGCATGTTCCTGTTCCGCGCCAGCGTCTTCCTGGAAGAGTTGAAGAAGCATGATCCGGACATTTACGACACCTGCTGGGTAGCGCTAGAGCGCAGCGCCAAGAACGGTGACGAAATACTGATCGATCCGGCAACCTTCGCCTGCTGCCCGGACAACTCGATCGACTACGCGGTCATGGAAAAAACCGAATTGGCCTGCGTGGTGCCGATGTCCGCCGGCTGGAGCGACGTAGGCTCCTGGTCGTCGCTGTGGGACGTGCTTGAAAAGGACGAAAACGGCAACGTGACCAGAGGCGACGTGATCGTCGAAGACAGCCGCAACTGCCTCGTTCACGGCAATGGCAAACTGGTCACCGTCGTGGGGCTGGACAACATTGTTGTGGTCGAGACCAAAGACGCGACCATGATCGCGCATAAGGACAAGGTCCAGGACGTCAAGAAGCTGGTGAACAAGCTCGACGCCATGAAGCGCTCCGAAACGCAGAACCACTGCGCGGTCTATCGCCCCTGGGGCTGGTACGACTCGGTCGACATGGGCGGACGCTTCCAGGTCAAGCGGATCTGCGTCAATCCGGGCGCGCAGCTCTCCCTGCAGATGCACCATCACCGCGCCGAGCACTGGATCGTCGTATCCGGTACCGCCCAAGTCACCTGCAACGACAAGACCTTCCTGCTAACCGAAAACCAATCGACCTATATCCCGGTGACCTCTATTCACCGTCTGGCCAACCCAGGCAAGATTCCGCTGGAGATTATCGAGGTCCAGTCGGGCAGTTATCTTGGCGAAGATGACATCGAACGGCTGGACGACGTCTATGGTCGTGCGCATGACACCGTCGCGAGCCAATCGGCTCGCTGAATAGACCATGCCATGAGAAACCGCGCCGAACTCCGGCGCGGTTTTTTTCGTTCGTGTAAAAACAGAACGCTACAACGTTTGAACCGGCAAGCCTCAAGCGGAAAGATAGTGAGTGGCAGGGCAAACTTATATAGGTGCGAGCTCGGTTCCCGATGCCTTTTCGATAACCACAAGCTGCATCGGCGCAGTTATTTGCATCAGGTTGCCGACAGGCGCACCACCTCGCACATACCGAGCATGACCGCGCCCGCCGGTTATTAATTTACGTATACACTTGTTTTTCCAATACCTGCTTGCAATGGCATCAGCCAGGCCATTAAATAAGCAATCGCTGAACATTCTTTAACTCCGCTGCTTTCGGATTCCCGTTTGCCAGCCGCTGGCGTCAATTTTTCAGGAAAAGGAAAAACTCAAGAGTGACGAAAGAACAACTACGCGCCGAACTGGAAAAACAGGCCAACAGGTTCAAGACCGTATACGGGGGCGAGATAACCACTTACGCCGCGCAACCCGACCCTGAAAGAAAGCCTTGGCGCAAAAAGCAAACCATCCACGATCAGGTGTTCAAGAAAGAACTGGAAAAGATCGAGAAAGAAATGGCGAAACAGCCTTCGGACAACCAATAAGCCGAGCGCCAGACTTTCATTGTGAACGCTCAATTACAACGAGCGGATCAAATGGCCAGCTAAATCGACGTCGAGGTCAGCGCTTCCCACCCAGCAGGGAGCCCATCAGCCCTCTCACCAGCTGCCGCCCCAACTGAGAAGCAGCCTGGCGCACCGCGCTCTTGAACACTCGCTCGGCGACATCACCGAAAGCGCCCCCTGCGTCATTCCTGGCCGTCGCAGCTTTCCCCTGCGGCTCGACCCTGGTTGCTTGATGCGCTCTATCGAGCAGAATTTCGTACGCGGACTCACGATCCACTGCCTTATCGTAGCGTGCACGCAAGGGTGAACTCGCAATCAGGACACGTCGTTCCTCCTGGTCCAGCGGCCCTATCCGCGATCGGGGCGGAGCGATTGACACACGCTGCACCATAGCGGGGGTCCCCTTGTCTTCAAGCCCTCCAACCAGCGCTTCACCGATGCCGAGATCAACCAGCGATTCCAGCGCAGAAAACGCAGGGTTGGCTCGAAAGCCTTCAGCCACCGCACGCAGAGACTTCTGCTCCTTGATCGTATAGGCCCGCAGCCCGTGCTGAACGCGCAGGCCCAGCTGGGCCAAAACATCATTGGGCAGGTCGGACGGCGACTGGGTGACGAAATAGACGCCCACACCTTTCGAGCGAATCAGCCGAACGACCTGCACCAGCCGATCCTGCAGAGCCTTCGGGGTGTCGTTGAACAGCAGATGTGCCTCGTCGAAGAACAACGCCAGCAATGGACGATCCGCATCGCCTCGCTCAGGCAGCTGCTCGAACAGCTCGGCCAACAACCACAGCAGGAAGGTCGCGTAGACCTTGGGGGCCTGATGCACGAGCTGGCTGGCGTCGAGCAGATGGATCCTGCCTCGCCCATCGCGCGCAGGTTCCAGGATGTCGTCCAGCGCAAGCGCAGGTTCGCCGAACAGCGCATCGGCACCCTGCTGCTCGAGGGTGGCCAATCGGCGCAACAGTGCCTGGGATGATGCATTGGTCAACAGCGCAGCGTCGTCGCCGAGCACCTCGGGACTTTTCTTGAGATAGCCGAGCAGTGCCTTCAGATCCTTCAGATCCAGCAGCAGCAAACCTTCGCGATCTGCCACCTTGAACGCCGCATAGAGCGCAGCCTGCTGGCTATCTGTCAGTTCAAGCAGACTACCCAAAAGCAGCGGCCCCATTTCGGTGAGGGTCGTCCGCAACGGATGACCGCTAACACCGTATACGTCCCACAGGGTAACGGGATACGCCTGCGGTTGATGCTCGAGCCATGGCATGCTGGCGATGCGCTCGGCGATTTTCCCCTGAGGCGCCCCCACGGCCCCCAGCCCACACAGGTCGCCCTTGATGTCGGCGGCAAAGACGGCGATCCCGGCTTCGCTGAACTGTTCTGCGAGTCGCTGCAGAGTAACCGTCTTACCAGTCCCGGTCGCGCCAGCAACCAAACCATGACGATTGATCAGTCGAAGCGGGTGAGTATTGGGTTCACCGGTAGCATCGGCGCCGAGCACGAAGCGATCATTATCTGCCATCTGGCGATCTCCAAAGCGGGAAGCAGAGGGCGAACGAGCAGCACCTGTCAGGTGCCCCGTTCATGTTTGTTCAATCGCCGTCCGGAACCGTCGAAACACTACGTTCGACCATCAACTCGGCGGCGGATTGGTGACGTTTCCACAGCGCTTCGGCACCTGAAAAATCGGTACCGAGCTCCGGTCCGAGGTGCTCCAGATCGTAACGCTGCGTACAACCACTGCCGATAATTGGTGGCGCGTTCGCGACAGCCTTCTCCAGCGGATCGACCATGCGTTCCTCCCGCGCCACCGGCGACGATTAGTTGAATACCAGCGTCTTGTTGCTATGGACCAGCACACGCTCTTGCAAGTGATAGCGCAGACCGCGCGATAGCACCATCTTTTCCACGTCCTTGCCCAGCCGAACCATGTCTTCGATGCTATCGCGATGGCTGACGCGCACCACGTCCTGCTCGATGATCGGGCCGGCGTCCAGCTCCTCGGTCACGTAATGGCAGGTCGCCCCGATCAGCTTGACCCCGCGTAGCGAAGCCTGATGGTAGGGCTTGGCGCCTGCAAACGAAGGTAGAAAGCTGTGATGAATGTTAATTACCCGCTGCGCATATTCTTCACATAGTTCGGGTGGAAGAATCTGCATATAACGGGCAAGCACAATCACATCGGCCTGCTGCTCACGGACCAGGCGCGACACCTCAGCAAACGCCTCGTCCTTGCGCCCCGGCTCGACCGGAACGTGGAAATACGGAATGCCGTGCCACTCGACCATGCTACGCAAATCGTTGTGGTTGGAAATAACGCAGGGGATATCGCAATCCAGTTCGCCGCTGTGCCACCTGTGCAGCAGATCGGCCAGGCAATGCGACTCCCGACTGGCCATTAGCACGACACGCTTGCGCTGTTCCGAATCGGTAATCCGCCACTCCATCGAAAACTCACGCGCTATAGGTGCGAATGCCTGCCGGAACCCAGCGAGATCGAACGGCAGCGAGTCGGCGCGGATTTCATGGCGCATGAAAAACCAGCCACTCTGATGATCCGAGTGATGATTGGCTTCGGTGATCCAGCCGTTGTAAGTGGCCAGGAAATTGCTGACCTTGGCGACAATGCCAACGCCATCGGGGCAGGCAATAACCAGCCTGAACGTGCGCATTAAAGGTAACTCCAGCTTTAAAAAATGGTGGCGCATTCTAGCGCAGCGAATAAATCGGCAGCCAGGTTATTGAACAACGCCAACCTTAGTCCGCAGCTACGGGTCGGCATAGGGCTGAAGCAACCGGTAACGTCTCAATCCCTCAGCAACAAGAAGGTTATCGACCTCCGGCCAAGCCGAACACATACCCAATTAGATTGATTACGCCATCGGTAAGGCGAATGGTTTACACCGATGGGGCTTGCGCCCGATATATCAACCAAGCAGTCGCAAATGCTAATTTAAGCGGAATTTCGATTTTCCTTCATGAAACTAACTGAGCGACATTAGCCACCGAAGCAAAGCCGGAAGAGTACCGTCGCTGATCTTTATTCAACGCCATATTTACTTGTGCATTGCGGCTGTCTATGATTGCAAACACTTGCGTTCAACCTATACCAAGGAAGTGACATGTCGCTGATCAATGAATACCGCGCCACAGAAGAAGCTATCAAGGAGCTCCAGGAACGCCTGAAGTCTCTTTCTGCAGACGACAAGCTAAAAAAAGAGCTTGAGTTCGAAGGAAAACTACGCGAACTGATGGGTGAATACCAAAAGTCGCTTCGCGATATCATCGCCCTGCTCGACCCAGACGCCAGAAACAGCAAGACACAGCGCACAGCAAAGGCCCCGGCGGCAACCAAACGTGCCCGCCGCGTAAAGCAGTACAAGAACCCGCATAACGGCGAAGTGATTGAAACCAAAGGTGGCAATCACAAGACTCTCAAAGAGTGGAAAGCCCAGTGGGGTTCCGACGAAGTTGAAGGCTGGGCTACCTTGCTCGGTTAAATCTCGGCGCTACACCTAAAGCCATCCGATGCTTCATGCCAAGCATGTCGCGCCAGATGGCTTTTTTTTGGACGTTTGATTTGAAAGATCAGCGAACGTAGCGTTCACGCAGGCCGCGAGCATGTACGGCCCATTGTTGCAGGAGCTGTACTTGGTTCGGGCTGGCTGAAACCAGTAACGCCTGCAGGCTGCTCTCGAACTGACTCAGGGTGTTTGGCGCGCCAAACTCGGGCGCGATTAAACGTTGCCGGCAAAATTCCTCCCACTGCAGTTGTTCCGCTGCCGAAAGGCATTCAGGGAAATTCCGCGCACGGTAACGAAAATGCAGTTCAGGTAGGCGTGCATCATCAAACGACAGCACTTTACTCGAACTAAGCGAGGGCGCGAGGCTTCTGACCTGTTCACACAGCCGCCGATCTCGCTCCCCCAGAAAGCCGTCATAAAGTTGCTGTTCCGGATCAGACAAGTTGGCGAACGCCTGCTCCTGATAGACGTCAGCGAGTTTCACACTCCATTCTGCTTGTCGACTGCGTAGATCGCTTGCCCTGGACTCGCAACATTGCAAATCCAGGCCCAATCGATCGATATCCGATTTGCGCAAGACATTCATGGGTGCAAGTACCGGGCAGCGATTGACGTGCACCAGTTTCAGGGGAATCGGAAGCCTCTCGCCGAGCTCCTCACGGCGGGTATACAGCCGCTCGCGAAGTTCTTCGGCCGTATCCTCCCAGAGGGGCGAGCATTCAGCGTTGAGGTCACAGACGATCAACGCGTTGCGATTGCGTGGGTGCCAGGCCAGTGGCAATACCACGGACATATAATGCCGGGCGGCGGAAAAGCGCCCGGACACATGCACCATCGGCTTCAACAGCTCGATCTGTTCGACCACGGCGTTCTTGCGCCGCAGCTTGTACAGGTAGTCATAGAGCCTCGGCTGGCGTTCCCGTATCAATCGAGCCAGGGCGATGGTCGCCCGCACGTCCGACAAGGCGTCGTGCGCCTGCAGATGCTCGAGCCCGTTGGCCACACTGAGGCGCTCCAGCTTGAGCGTTACTCGGCCGTCTTCCTCGGGCCAGACAATCCCCTCCGGACGCAACGCATAAGCAGTGCGGACCACATCGATGAGGTCCCAGCGGCTATTGCCACCCTGCCACTCGCGCGCATAGGGATCAAAAAAGTTGCGGTACAGGCTATAGCGCAGCACCTCATCGTCAAAACGCAAGGTGTTATAGCCGGCGCTACAGGTGCCCGGCTGCGCCAGCTCCTGGTGCAGCCGAGCAATGAATTCGGCTTCGCATAACCCCTTTTCCGTCAGGGTCAGCGGGGTGATACCGGTCACCAGGCAGGCGGCAGGGTGCGGCAGGATGTCGTCGCTGAGACGACAGTAAATATTCAGCGGCTCGCCAATTTCCTCCAACGCCTCGTTGGTGCGGATCCCAGCGACCTGCAACGGTCGATCGCAGCGCGGCGAGATGCCTGTGGTTTCAAAGTCGTACCAGAAGATGCTGGGTGTCACGGGAGCCTCCCTCTCGGCCTTCACTCGCCAGTCTAGCGCGCAGGGTGATCGCAGGCCGCATCATCTGCCCACCCTTGTGCGTCAGGTCCGCACAACTTGGCGATCTCTGTATGGGAGGCATTTCGTTTAAAAATGCCGAGCAGGTTCTGGCCGAAAGCGACGTTCGATGCTTACATAGCGGCGATATTGCCTTGGCCAAAAACGCGAACGCTCAATTTGATCGGCCATGAGCAGCGGCCTCGCACCAGCCCACTTGGATCGATCGTCGAGAACAACATTGCCTCCCGCCTCAACAGCACCGCTGGACAACACGCACAGGGTCGAAACCCCGGAGGGCATCGATCTCGTGCTTCGTCCGGCCGGCCTGGTGCCTCGCGCCATGGCGTTCGCCCTGGACTTGCTGATCCGTATCGCGCTGTTTCTGGCGTTGGCGATGGGCCTCGGCTCGTTGGGCACCTTCGGCATGGGTGCCGGCGCTTTGCTGCTGTTCGTCGTGCAATGGTGGTACATGGTGTTGTTCGAAGTACTCAATGAAGGCCGCACGCCAGGCAAGCACTGGCTGGGCCTGAAAGTGATTCACGATGACGGTACACCGATCGGCTGGGCGTCGTCGCTGACACGTAACCTGCTGCGTTTCGTCGACATGCTGCCATTCGGCTATTTTGTAGGGGCGATCTGCTGCCTTTGGCACCCTTCCTTCAAGCGTCTTGGTGATCTGGCCGCCGGTACGCTAGTGGTTTACCACGAGCGCGGTGTAGTCGTGGCGACGCTTCCGATTGTCGACGCCATTGCATCGCCCTTTCCGCTGGAATTGACTGAACAGCGCGCACTGATCGGCTTCGCCGAGCGACAGCCGAGCCTGTCGCCAGAGCGTCGACAGGAGCTGGCGGCAATCCTGGCAACGCCCCTGCAGGTTGCCCCTGAACAGGCCGAGGCACGCCTCAACGGCATCGCTCGCGGTCTGGTGGGGCCGGCATGAAGCAGAGCCAGTTCGAGCGTGTCCATCAAGCCGAATGGCAAGCGTTCAGAGAAACGCTTGATGCGCTGGAACGCCGCAAAAAAACTCCATCCGTTTCGGTCAGCGAATTTCCGGCAGCCTATCGATGCATCTGCCAGCAGCTCGCATTGGCTCAGGCGCGCGGCTACAGCACCCATGCGATCGATAATCTGCAAATATTGGTGCAGCGCGGGCACCAACAGCTCTACCGCCACCGCAGCCCTCTGGCAGGCCGCATGCTCGGCTTTATCCTTGGCGGGTTTGGCCGGCTGGTTCGCGAGCAATGGCGCTACGTGGCCGCCGCCAGCGTGGTGTTCTATGTCAGTCTGCTGGGCATGGCGGCACTGGTCATGGCGTTTCCCGAACTGGTCTACAGCCTGATCAGTCCGGAACAGGTCGAGCAAATGGAGGCGATGTATGACCCCGACGCCAGCCGCCTAGGTCGCTTCGGCGAGCGTGGATCCAGCGAAGATTGGGTGATGTTCGGCTATTACGTCATGCACAACATCGGCATCGCCTTCCAGACCTTTGCAGGAGGCCTTGCATTTGGACTGGGCAGTCTGTTCTACCTCCTGTTCAACGGCCTGACCATCGGCGCGATCGCGGGTCATCTGACTGGAATTGGCTATCACCAGCCGTTCTGGTCATTTGTCATCGGTCACGGTGCGTTCGAGCTGACCGCCATTACCCTGGCCGGAGCCGCCGGACTGAGACTCGGTGACGCGCTCATCGCTCCGGGGCATCTTACCCGCGGCGAAGCCTTGCGGTTGGCCGCCGCCCAGGCGGTGCGGCTGGTTGCCGGCGCCACCTTGCTGTTGCTGATCGCCGCCTTCATCGAAGCCTACTGGTCATCGATGACCTATCCGTCCGCGTCGGTCAAATATGCCGTAGGCGCGCTGCTATGGCTGTTGGTCGGCCTGTATCTCTTGCTGAGCGGCAGGTCCTCCCATGCGCCTGAGTGACGCAACCATGGAAATCCGCCCGCGCAACGCCTGGGAATCGCTGGATCTCGGCACCCTGTTGGCACGCCGACAAGCCCAACTATTGGGGCTCAGCTGGGCGCTGCTGACCCTGCCGGTGTTCGCGCTGCTCAGCCTGGTGTTCTGGCGGCACCCGACGCTGTCGCTGTTATTGTTCTGGTGGCTCAAGCCGCTCTATGAACGCCTACCGCTGTTCATCCTTTCGCGCTCGCTATTCGGCGATACCCCAACCCTGCGCCGCAGTTTCAGGGCGTTACCCGGACTGCTGCGTTCGCAGTGGTTTTCCAGCCTGACCTGGCGCCGGTTCAGCCTGACCCGCAGCTTCGATCTGCCAGTGCTGCAGCTCGAAGAGCTGTCAGGCTCGACCAGACGATACCGCCTGACCATCTTGAAGCGACGCGACACCGGCGCGGCACGCTGGTTGACCATCGTCGGCGTCCATCTGGAAAGCGGCTTGTGGATGGGCGCGCTTGCCTTGCTCTACATGTTGATCCCTACGCAGCTGCTCGCTGAATGGACCTGGCAGGACCTGCTGAAGATGGAGGGCGACTGGCTCTGGCTTGAGCACCTGTCCAACCTGTTGTACGTGCTGATCCTGATCATCTGGGAGCCGATTTACGTCGCCAGTGGCTTCAGCCTCTATCTCAATCGACGGACCATACTCGAGGCCTGGGATATCGAACTGAGCTTTCGCAGATTGCGGGCACGTCTGCAGCCGTTGCTGCCGGTCTTGCTGCTAGGCATCAGTCTGCTGCTGGTCTTGCCAGTCAAGAACGCTCACGCCGACACCCCGACGGTCCCGGCTATCGAACAACCTGCACCCGCCGAGCCGAGTCCAGAAAGCGCACGCCTGCTCAAGCAGCCACTGACCAGCCAGGCCGCCAGCGAACGGGTCACCGAGCTGCTGAACCAGCCGCCGTTCAGAAACCGCGAAACCGTGACTCGCTGGCGCTTTGGCGAACCCCAGGCGCATGCAGAACCGGGCTGGCTGGAGCAGCTGCTCAACCGTCTGCTGCGCGGCGGCGGCCTGCAACGCAGCTTTGAACACGTCGCCACGGGTGTTGAGATCATGCTCTGGGCAACGCTCTTCGGTCTCATCGCGCTTACCCTTTGGCGCTATCGGGAGTGGTTGAGGGTTCATGTCGGGCGGCTTCGCCCTGCCGCTGCAAGGCCGCGCCAGGACGCGCCAGCCGTGCTCTTCGGTCTCGATGTCCTGCCCGAAAACCTTCCGGCGGATGTCGCCGGTGAAGTCAGCCGACTCTGGGATGAGCAACCGCGCGAGGCGCTCGGGTTGCTCTACCGGGCATTTCTCAGCCGACTGCTGCATGAGCGCAAGCTGCCGTTGAAGTCCGCTCACACCGAAGGCGAAATCCTCGACCTGCTGCGCCAGGATGGTCGATCGGAACTGGTCCGCTACGCCGAGACGCTGACCGGCTACTGGCAGAATCTCGCCTACGGTCATCAGATCCCACCGAGCACCGCACGAAACGAGCTGTGCGATCGCTGGCGCGAATTGTTCGGCACCAGGACGTCCGTGTGAGTCGTCGTCGCACAATTGGCCTGACCGTCGCTGGCGCGCTGCTCGGTGCGCTGCTGCTGTTCGCCGCGAGCAAGGCAACACGCTACCAGCAAGTCATTGAGCGAGGTCCTGCGCCACAGGTGCGCGCCAATCCCTACCTGGCAGCTGAACGCTTTCTCATCGACCGAGGCACAGCGGTCACCCACACCGAAGGCCTTAGCGGACTGTTCGAGGTGCCACCGAAGGATCGGATCCTGCTTTTGCTGGGCGAGCGCGCAGAGATGACACCAGGTCAGAACGCGCGCCTACTCGAATGGGTCAATGAAGGCGGTCATCTGGTGTTCGTTGCCGAACGCCTATGGGACGAGCACACGGGTAAAAGTGGCGACTTGCTCCTCGATACCCTGCACCTGCAGCAATACGAAACCACCGACGACGAGACCAACGAGGCCACTAAGCAGATAGCCAGCGATGAAAAGCATTCCATGCTGACCCGGCTGTATCTGGAGAACGAAGACGCACCGGCCTATTTCGCCTTTGACACCGATTATCACCTCTACGATGCCGGCAAACGGGCTCATGCCTGGGCCAACAGCGACGGCGCCACGCATATGCTTCAGCTAAAGCATGGCAAAGGTCTGATCACCGCGCTCACTGATAGCTGGATCTGGCAGAACGACAACATCGGTCGCTATGACCATGCATGGCTGCTCTGGTACCTCACCCAGGATCGTGACGTGACACTCGCCTATCGCACCGAACACGACGGCCTGTCGCAACGGCTGCTGCGTTATTTCCCTGAAGCGCTGACCGCCTTGCTGCTGATGCTGCTGTTCGCCGTCTGGCATCGAGCCCAAAGGCAGGGTCCCATCGTCGAGACGGCCGACCGTGGCCGCCGGCAACTGCAGGAACACCTGCGCGCAAGTGCCGATTTCCTCCACCGCCATGCCGGTCAGCGCCATCTTCTAATCGGCCTGCAGCGCGACATACTTCGGCAGGCACGCCGGCGCCATTCGGGATTCGAAGCGCTGACCTATGCCGAACAATGTCGGGTGCTGGCGAAACTCAGCCGACTGCCCACCGATGCCATCGAGCAGGCCTTGCGCCAACCCGCTGAAAAGCCTGTCAGCACCGCCGAATTCACCAATCAGGTTGCCCGCCTGCAAAGCCTCAGGAATGCCCTATGAGCGAACCCTCAAGCGAACGGAACAATGCTCCCGCTGCTGGCGCAAGCAGTCAGCGCCAGCGCGCAAGCCAGCTGGCACAGGCGCTGCGTCAGGAGTTGCACAAGGCCGTCATCGGCCAGCAGGATGTCGTCGATGGCGTTCTCACCGCGTTGATTGCAGGCGGCCACGTGCTGGTCGAGGGCGTGCCCGGACTCGGCAAGACGTTGCTGGTCCGCGCGCTGGCGCGTTGCTTCGGTGGCGAGTTCTCGCGCATCCAGTTCACGCCCGACCTGATGCCCAGCGATATCACCGGCCACGCCGTCTACGATCTGGCCAGCGAACAATTCAAGCTGCGCAAGGGTCCGGTCTTCACCAACCTGCTGCTCGCCGATGAAATCAATCGCGCCCCGGCGAAAACCCAGGCGGCGCTGCTGGAGGTCATGCAAGAGCGCCAGGTCACACTCGAGGGTCGCGCGCTGGCAGCACCGCAACCCTTTCTGGTGATGGCCACGCAGAACCCCATCGAGCAAGAAGGCACCTATCCCCTGCCTGAAGCCGAGCTGGACCGCTTCATGTTGATGCTGCGCATGGATTACCCGCTGGCCGACGAGGAGCTGGAACTGGTCCGTCAGGTCACCCGCTCGGCGCGCACCGATATCCTCGACGTCAGCGGGCTGCGCGTGCTGTTGCAGGCAAAGGATGTCCAGGCCTTGCAGAAAATTGCCAGCGAAGTGCCACTGGACGAACAGGTACTCGACTACGCGGTGCGCCTGGCCCGCGCCACGCGCAACTGGCCGGGCCTGGCTTTGGGCGCGGGACCACGCGCCTCGATTGCGCTGGTTCGCTGCGCGCGGGCACGCGCGCTGTTACGCGGCGGTGAGTTCGTCACTCCGGACGATATCAAGGGCTGTGCAGTGGCGGTGCTGCGGCATCGTGTCAGGCTCTCGCCCGAACTGGATATCGAGGGGACCTCGGTGGATCAGTTGCTGCGACAATTGCTCGACCAGGTCGCGGCGCCGCGCCTGTGATCCAAGCCAGCTCATGGGTACTGCGATGAGCCCATCACGACGACAGATCTATCTGCTGGCAGTGCTGCTCGGCCTTGCCCTGCCGCTGAACGTACTGACTGCGCTAGACACTCCACTGCCCAGCGCCGTGAATATGGCCTGGTGGGGATTGCTGCTGTGCCTGGGTCTGCTTTCGGCGCTCGACGCGGTTTCCCTGCACCGGCAGCCTTCGCCCACGCTGCAACGCACCCTGCCCGGCCACCTGGCGCTGGGTCGCTGGCATGACGTACAGCTGCAACTTCACGCCTTGCTGACTCGGCCCTTGCGCCTGGACATCTTCGATCATCCGCCAGCCGGGATGACGTTTCAGCACCTGCCACAACATCTAACCCTCGTACCGGGGCAGCATTGCGGGTTCGCCTACCGGATCTGCCCGGAACGCCGTGGTCCCTTCCACTTCGATCAGTGCGAGATCCGCCTACATGGTCCATTGGGATTATGGCGCGAACGCCGCCTGCTGCCGCTGGCGTCACAGACACGCGTCTACCCCGACTTCACCCGACTGCACGGCGCACCGCTGATGGCCGTGGACAGCTGGCTGAGCCGCTTGGGTGTACGTCAGCAGCCGCGCCGCGGACTGGGTCTGGATTTCCATCAGCTACGCGAATTCCGCGAAGGCGATACCCTGCGGCAGATCGATTGGAAGGCGACTGCACGCAAGCGCATGCCCATCGCCCGCGAATACCAGGATGACCGCGATCAGCAGATCCTGCTGATGCTCGATTGCGGCCGGCGGATGCGTAGCCAGGATGACGCGCTCTCGCACTTCGACCATGCGCTCAATGCAAGCCTGCTTCTGGCCTACGTCGCCCTGCGCCAGGGCGACGCGCTGGGCCTCTACAGCTTCGCCACCGAGCAACGCCGCTTCCTCGCGCCGGCCAAGGGCCAGCTGCAGCTGAACGCCTTGCTCAACGGTGTTTACGATTTGATCAATACGAGACAACCAGCCGACTTCATGCGAGCCGCCGACGAAGTCCTGAGGCGGCAGAAACGGCGAGCGCTGGTGGTCATCCTGAGCAATCTGCGCGACGAAGACGACAAGGATCTACTCGGTGCGGTCCGCCAGCTCTCGCGCCGACACCGGGTTCTGGTAGTGAGCTTGCGTGAACCGGTGCTCGACGGGTTACGCCAGCAACCGGTGAGCAGCGTCCAGGATGCGCTGGATTATTGCGGCACGCTGAACTACCTGAACGCCCGAGATCGCCTGCATGAACGGTTGCTGGCTCATGGCGTCCCGGTGCTCGATGCGCGTCCGCATGAGCTGGGGCCGGCGTTGATCAGTCGCTATTTGGCGTGGAAGAAAGGCGGCGTGCTATAGCCGTCATCCGGCTTCGCAGGGAAACGTAAAACGCCAGCCGCCGACGAAATATTCAGACCCCGTGACAACGATCCTGATCGATGGCCCTGCTGGGTGGAGCATCGCTCAGAGGCAAACGAACAAGCGGAATGTTCAACATCGGACGGAAACTGAAATAGTGATGCAACGCGTCGATCATGTGCCGGATTTCGCTGGGTGGCGTGACCAGCACGAAACCAGAATCGAAGCTGCCCGGGGTGACATCCTCGCGGGACCAGCGGCAGATCGCGCTGAAATCGATGTAACGCAGCTGGCCGTGCTGGCCTGGTATCTTCAGGCGCATCTCGAAGCATGCGTCGGTCATCATCGGATACGGGCTGATGAGCATCAGCCCAGTCTCTGACAGATTGCCGATGAAGCCCAATGGCTTGTCGGTGAAACGATTGAACACGTTGAGGTAGTACGGCAACTGATGCCGCTGGATGCTGCGCTGATTAAGCATGTTCATTGGTTCCGGACCTGCCGCCAACTTGATCGCTGCGACCGTTCCGGCCGCTCAGCTGCAATTTCTAGTGATACGACTGGCCAACTGCCGCCGCGCCGCCCCTATTTCTTCATCACTGTAGTAGACCCGCCCGTCCTTTGCATCGGTGCGAAAGTAACGTCCGCCATGGGACAGACGCGACAGGTCCTGACGCAACTGACGGCACGCCTGCTCGCGCCGGGCATGCTCTTCATTGGCTGCCTGATCGGCGGCCTGTTGCTCTTGCCGACGGGCCTCGAAAAAGCGCTCGGTGCGCGCTTCTCGCTCGCGGGTCGCCTCGTCGCGCTGGATGATTTGCGGTCTGACCTCGACCGGCTTGGCACCGGGCCGCGGTTGTGCGTCGAAATGCACATTTCCCTGCGAATCGACCCAGCGGTAGATCTCGGCAGCCGTCAACGGCGAGGACAACAAGGCTACAAACAGTATCGGTGCGACGTGCATGGGATTCCTTCCCAGCCGGTCTTCGACTAACCGGCTTCGCTCAGGGTTTGACGACGTGGGTAACCACCCGCTCCTCCGGTTGATAGTGCCCTAACTGACGCAACGTCTCCAGTCTGGCGCGACCACGGAAGGCATATTCGCTGGCTGGGTAGCGGGTCTCGATGAAGCGGTAGGTTTGCGCCGCATCGACGAACAACCCCTGACGCTCCAGGCACTGCCCGCGCAGCAGCGAGATTTCCGGCTGAACGTTGTCGCGTGGACGGCTGCTGCGCTCGGCCTGCGATAGGGCAAGCATAACCTGCTCACAGTCACCTGCTTGATAGTGCTGATAAGCACTGTCGAGATGGCGATCGAGTGCACTTCGGCTGCTACAGCCTACGCTGAGAGTGATCAGAGAGAGTATGACAAGGGTGCGCATGGATGGATCCTCCGTTGCCGGCTTATCGACCAGGGAGAAAAAAACTACAGCCCGTTCGGCGCGCCAGAACATGTCGCGGCTGCTCGCATGCAGCCGCCAAAGAGTAGTGCAAGCCAACAATGACTACAGCCGCACGGCATAGTAGCCTCCCGGCCATTCTGAAGAAGGAGCATTGAATGATCTCGCGCCGTACCAAAATCGTCGCCACGCTGGGTCCTGCCAGCAGCTCACCGGACGTACTGGAAAAAATGATCCTGGCCGGCCTCGATGTTGCCCGCCTGAACTTTTCTCACGGTGCCCCGGATGAGCACCGAGCCCGGGCGCAGCTGGTACGGGACATCGCCGCCAAGCACGGTCGCTTCGTCGCCCTCCTGGGCGACCTGCAAGGGCCGAAGATCCGCATCGCCAAGTTCACCGACAAGCGCATCGAACTGGCCGAAGGCGACAGCTTCCGCTTCTCCGTCACCCATCCGCGTGATGCCGGTACTCAGGAGGTGGTGGGCATCGACTACCCGGACCTGGTCAAGGATTGTCGTGTGGGTGACGAATTGCTGCTCGACGACGGTCGCGTGGTCATGCGCGTCGACAGCGCCACCGCCGATGAGCTGCATTGCACCGTACTGATTGGTGGTCCGCTGTCGGATAACAAGGGCATCAACCGCCGGGGAGGCGGCCTGACCGCACCGGCGTTAACCGCCAAGGACAAGGCCGACATCAAACTGGCCGCCGACATGAATCTGGACTATCTGGCCGTGTCCTTCCCGCGCGATGCCGCTGACATGGAACTGGCCCGCCGCCTGCGCGACGAGGCCGGATCAAGCGCCTGGCTGATCGCCAAGATCGAGCGCGCCGAAGCGGTCGCCGATGATGAGGCGCTCGACGGCCTGATCCGCGCCAGCGACGGCGTAATGGTCGCGCGTGGCGACTTGGGCGTTGAAATTGGCGATGCCGAGCTGGTGGGCATCCAGAAGAAAATCATTCTTCACGCACGCCGCAACAACAAGGTGGTGATCACCGCGACCCAGATGATGGAGTCGATGATCCAGAACCCGATGCCGACCCGCGCAGAGGTTTCCGATGTAGCCAACGCCGTTCTGGACTACACCGACGCGGTGATGCTGTCCGCCGAAAGCGCTGCCGGTGAATACCCGATCGAGGCAATCAAGGCGATGGCACGCGTCTGCGTCGGCGCCGAGAAGCATCCGACCAGCATCAAGTCCGGTCACCGCCTGGGCCAGCGCTTCGAGCGCAGTGACGAGAGCACCGCGCTGGCAGCGATGTACACCGCCAACCATTTCCCCGGCGTGAAGGCGATCATCAGCCTGACCGAAAGCGGCTATACCCCGCTGATCATGTCGCGCATTCGCTCCTCGGTACCGATCTTCGCCTACTCGCCCCATCGCGAGACCCAGGCACGCGTCGCCATGTTCCGCGGCGTGCAAACCATTCCGTTCGATCCGGCCGCGCTGCCAGCGGACAAGGTCAGCCAGGCGGCAGTGGATGAGTTGCTCAAACGCAACATCGTCAACGTGGGCGACTGGGTGATCCTGACCAAGGGCGACACCTATCACGGTACCGGTGGCACCAACACCATGAAGATCCTGCGCGTTGGTGATTCATTGAGCTGATGGCTACGAGGCGCGCCAGGTATCGGCCATCGTGGGCTGATGCCTGACGCGCTTCGATCATGAACCCCTAGCCATCTATGCGGCACGATGCGCCGCACCTCTCAAGTTTCGACTTCGCGCAGGAGAAAGGTGTCGCTCAGCACCTGCCCCCGCGGCAATCCCGCAAGAAACATGCGCTTGGCGCAGTCATCGACAAATCCACTTCCCCCGCAAATCAGGGCGATTTCCTGGCGCGACGTAGCGCGTATGGATTGCAGACGATCAGGTGCCTGTTCGGAGTCGACCCACTCGATACTCAGATTTCTATGGCGGTCCGCGAGACGTTCCAACGAAGCTCGCAGGTAGGACACACCTCGACAAAAATGCAGCAGCCGTATCGGCCCGAGATGATCCTGGCGCAGCGCCTCGCGCAATAGGCCCCACAGGGGTGCAAGCCCGGTACCAGCCGCTAACAGCAATAGTGGTCGCGTCTGCCATTCGGGTTCGTAGCGCAGCGCGCCGGCATGCAGCTGACCGAGGCGCAGGCTGTCTCCCATGCTCAGCGCGCGCGCTGAATCGCAGAAAGCACCGCGATTGCGGCAATCGAGGTGAAACTCAAGCCAGGGATCTTCTCCGGGTACGCTCGCCAACGAATAAGGCCGGGCAACGCCACGGTCGCTCCACAACAGCACGTGCTCGCCGGCGCGGTATCGCAGCGGTCGTTCGGGCAATACGCGCAACCGCAGGACCTGCCCGTCGAGCCAATCGAGCCCTTCCACTCGCGCCGCCAGCCCCTCGCGTGCCGGATCGTACACGGCGATGCTGAGGTCTTCGGTCACGGCGCATTGGCAGGCAAGTCTCCAACCCTGCATGCGCTGGTCAGCAACGAGCGCATCCGGGCGGGCATCCTGCGGATCACCCTTCAGGCAGCGCACCAGGCAGGCATGACAGCTGCCCGCACGGCAGCTGTAGGGCACATTCAAGCCAGCACTATTGAGCGCATCGAGCAAGTTGCTGCCCCCGCTCACGGTCCAGGTCCTAGCGCCGCAGGTGATCTCAGGCATCGGCCGTCGCCCAGCTTGCCTCGCAGCGATTACGTCCGTTGGCCTTGGCCTGATAGAGCGCCGTGTCGGCGCGCTGCAGGGACTCGTCCAGATTGTCGCCGGCGTTGAGCAACGTTAGTCCGACCGACAGGCTGAGATGTCCCGCCTGCAACTGCACATCCAACGGCTGAGCATTGGCAAACGCCTCGCGCAGGCGCTCGCAACAGGCACTGAACTGCTCAGCATCGGTGTGCGGCAACAACAGGACGAACTCCTCTCCGCCATAACGGGCAAGAATATCGCCGTCGCGCAGGCACGAGCGCGCCACCGAGGCGAAGGTTTGCAGCACGCGATCGCCCGTGGCGTGCCCGTGCAGATCGTTTACCCGCTTGAAATGATCGAGATCGATCAATGCGAGGCCAGACTGATGCCCCGCCCGCAACCGGCCCAATTCCGCCTCGGCTCGTCGAATGAAATGACGGCGGTTGTACAACCCGGTCAGCTCGTCGGTGGAAGCCAGATCCTCCAGCTGCCGCATCATGCCGCGCAGCGTTTCCTGGTGCGCCTGCAAGGCGAAACGGCGCTGACGCATGCGCTGACGCAGCTTGTAGACGTAACCGACGAACAGGCACATCCAGATGAGCGTCACCAGCAATACGCCTGCTTCCAGCAGCGCTGCCTGCGGGTCGCCGAGACGATCCAGCTGCGCATCGCACAGCGACATACCGACGAAACTGAAAAGCGCCAGTACGGCGTAGCGGATGAATATTTTCGGTGGCAGAAACACGGCGAACATCAGCACCAGCACATAGAGCACCAGCAGAGAGCCGCGACTGTCGCCGAGATTGAACAGGAAGAAGGTCAGCCAGAGCAGCGCAACCAGCACCTGCGGCTCGGTCAGACTGGGGTCGCGAAAGCGCAGGTTGTAACCGCGGTAGAACACCAAGAAGAACCCTAGCTGACTGACCAGAATCATCACGGAGCCCGCTATAGCGGTGTCCAATGGCGCCTGGTAGAAGCCACCAGCGACGGTAATCCACGTCAGTAGCAAGGCGAGCCCGTAGGTTCCGGCTGCCATGCCGAAGCGCTTGGTGACCAGCTGCTGTAGCGCCTGCTGATCGCTTTCGTCACGAGTCACGCGCATGGAATCCTTCCCATAGTGGCAATTAGACATACTTTACGCTGACCTGTTGCAAAAGCCTACAAGCCCCGGGCCTTCTGCCGATGTCAGCAACCGATCGTCCCAACTGCGGCGGTTCTGCCACCTTCCGCGCGGTCATTCCAGGTGCCTTCTGCCCGAGCGACACAGGCGTATTGTTGTCAGTGCACGATTTACGCTCGGCATCGCCACGCCAGTGTCGTTGTGCATCCCTTCACCTTTAGTCCGTCTGTGTACCCTGCGGTGCAGCAGGTTATACTGCCGCGCATTTTTTAACCTGAGCGCGTCGGCCAAGTCTCCGCGCGCCTTGTCTCCGCCCCGCCAAGAGGACGCGCTGCATGACCGTGATCAAGCAAGACGACCTGATACAAAGCGTCGCTGACGCTTTGCAGTTCATTTCCTATTACCACCCCGTCGACTTCATCCAGGCGATGCACGAGGCCTACCTGCGCGAGGAATCGCCAGCAGCTCGCGATTCCATGGCACAGATTCTGATCAACTCGCGGATGTGCGCGACCGGTCATCGGCCGATCTGCCAGGATACCGGCATCGTTACCGTATTCGTGCGCGTGGGTATGGATGTGCGCTGGGACGGCGCCACCATGAGCCTGGACGACATGATCAACGAGGGCGTTCGCCGCGCCTATAATCTGCCGGAAAACGTTCTGCGGGCTTCGATCCTCGCCGACCCGGCAGGTTCCCGCAAGAACACCAAAGACAACACGCCGGCGGTCATTCACTACTCCATCGTTCCCGGTGACAAGGTGGAAGTGGACGTTGCGGCCAAAGGCGGCGGTTCGGAAAACAAGTCGAAGATGGCCATGCTCAACCCGTCCGACTCCATCGTCGACTGGGTATTGAAGACCGTGCCGACCATGGGCGCCGGCTGGTGTCCGCCGGGCATGCTCGGCATCGGCATCGGCGGCACCGCCGAAAAGGCCGCGGTGATGGCGAAGGAAGTCCTGATGGAATCCATCGACATCCATGAACTCAAGGCCCGCGGTCCGCAGAACCGCATTGAAGAGCTGCGTCTGGAGCTGTTCGAGAAGGTCAACCAGCTGGGCATCGGCGCCCAGGGCCTGGGCGGCCTGACCACCGTGCTCGACGTGAAGATCATGGACTACCCGACCCACGCCGCCTCGCTGCCGGTGTGCATGATCCCCAACTGCGCTGCCACCCGTCATGCACACTTCGTGTTGGACGGTTCCGGCCCTGCCGAGCTCACCCCACCGCCGCTGGACGCCTACCCGGAAATCGTCTGGGAAGCGGGCCCGAGCGCACGTCGCGTCAACCTCGATACCATCACCCCGGAAGAAGTGCAGAGCTGGAAGCCGGGCGAAACCGTCCTGCTCAACGGCAAGATGCTCACCGGCCGCGACGCCGCGCACAAGCGCATGGTCGACATGCTGAACAAGGGTGAAGAACTGCCGGTGGACCTCAAGGGTCGCTTCATCTATTACGTCGGTCCAGTCGATCCGGTCGGTGATGAAGTGGTGGGCCCGGCAGGCCCAACCACTGCGACGCGTATGGACAAGTTCACCCGTCAGATCCTCGAGAGCACCGGCCTGCTGGGCATGATTGGCAAGTCCGAGCGCGGCCCAATCGCCATCGAGGCGATCAAGGACAACAAGGCGGTGTATCTGATGGCGGTCGGCGGCGCGGCTTACCTAGTTGCCCAGGCGATAAAAAAGTCCAAGGTGCTGGCCTTCGCCGAACTGGGCATGGAAGCCATCTACGAGTTCGAAGTGAAGGACATGCCGGTCACCGTGGCCGTCGATGCCAATGGTGAGTCGGTACACATCACCGGGCCGGCGATCTGGCAGAAGAAGATTTCGGACAGCCTGGCCGTCGAAGTGCAGTAAGCAACACCCACAAAAAAGCCCGGCTCAATGCCGGGCTTTTTGTTTTCACGTGCTAACCGCTCGACCAAAGCGCGCACTCCCCGTGCCGCGTCTTCAAATGCGCGGCCGCGCTGCATGGTCTGGTCAGCCTTGGTCACGCTGCCGTCGGTGCTGACAGCAATGCTGGTGACCTGCCGCGCGATGTCTTCGGCCACGTGTTAGTCGCTGATGCGCCGGAAATTTCCGCTCGATGTTGCTTACCGGCCCGTTATTTCTCATCGCCCCGATTTCAATGATGGCAATTCGCTAACAAAACCGACTCGTCGGTCATAACGAATCAAACTGTTCCAAGGAATCGATCGGATGGGGCTAACTTGAGCCGGACTTCGATTAATAAAACGATTTGGGTGAATCACAGGACGCTGCATTACGAAAAATCAGTCGGGAGATCGACGGAGCTGAACGAACAATGCCTCGACCTTCGCCCTCGCCCAGGGCGTCTTGCGCAAGAAGGTCAGGCTCGATTTGATGCTGGGGTCGCTTTTGAAGCAGCGAATGTCCACCCGCGCGGCCAGCCCGCCCCACCCGAAATGTGCCTGAAGCTCCACCAGAATGGATTCCAGCGTTACGCCGTGGAGAGGATCTTTTGCCTGGGTCATGGTGTATCGAGCCTGAAAGAACGCTTCAACGAAAAAGGCCCGCCGAGGCGGACCTTGTAGACAGCACGCCATATTACAGGCTGATGCGTGTGCCGAGCACCTCAAGGAAAGCGGCTAGCCACTCGGGATGCGCCGGCCATGCCGGTGCGGTAACCAGGTTGCCGTCGGTGTGCGCCTTGTCGACACCAATATCGACGAACTCGCCCCCAGCCAGCTTCACTTCCGGTGCACAGGCTGGATAGGCACTGCAGGCACGGCCTTCGAGAATCCCAGCAGCAGCCAGCAGCTGAGGACCATGGCACACCGCAGCGATCGGCTTTTGCGCCTCGCTGAACGCCCTGACCAGGCTTAGCACCTGATCGTTGAGCCGCAAATACTCCGGCGAACGCCCACCTGGCACCACCAGTGCATCGTAATCTTCGGCACGCACCGCGTCGAAATCGAAGTTCAGCGCAAAATTATGGCCCGGCTTTTCGCTATAGGTCTGATCGCCTTCGAAGTCGTGGATCGCTGTACGCACCGTGTCGCCGGCCTTTTTGTCCGGACAGACGGCGTGCACCGTATGACCGACCATCTGGAGCGCCTGAAACGGCACCATGGTTTCGTAGTCTTCGACGTAGTCGCCGACCAGCATCAGAATTTTCTTGGCAGCCATCGGAACACTCTCCAGTCAGATGAAACGTTGCGGCGGTCCGGACCGCCGTCAGCCACTTCGGTTGAATATATTGATCGTGAGCCTATCGAGCAGGCCCCACATGCGCTGATAGATGCGCTGGCTCAGCGGACGCGAGTGCCACTGCTGCAGATCGATTTCCAGGCTGTGGGAAAAATCGTGCTCGAAGCTCTCCGCAACCGAGGCACTGAATTGCGTGTCGACCGCCTCGAGATTTGCTTCCAGGTTCCAGCGCAGATTCCAATGATCGAAATTGCATGAGCCGACGCTTACCCAGTCATCGACCAGCACCATTTTCAGATGAACGAAGTGTGGCTGATATTCATGAATACGCACGCCAGCGCGCAGCAATCTCGGGTAATAGCGCTGCCCCGCGTAACGAATCGATGGGTGGTCGGTATTTCGGCTGGTCAGCAACAGTTGTACGTCGACACCGCGTCTCGCGGCACGCATCAACTCACGACGAACACGGCCGGTAGGTAGGAAATAAGGCGTTGCCAGCCAGATCCGGCGCTCCGCACGCCGCAGATTGCGCAGCAGGCTGTGAAGAATGTCACGATGCTGTCGCGCCGCTGAATAGGCAACCCGACCCATGCCATCATCGAACGTGGGATTGGCCGGGACCTTGGGCAATCGTTGCGGTAATGGCAGCTGCCAGATCCGCCTTTCCAGACACAACGCCCACTGGACATCGAACAGGCGCCGCCAGTCCTCCAGTAACGGACCGGAAATTTCAACCATTGCTTCGTGCCAGTGCTCTTCGGGATTTGCAGGGTTCCAGAACTCGTCAGTGGCCCCGGCACCGCCAACGAAACAGCACGCGTCATCGATCAGAATCAGTTTGCGATGATCTCGGTGCAGGTTGCGAAACTTCAACCGAAGTTTCAGCGGGTTGTATTGGCGCAGATCGACTCCCGCATCGGTCAGCCGTTGCCGGGCCTTCTGGCCCAGCTTGAGGCAGCCGAAACCATCGAACAGACAGCGCACTCGCACACCACGCTCGGCGGCCGCGACCAGGCTATCGATCAGCCGATCCGCGCACTGCCCGTCCTCGACGAGATACAGCTCGATATCCACCCGGCGATCGGCGGCATCGATACTCGCCAGCATGCGCGGGAAGAATGCCGGCCCGTCGATCAACAGCTGGAAGCGATTGCCTTCTCGCCAGGGGAAGACCTCCCCGGCCAGTATCATGACACGGCGCTCCACAAAGAGGCCGCGCGCTGAGCAAGGGTGGCAATACAGCTGAAAGACATTGAATTCCTTGTCTGGGTGAACACCGGACGCCAATCGCGAGCGCCGCTGAACCTGTGAAGATTGACTCGTGCTGTCACAGCACGCCTGTTATAGGTTCGCGCCGCAACGAGGAGTTCCCGAGGTGTCGCCATTACCTGTTTTACCCCTGATCGCCTTCAGGGGTCAGCCCAAACCCCTTCGCAGCCTGTGCGAGCCGCTTGGCCTGCGCACCACGCGCCAGTTGCAGCACGCCGCGGTCGCGCTGCCAAAGATCCAGCCACTGCCTTGGGCCTAGCGCCAGCGCGGCCTCCACCTCATCGGCAAGCCCTGCAAATTGTAGATTCAGCGAAGCCAGTAACAGGTGCGTTGCGGATTCTGCAGGCGAAAGTCGCGAAACCTCAGCCGCGCCCGCCAATAGCCCCAAGAGCTGCAATTGCAACCGTTGCGGCCAGCCACATTCCAAGCTGAGGCCGTAAAGCCAACTGACCAGAGCCGCCAGCACATGCAGATCTTCCAGCGTGCGGAACGGTTTGACGTAGTCGTCCCAGCCATCACCGGCCAACCGGCGACATGCCGCACCTTCCAGCCGCAGGCGACCATGCGGAATATCCACCAGCAAAGGTAACGGCGGCCTCGCCTCGACGATCACACCGCGCTCACCGCAACCGACCACGCACAGACTCAGCCGCGGAGGCTCGCCGGGCGCCTCATCGCGCGCAGGCACCAATAGCCAGGTCGCGGCAGAGCCCGCTGTGACGAAATCCTTGCATCCCGTCAGCAGCAGCTCGTCCAGACGAGTCAGCATGTCGGCTGGACGCAGCGAACGGTTCTCGGTGGCGCACAACGCACCGAGACCCTCTGGCGCGGCCGGCCAAAGTCGTCGCAACGCAGCTTGGTAGCCCGCTAGAAAGGCCAGCCCCGGCGTGGCCGCCAGTCTCCCGCCCAGCACCGCCAGCTCGAAAGGCCCGTTCGCACCTCGCGACTGTAGATCGGCGAACCAATCGTCCAGTGCAGCAGGCGGCGGCAGGCGTTGCAGCGGGACGAGCAGCTCATGCCAAAACATCGACTCTCTCCACGGTTTCAGCGAGGTAATAGCCAATGGCGATTACCGTCATCCAAGCATCATCGATCCGTAACAGTCGTGACACTGCCTCTGCCTAGCCTGAGTCGGCATCACTGATTGACGGAACGCCAACCATAACAATCAAGCGCTCCGAATGCATTGCCACGCCAAGGCTGACCAGGAGACAGGGTATGACCACCATCGCTTTTCCTCGCACTACGCGGCGCCTGCAAGCAGAGCGCCTATGCGGACAAGCCGCGCTGCTCGAAGCCCAGGCCTTGCGCTATCGGGTGTTCAGCAGCGAGTTCGGTGCACAGCTGCAAGGCGCCGAAGCCGGACTGGACCGCGACGACTTCGACATGCACTGCAGCCACATCGGCGTCCGCGATCTCGACAGCGGCGAACTGGTCGCTACCACACGCTTGCTCGATAACCTGACGGCACGCCGGCTTGGGCGCTTCTATAGCGAAGAGGAGTTCAGCCTGCAAGGCCTGGCGGAACTGGACGCACCGATCCTAGAGATCGGCCGCACCTGTGTGCACCCGGCCTATCGAAACGGGGCGACCATCGCCGTGCTCTGGGGCGAGCTGGCGGAAGCCCTGAACCAGGGCGGTTATCGCTACCTGATGGGCTGCGCCAGCATTCCGATGCGCGACGGCGGCGTCCAGGCTCAAGCGATCATGCAGCGCCTGCGCGAGCGGTATCTGTGCACCGAGCTGCTGCACGCCAACCCGAAGAATCCATTGCCCGCGCTGGAGCTGCCGGACAATGTGATCGCAGAAACCCCGCCGCTGCTCAAGGCCTATCTGCGACTCGGGGCGAAAATCTGCGGCGAGCCGTGCTGGGACCCGGACTTCCAGGTCGCCGACGTCTTCATCCTGCTCAAACGCGACGAGCTGTGCCCGCGCTACGCACGCCACTTCAAGGCGGCCATCTGAATGAGCAGGCTGCGGTTGTACGTGCGGCTGGTGCGCTTGTGTGGGGTGATTGCGATCGGCCTGTCGATCGCCAGCGTGCTGAAGCTCCACGCTTTAGTCGGAATCAGGACATCTCAGGCAACGCGTCATCAGGCGTGCCGCTGGTTTCTCGCCCGGCTGGCCGCAGCGCTGCCGTACGAGGTTCGAGTGACCGGCACCCTCCCCGCTCAGCCGATGCTATGGCTTGCCAATCACTTGTCCTGGACGGACATTCCGCTGCTTGGAATGCTGCAGCCGATGACCTTTCTGGCCAAATCCGAAGTACGTCAATGGCCATTGCTCGGCTGGCTTGCTGCCGAGGCGGGCACGCAGTTCATTCGGCGTGGAGGCGGCGACAGCAGCACGCTGAATCAGCTATTGAGCGCCGAGCTGAAGCAGGGTCGCACTCTGCTGATCTTTCCCGAAGGCACGACCACGGACGGTAGGACTTTGCACACCTTTCATTCACGACTGCTGGCGTGTGCGATCGAAACCGGTACACCGATCCAGCCGGTGGCCATCCGCTATTTGCGCGACGGCGAAGCCGATCCCATCGCGCCATTCATCGGTGATGACGACCTGCTTGCGCATTTATTCCGGCTTCTGGCTGCCGAGGTCGCAGTAGTCGAGATTAAGTTACTGCAACCCATCGACAGCCGCGGCATGGAGCGCAATCGACTTGCCCGTACCTGTCACACCGCCATTGCCGGCGCACTGTATGGCACAGCCACCCCGACATCCGTAGCAGCCTGACCCAAGCCGAGCGCAAGGAAGCACTGCTAGACTGTCCGCATGAACTATCTCGCACATCTGCATCTCGGCGGCTCGCAGCCCGGCGAACTGCTCGGCAGTCTCTACGGCGACTTCGTCAAGGGACCCCTGCAAGGCCGCTGGCCCGCCGATATCGAAGCCGGAATTCGCCTGCACCGGCAAATCGATGCCTATACCGACAGCCATCCCCTGGTGCTGCAAGCCAAGCAGCGCTTTCCCAGCGAACGGCGACGCTACGCAGGGATATTGATCGACCTGTTTTTCGACCACTGCCTGGCCGCGCACTGGCATGAATACGCCGATGAACCCCTGCAGCTATTCACCGCGCGGGTCTATCAGGTGTTGCATGAGGAGCCCGAGCTGCCCGGCAAGCTGGCCTATATAGCGCCACGCATGGCGGCTCAGGACTGGCTCGGCAGTTACCGCGAGTTCGCGGTAATGGAGCAAGTGGTGGCTGGCATGAGTCGCCGGCTCTCGCGCCCGGAAGGGTTGGCGGGCGGGGTCGCTGAGCTGGAGCGGCTATACGTCCCGCTCCAACAAGACTTTCGCGAGTTCTATCCGCAACTGCAGGCATTCGCGCGACTCAACGGCTCCGATTCAAGCGCTGTCGATCAGCTGACGTAATCGGCGCTCGCCTCGAAATGCGCTCAGCCCCGCAGGGCTGCAGCGAAGCGTTCCAGCCAGGGCTCCGCGTCGCTTTCGGGTGTCACCGTTTCGCTGGCATCAAGACGCAGCATGTCCTGCACCTCGCGCACGCCCAGCTCGGCGTACAACTCTCGGACCAGCTCACCGCCACCGCAAAAGGTATCGCCATAGCTGGCGTCGCCCAGCGCGATGACGCCGCCCGGCAAGCCCTGCCATGCCGGAAACTGATCGCGAATGGCTGAGTACAGCGGGATGAAGTTGTCGGGCAATTCGCCCATACCGGTAGTGGCCGTCACGACCAGTAGCGCTTGCGGCGCGAAGTCGACGATCTGCGCAAGCTGCGCACGCGGGTCGTGCCAGGTATCGAAACCCGTCGCCTTCAGAAATGATGCAGCATGGCGGGCGACGTCTTCGGCGGTGCCATAGACCGTACCGGAGAGGATGGCGACTTTCATGGTGGGCTCCGTTGCGAATTGAAGCGAAGCATTATGCCGCATTCGGCCTTTGCCTTCGTCTGCCCGGATCTACACTTGCGGTAAGGCGCGCTGCTCAGGGAACCAATCGGCAAAAACCTTGTCGCAAGGCGGTCCTGGCAAAGGATCTCGCGGACGCCGAGGGCACCGGAGCGTCGAAGGTATGGGTAGCCCTGTCCTGCTGCTCTTGAGAGGGAAATCGGGATGGCGAAGAAAACGGTTCTCACCAGCGCCGAGCTGGCGTACATCAACGAGCTCGTGAACGGCTCGCCAGTCGAGTCGGGAGAATTGCGGTCTGGCTTTCGCGTGGATGGGGGTGAGAAGGCCAATGGCCTGCTGCTGCAATTGGCTGCGAAAGCCAATCTGACGCTCGAGGCCGAACTCGAAGACTATTGCATGTCGTTCCCCCTGCAGCTGAACCAGGACGAATTCCAGGCGATCCAGCTACAACTTGCACCGCCGACAATCTACGAGCGCGGGCCGGTTCTTCGCGCCTGGCGCCTGCATCTGGATGAGCCCTTGCCGCTGCTTTCCAACGACGGTAGCGAGACCGCGTTGAGCGTCCATGAGTTGTCTCCCAACGGCCTGCTGGTGGATACAGGACCAAAAAGGAAGGCACCCAAGCATCTTCACCTGCGTCTGGCGCTCCCGGGCGAGGCCTCGCTCGAAATCGACGCGCACCGGATTCGCGACGCCGCTGGCGGCATGACCGCCTACGAAGTCGAGTATCCACAGGACAGGGACGCCGAACGCATTCGCTCGTATCTGTACGAACAGCACCAGCGCCTGCATCCGGAGCTGCAGCCGGAGCTTCCGACGGAAACGCTCGCCGATACACCCGAGCACTCCTAGCGGCATCGCATGGCCGTGGATTCGCGAGCGAGCCGGTAGTGAGGTACGGTATCGCCCCCTGAGGTAAGCTTGGCGCCATGCATGCCCCATGCCCCGACAGCCGACTTCCAGCGAAGACCATGAATCAGCCAAAGGCCCCAATTCTGATTACCGGTGCCAGTCAGCGCATCGGCTTGCATTGCGCTGAGCGCCTGCTCGATGACGGCCAGCCGGTGATCGTCAGCTATCGCACGCCCCGCCCCAGCCTCGAGCGGTTACGCGAGCGAGGCGCGGTAACGCTGCAGGCGGATTTTTCCGGTGCGGCAGGCATCCATGTCTTCATCGCGGCGCTGAAGCAGCAGACCGACACCCTGCGCGCAGTCGTTCACAACGCCTCGGACTGGCACCCTGAGACGCCGGGGGAGGAAGCCGAGGTGTTCCAGCGCATGTTCGAGGTCCACATGCTCGCGCCCTACTTGATCAATCTCCATTGCGCCGAGCTGCTGCGACACGGCGGCGCGGCGGACATCATCCACATTGGCGACGACGTCACCCGCACAGGCAGCAAGAAGCACATCGCCTACGCAGCCAGCAAAGCCGGACTGGACAACCTCACCCTTTCGTTTGCGGCCAGCCTGGCGCCGAACATCAAGGTCAACGGCATCGCGCCTGCCCTGATACAGTTCAACGAAGGCGATGACGAGGCGTATCGACGCAAGGCGCTGGCCAAATCCGCGCTAGGTATCGAACCCGGCGCCGAAGTGATCTACCGGAGCCTGCGCTATCTGCTCGATAATCCCTATGTCACCGGCACCACACTGACCGTCAACGGTGGCCGTCACCTGATCTGATTGCGAAGGAATCCCATGCCCAGACTGGAACCCGCCATGGCGCGCATCCGCGTCAAAGACCTGCGACTACGCACCTTCATCGGCATCAAGGAAGAGGAAATCCTCAACAAACAGGATGTTCTGATCAACCTGACGATGCTTTATCCAGCGGCCGATGCCGTGCGCGACAACGATATCGAGTATGCGTTGAACTACCGCACCATTACCAAAGCCATCATCCAACACGTCGAGGACAACCGCTTCGCCCTCCTCGAGCGGCTCACGCAGGAAATCCTTGATCTGGTCATGGCACATCCGCAAGTGCGTTACGCCGAGGTCGAAGTCGACAAGCCACACGCATTGCGCTTCGCCGAATCGGTGTCAATCACGCTGGCCGCCCATCGCGACTGAGCCCCGCATCAGTCACTGCCGTAGGCGACAGTGGTCATTAGCGCGCGGTCACCACTGCGGGCGTCCAGCCGGGTATGCTGAACGACCACAGGCACGTTCGAGACGAATACGCTGGCGTAATCGATCTCGCGCGGCACTGCCTCGGGGTCCTGCAAATCATCGAAACGCAGGTGTAGCGTGCGCCTCCCAGGGACCCGGATATCGTATGGGCCGACCGGCTCTCGATCGGCGAAGTACAGGGTCAACTCGATCACCGCCTCCAGCGGGCCCGCGTTGAGAATGCAGGCCGTTTCGTGGCTCCTCAGCGCCGGCTCGTCGGGCTTGGGCCCTAAAGCTGGCAGGTAACCTTCGGCAATTACCCAGTGTCTCTTTCCAATCACGTGCGAACTCCTCTGCGGAATGGCTGGCCAGCTTATTCAGCGGAGGTGAACCTGCGCGCTAAAGTTCCCTGCCGGTATCTGGCTCAGGGCATCCGTCGAGGTTATGATCCAGCCCACGTCTGCAACGCCGAGACCCAGAAAAAATGAACGATCAAGAACGCACCGAACTCGAAGCCGCCGCCTTCCGCCGCCTGGTCCAGCATCTGCGCAGCCGACCGGACGCCCAGAACATCGACCTGATGAACCTGGCTGGTTTCTGCCGCAACTGCCTGTCGAAGTGGTACAAGGCCGCCGCCGAAGACCTGGACATCGAAGTCAGCATCGATGAGGCACGCGAAGAGGTCTATGGCATGCCATACGCCGAATGGAAGAAGCGCTACCAGACGGACGCGACGCCCGAGCAGCAGGCTGCCTTCGACAAGGGCCAGAAACCATGACCAGTCTCAGAGACTTTCGCGACAGCTTGCGCAATCGCAACCATCCGTTCAGCGAGACACTGGCCTTTATCGCCAATGCCTATGACTACCAGCCAAGCCGCTTTTTCAACGGCAACGTAGAGAATGCGGCCGGTGAGAACGAAGGCTCGTGCAAGACGCTTGGATTAGCAGTGCTGGAAGGCCTCACCACTGAAGAAACGCTGCTGGCCTTCGGCGAGCATTATCAATCGGTACTGGAAAACCCCAGCGGAACCGATCACCGCAACATTCGCGCCCTGATGGAAACCGGGCTGTCGGGCGTGCGTTTCGATCATCAGCCGCTGACGCGCAAGCCGATCAGTTTCGACCCGAAATAAAAGCAAAAAAAAAGGGCCGGCCAGCAGTTGGGGAAGGCTTGATAGCGGACGGCCCTGAAACCAAGGAGGAGTGTTCGGGGCTAAGTCTGACCAACAGACGCAACACTGACCATTGCACATTCTCGATTGCACGGATAGGCGATCCCTATAGGTTCGCCGCAGGCCAACCTGAGACTTTTCCCACCCAGCCAAAGCCGGTAAGGTCCGGACCGGTCCCATCTGGAGTGTCCTCTATGCCCATCGCCGCCCTTTCCGGCCCGCAGTACCTGCGTGAAGGCCTGAAGTTGATCCTGAGCCCGGGGCTACGTCTGTTCGTCATCCTGCCACTGACGGTCAATCTGCTGCTGTTCTGTGGGCTCATCTATCTCGCTCTGCGCCAGTTCAGCGGCTGGGTCGATGCCTTCATGCCGAGCCTGCCGGAGTGGCTGATGTTTCTGGAATACATCCTCTGGCCGTTGTTCGTGGTTCTGGTACTGCTGATGGTGTTCTTCACCTTCACCCTACTCGCCAACATCATCGCCGCTCCGTTCAACGGTTTTCTCGCTGAAAAGGTCGAAACGGTCGCGCGTGGCGAGGACAGCTCGCCACCGTTCAGCTGGGCCGAGCTGCTGGCGATGCTGCCACGTACCATCGGGCGCGAAGCGCGCAAGCTGGCCTACTTCGCACCTCGCGCGATTGCACTGCTGATTCTGTCATTCATTCCGGTGGTCAACCTCTTTGCGGCCCCTCTGTGGCTGCTGTTCGGCGTCTGGATGATGGCAGTGCAGTACATCGACTATCCGGCAGACAACAACAAGATGAGCTGGGCGGAAATGATGCTGTGGCTGCGCCAACGACGCTGGAAGAGCCTGAGCTTCGGCGCGGTGACCTATGCCGCATTGCTCATACCTGTGCTCAACCTGCTCATCATGCCGGCGGCGGTGGCTGGCGCCACGCTGTTCTGGGTTCGCGAAGGCGGAAAGAAGCACTTGGTACCTGCTGCACCTGAGTGAACGATGAATCGCAGGGCTGTCTAGATCAGAACACCCTCGGATCAGGAGACTCGCAAATGGCACTTCGCGCACTGGCGATAAATTGCACGCTCAAGCGATCCCCCAACGACTCGTCCTGCAGCCTGCTGCTAAGCCAGGCCGAGCGCGAACTGGAACAGCTCGGTGTGGCCTGTGAGCAAATACGCGCGGTGGATTTCAACATCGAACCGGGCGTGACATCCAACGAAGGGCCGAACGACGACTGGCCGGCGATCCGCGAAAAGATTCTTGCTGCCGATATCCTTCTTCTGGGTACACCGATCTGGCTGGGCCATCCGTCCAGCGTCTGCCAACGAGTGCTCGAGCGGCTCGATGCCTTTCTCGGCGAGGTGGATGAGCAGCAGCGCATGATGTCTTACGGTCGAGTCGCCTGCGTAGCCGTGGTGGGTAACGAGGACGGCGCCCACCACGTGGTGGCCGAGTTGTTTCAAGGCCTGAACGATGTGGGCTTCAGCATCCCCGCCAATGGCTGTACCTACTGGGTCGGGCAGGCGATGGGCTCAATCGACTACAAGGACCTCGATAATCCTGGTGAAAAGATCACCAAGACCAACGCAATGCTTGCACGCAACGCTGTTCATCTGGCCAAGCTGCTCAAGCAAGCTGGCTATCCAGGCGCGTCGGGCTAGCACGATTGCACCGACGCCATCCTTGGGGCCGGTGCAACGCGATCCTGCGAAGCGGCACGATCACCGCTTCAATGATTGCGAAAGTCAGGCCAGGGTCTTCAACGCCTCACGGCTGAACGGCAGAATGTCCTGCATGCGACCTTCCCGAACTTTCAGTGCCCAGTCCGGATCGCAGATCAACGCACGTCCCACCGCAACCAGATCAAACTCCTGCTTGTTCAGACGCTCCAGCAGGCCTTCGATATTCGCCGGCTGCGCCACCTTGTCAGTCTTGACCATGAACTGCAGGAATTCACCGTCGAGCCCCACGCTGCCTACCGTAATGGTCGGCTTGCTGGTCAACTGGCGGGTCCAACCGGCCAGGTTCAGGTCCGACCCCTCGAACTCCGCTTCCCAGAAGCGCCGTGTCGAACAATGGAAAATGTCTACGCCCGCCGTCGACAATGGCGCCAGGAACTCGCCGAGCGCCTCTGGCGTGGTCACCAGGCGTGCGGTGTAGTCCTGCTGTTTCCACTGCGAGAAGCGGAAGATAATCGGGAAATCTGCACCCACTGCGGCCCGAACGGCTTCGATCAACTCGACGGCGAAACGGGAGCGATTGGCCAGACTGCCGCCGTACTCATCGGAGCGCTGATTGCTGCCTTCCCAGAAAAACTGATCGATCAGGTAGCCATGCGCACCGTGAATCTCAACTCCATCCATCCCAATCGCCTTGGCATCCGCAGCAGCCTGCGCGAACGCCGCGATAACGTCCTGGATGTCCTGTTTGCTCATGCCATGCACCACGACCTGGCCTTCCTTGAGCTTCTCCATCGGACCGAAGCCCGGCACTTCCGCCTCCGGTTCGGTGCCTTTGCGACGGACGTTGCCGACATGCCAGAGCTGCGGAACGATCTTGCCACCGGCCGCGTGTACAGCCTCAACCACCGCCTTCCAGCCTTTCAGCGCGTCCTCGCCATAGAAGCGCGGCACGTGCGGATAGCCGTTGGCTGCCTTGTGCCCAACCGTGGTGCCCTCGGTGATGATCAGCCCAACGCCCGATGCAGCACGGCGACGGTAGTACTCGACGACATCGGCGGTCGGCACGCCGTTCGGCGAGAAGGACCGGGTCATCGGCGCCATCACCACGCGGGTCGGCAGTTGCAGGTCGCCGAGCTGGAAGGGCTGAAACAGGGCGTTCACGGCAGCAGTCATTTTTATCTCCTCGTTAATTCATCGCATAAGCAAAAAAGCGACCGGTCGTCTTGCCGCTCGCCAAAAAAAATCAGCGCAACCTCAGCAGACGCTCCAGTTGCATCATAAAAGTCTCCAGCGGCGCGGCACGCGCCCCTACTTTCATGCGCAACAGCGCTCCTTCCCACGCATTGCCGACGAACTCGGCTAATGCCTGGCAATCGGTATGCGCTTCGATTTCACCGACCTGTCGAGCCTCCTCGAGACAGTCCGTCAGGATCGCAGCCGAACGCGACAGAACCGCTTCGACCTTTTGCCCTATGGGCTGGGAAAGCTCGGCCATCTCGAAGCTCAGGCTGCCGATGAAACAGTGATACTGCGGGCGTTCCTGGCGGACGAAATGCGCGACCAGCTCGGCGTAATAGCCAAGGATTCGCTCACGCGGGCTCAGCGCTGAGTTAGCGAGCGCGGCCTGATAGCGCTCCAGGCGCGGCTGGTAGAGGTGCTCCAGCGCCTGCAGGGCAAAATCTTCCTTGCTGGCGAAGTAGTGATAGAAGGAGCCTTTGGGAATGCCGGCCGCCTGGACGATTTCCAGCACACCGGTGCCGTGGTAGCCACGTAAGGTCATCACCTGGGCACCCTTGGCGAGGATCAGTTCACGCTTGTCGATTCGGGCTTGGTTGCTCATGCCCCCGAGCATATGACCGGTCGTCTCGCGAAAACAGCATCATCCATGGCGCTTATTGCGGCGCAATGATTACAGCGATGGCGACGCGAAAGGCGGCGACACCGGAGCGATGGGAACGAGATAAATAAGCGCAGCGGCCGATGCACTGCGCAAGAGGCACATCGCGTCAGACGAGTGCGCTTTCGATCGCCTGAATCAAGGCCGGATCGTCTGGAGCTGTCCGCGGCGAGAAACGCGCCAGTACGCGGCCGTTCTTATCGACAAGAAATTTCTCGAAGTTCCAACTGATGTCCCCAGGGAAATCAGCGCCCTCGCCGGCCAGGAGGCGGTACAGAGGGTGCCGCTGTGGGCCGTTGACCTCGAGCTTGCTGCTCAACGGAAAGCTGATGCCATAGGTTTCGCTGCAGAACTGCAGGATCTGCGCATCGCTGCCCGGTTCTTGAGCTGCGAACTGATTGCAGGGAATACCCAGTACGCCGAAACCACGATCCTGATAACGCTCATGCAGCGCCTGCAAGCCGGCGTACTGTGGAGTCAACCCGCACTCGGATGCCACGTTGACCACCAGCGTCACCTGATGTTTCAGCGGCGCTAGGGGCAACTCCTGCCCAGCGAGGCCAGGTAGGACCAACTCGTGGAACGCGCTCATTCTCTCTTCTCCAGAGGGTAAAAAAGCGCTCCGGCATACCGAAGCGCTTCCATCGGTCGATCGCCTGGATCGAACCTTGCCGCTGCTCACTCGCCTGACGGCGAGCCGTCAGTGCTGGTGACCACCTTCGCCATGGACGTGACCATGGGCAATTTCTTCTTCGGTGGCGTCGCGTACATCGACGATCTTGACTTCGAAGTTCAGACGCTGCCCGGCCAGCGGATGATTACCGTCGACGATTACGTCGTCACCTTCGACATCACGAATAGTGACGATCTGCATGCCGCCGTCCGGACCGGATGCATGAAACTGCATACCGACTTCCAGTTCGTCGACACCTTCGAACATGGCGCGGTTGAGAGTGGCGACCAGCTCCGGGCTGTACTCGCCGTAAGCATCTTGCGGCTCGATGGCGACGTTTACTTCATCACCGCCCTGCTTACCTTCAAGCGCTTTTTCCAGACCGGAAATGATGTTACCTGCGCCGTGCAGGTAGACCAGCGGCGCGCCGCCAGCAGAGCTGTCGATCACCTCACCGGCGTCGTTGGTGAGCGTGTAGTCGATTGACACAGCCTTTTTAGCGGCAATCTGCATGAGGCGAAACCTTTGCTGGGGAATGTGATGCCAAAGTTTAACCGCCAGCAGCGTCGATTGCGAACCGAGCCCGGATAAACGGAAGCAGCAGCAGGCTTGACGAATATCCGTAGCCGTTGCCGCCGACCCCAGGCCACATACCACCTTTGGAGAACATCGGTTCGCCAACGCCTATGCCAGAATCCGCGCCGCACGCTAATTGATGTATTTCAATAATTAATACGCATCCGAGGAGCACCGATGTCGGCTCGAAACATCCTGGTGATTAACTGCGGCAGCTCGTCGATCAAGTTTGCACTGGTCAACGAAAGGCACGCGACCTTTCCCTTGCACGGCCTGGCCGAACGCCTCGGCAGCCCGGAAGCGGTGCTTCACTGGCAGCTGGGAGACGCCAAGCATAGCCGGGATATTCCCGGAGCCGATCATCGTGCGGCGTTGGAACAGCTGCTGCCTCTGGCTCAAGAAGCGGCAGGCGGCAAACTCGACGGCATCGGCCATCGGGTGGTGCATGGCGGAGAACATTTCACCGGTTCCAGCCTGATCGACGAAGACGTGCTCAGGGCGATCCGCGAGAGCGCTCAGTTGGCACCGCTGCACAATCCAGCCAATCTGGTCGGCATCGACGCTGCAATCGCACTTTTCCCAGGGCTGCCACAGGTGAGCGTATTCGATACGGCCTTCCACCAGAGCATGCCCGAGCACGCTTTCCGCTATGCCGTGCCGGAGTTTCTCTACAAGGAGCACAGTGTTCGCCGCTACGGCTTCCATGGCACCAGCCACAACTATGTCAGCAAGCGCGCTGCAGAACTGACCGGCCTGCCGGTGGACGACAGCTGCTGGTTGACCGCGCACTTGGGCAATGGCTGTTCGACCTGCGCCATCGTCAACGGCGAAAGCCGCGACACCAGCATGGGCCTGACGCCGCTGGAAGGGTTGGTAATGGGCACGCGCAGTGGTGATGTCGACCCCAATCTGCACAGCTACCTGAACCGGACCCTGGGCTGGAGCCTCGAGCAGATCGATCGCGTACTCAACCATGACAGTGGTCTGAAGGGCCTCTCCGGCCTGTCCAACGACATGCGCACCCTCTACGAAGCCCGCGTTGCCGGCCATCCGGGCGCCACACTGGCCTTCGAAGTCTTCTGCTATCGCCTGGCCAAGTCGTTGGCGAGCATGGCCTGCGCCCTGCCCAAACTCGACGGCCTGATCTTCACCGGCGGCATCGGCGAGAACTCGGCAGCCGCACGCAGCCGCACCCTGGAACACCTCAAGCTGTTCAACTTCAAGCTGGACGAAGACGCCAACGCACGCTGTACCCGTGGCGTCGGTGGCGAAATCCAGGCGCTGGGCAGCCCGCGGGTTCTGGTGGTGCCCACCAACGAGGAACGTCAGATCGCGCTGGATACCCTAGCGCTGCTTGACGCCTGACAACGCGCCGACACGGATTGCATTGCAAAATCCGGCGACCGTAAGGGGCGTCGGTTTTAGTCGATTCGACAGCGCCATCGCCCTTCGCTCGACAGGAGATCACCATGCATACGCTCTTCCTCGCCCCCTGTGGTTTTGGTGGCGGCCTCAATTCCGTCAGCCTTGGTCTGATCCGGGCACTCGAACGTGCCGGGTTGACGGTGGGCTTCTTCAAGCCCATCGCCCAGCCCTTTCCGCTCGACCAGGGCCGCGAGCGTTCCTGCGTACTGGTGGCAAACACCCTGAATATCGCTTCGCCTGAGCCACTGCCGTTGGAACAGGTGGAGCGTCAACTGGCCGATGGCGAGCTCGACCTCTTGCTCGAAGACGTGGTCAGCCGCTATCAGGAAGTAGCCGCTGGCAAGGACGTGGTGATCGTCGAGGGCATGGTGCCGACGCGGGAGTTCAACCACACCTCGCGGATCAACACCCACCTGGCCAAAAGCCTGGACGCGGAGGTTATTCTGATCGCCGCGCAAGGTAACGACACGCTCAAACGCATGGCCGAGCGCATCGAAATCCAGGCGCAGCTATTCGGTGGCGCCAGGGACCCAAAGGTGCTCGGCCTGGTGCTCAACAAGATCAAGAGCGACGACGGTGTGCCGGCATTCATCGATCGCCTGAAGGAGCAGCTACCACTGCTCGGCAGCCCGGACTTCCAGCTGCTCGGCGCCGTTCCCTACGCCGAACACCTGAACGCCATGCGTACTCTAGACATCGCCCGGCTGCTGGATGCCAAGGTGCTCCATGCCGGCGAAGCCGAACGGCGCCGCATCAGCAAGATCGTCCTCTGCGCCCGTGCCGTTCCCAACACCGTGCAGTTGCTCCAGCCGGGTGTACTGGTGGTCACACCCGGCGATCGCGACGACATCATCCTGGCCGCTAGCCTGGCGTCGCTCAATGGCGTCGAACTGGCGGGCCTGTTGCTGTGCAGCGATTTCGCCCCGGATCCGCGCATCCTCGATCTGTGCAAGGCTGCGCTCGATGGCGGTTTACCCGTGATGACCGTGCAGACTGGCTCCTACGACACGGCCACCAACCTGTTCGCGCTGAACAAGGAAACGCCGGCGGACGATATCGAGCGCGCCACCTTGGTGACCGATTTCATCGCCCAGCATCTGCAGCCCGAACTGCTGCATACGCGCCTCAGCGTACCGCGTAGCGAGTTGCGGCTGTCGCCCCCGGCGTTCCGCTATCAACTGGTCAAACGCGCCCAACAGGCGAACAAGCGCATCGTGCTGCCGGAAGGCAACGAGCCGCGCACCATCCGTGCCGCGGCGATCTGTCAGGAGCGCGGAATCGCCCGTTGCGTGCTCCTGGCAAAGCCCGAAGACGTTCAGGCGGTTGCCCGCGAGCAGGGCATCATGCTGCCGTCCGGCCTTGAAATTCTCGATCCCGAGCTGATCATCAACCAGTACGTCGAGCCCATGTGCGAGATGCGCAAGGCGAAGGGGCTGACAGCCGAGGACGCGCGTGGGCAGCTCCAGGACACCGTGGTGCTGGGTACCATGATGCTGGCGCTCGATGAAGTGGACGGCCTGGTTTCCGGTGCTGTGCATACCACCGCTAATACCATTCGCCCGGCGCTGCAGTTGATCAAAACCGCGCCGGGCTACAGTCTGGTGTCGTCGGTGTTCTTCATGCTGCTGCCGGACCAGGTGCTGGTCTATGGCGACTGCGCAGTGAACCCCAACCCGAGCGCTACCGAGCTCGCGGAAATCGCGCTGCAAAGCGCTGAATCCGCCGTCGCATTGGGCGTCAATCCGCGCGTGGCAATGATCAGTTATTCCACCGGCACCTCCGGCAGCGGCGCCGAGGTGGAGAAAGTCGCCGAAGCCACGCGCATCGCCCAAGAACGCGCACCCAACATGCCGATCGACGGCCCACTGCAGTACGACGCCGCTTCGGTTGCCAGTGTCGGCAAGCAGAAAGCGCCGAACAGCCTGGTTGCCGGCCAAGCGACAGTGTTCATCTTTCCCGACCTGAACACCGGTAACACCACCTACAAGGCGGTTCAGCGTAGCGCCAACGTAATCAGCGTCGGGCCCATGCTGCAAGGCCTGCGCAAACCGGTAAATGATCTGTCCCGCGGCGCACTGGTGGATGACATCGTATTCACCATCGCGCTCACCGCGCTGCAGGCCGACAGCCAGAAAGCCTGATTCGCTGACCCGACCTGCCCGGCTCGTCGCAGCTGGACAGGTCGTAACTCAACTTCACTGGGCGCATTCGCCTTGCAGTTCAGCGCGCAATCGGTACTCTTGCCGCCTCAATTGACGGGTATACGAGCCAATCGATGCTGAGTGTCCTTCCTGCTCCATTCCGGGGCGTCCTTGCTGGCCTGACGCTGGCGCTGAACACGCTGTTCTGGTGCTGGCCGCTTTTCGCCCTTTCGCTGCTCAAACTGGCGCTGCCGATCCCTCGCATCCAACGCGCGCTGCGCTTCGGAATGCACTGGATCGCCGAATCCTGGATGGCGGTCAATGGCTTCTGGATGGATCAGGTGCGGCGCACGCAATGGGACGTGCAAGGGCTGGAAAAGGTCGACATGCAGCACTCATATCTGGTCACCAGCAACCACCAGAGCTGGGCCGATATCCTGATGCTTCAGTACCAGTTGAACCGGCGCATGCCGATTCTGAAATTTTTCCTCAAGCAGGAGCTGATCTGGGTACCGGTCATTGGCCTGTGCTGGTGGGCGCTTGAGTTCCCCTTCATGAAGCGCTTTACCAAGGAGTACCTGACCAAGTATCCGGAAAAACGTGGCGAGGATCTGGCCACGACCCGCAAGGCTTGCGAGCGCTACCGGACCAATCCGGTTTCGGTATTCAACTTTCTCGAAGGCACACGCTTTACCCAGGACAAACACGACGAGCAGGCCTCGCCCTATCGCCATTTGCTCAAACCCAGGGCCGGCGGCGTCGCCTTCGTAATCGACGCCATGGGCGAGCAGCTGACTGCACTGGTCAACATCACCATCCACTATCCGGACGGTAATCCCAGCTTCTGGGATCTGCTCTGTGGCCGGATCGGACGGGTGGTGATGCGCATCGACTCTCAGCCCATTCCGCCCGAGTTCCTGCATCGCAGCTATGACCAGGACGAGCGCTATCGATTGAGCTTCCAGGAGTGGATCAACGAGCTGTGGAGTGACAAGGACGCCCTGCTCGAAACGCTGCACCGGCAATATCCGCCGAGTCGCTGACGGGCTAGCCCTGCACCTGATGATCCAGTTTCGCCCAGTCGACTATCCGGGGGAACTCCAATGCCTGCTCAACGGCCAATCCCGGCGCCACCAGAAACCCCTGCATCACCTGGCAACCGTTGGCGATGAGCCAATCGCGCTGGGCCAGGGTCTCGACCCCCTCGGCAATGACTTCAAGGCCCAAGTTACGCCCCAGGTCGATGATGGTGCTGACCACCGCGGCATCGCGGGGCGAGTCGAGCATATTTGCGATGAACAAGCGGTCGATCTTCAGCGTATCCAAATCGAAATGCCGCAAATAGGCCAGTGATGAATACCCCGTTCCGAAGTCGTCGACCGCCACCCTTACGCCCAATTCCCGCAGTTGCCGGAGCTTGTCGCAGCTCTGCTCCAGGTCCTGCATTAGCGCACCTTCAGTGACCTCCAGCTCCAGCTGGCGAGGATCGAGCTGAGACTCGTCGAGCAGACGACGCAATTCATCGATCAATCCAACCCGGCCGAACTGAACGGGGCTGACGTTGAAACTCAAGATCATCTGTTCGCCGAACCGTTCACGCCAGTCACGGCACTGCGCCAGACCCTCACGCAGCGCCCACTTGCCGACCCGATCGATCAGCCGGGTTTCTTCGAGCAGGGGAATGAACACGTTGGGTTCGACTTCACCACGGCCACTGTAATCCCAGCGCAGCAAGGCCTCGAACCCGCGCAGCTCGCCAGTTTCGAGCAGGATCTGGGGCTGATAGGCCAAAGCGAAGCCATTATGTTCGATGGTGCTGCGCAGGTTCTCTTCCATCATCAGGCGCGCATGGGCACGACCGTTCATTTCGCTGGAGAAGAAGCGATATTGCTGCCGCCCGTTGCGTTTGGCTTCATACATCGCCATATCTGCCGAGCGCAGCAACTCTTCGACGCTCTGGCCGCTATCCGGAAAATGCGCGATACCGATACTGGCACCGAGCGTCACGTCGGTTCCGCCGATGGTATGTCGAACCGAAATCAGTTCGATAAGCTTCTCCGCCACCTTGGCGGCGTCTTCCGGATGATCGAGAGAATCCAGCAATGCGGTGAACTCGTCGCCCCCCATGCGCGCGATGATGTCGTAGGGGCGCATGCAGGCTTCCAGTACCCGTGCCACGCGACAGAGGATCTCGTCGCCCGCATCGTGACCCAGCGAATCGTTGATGCGCTTGAAGCCGTCCAGGTCGATGTAGAGAATGGCCATGCGCTTGCCGTTCCGGTCAACCCTTGCCAAGGCCGAATCCAGCGCCTGGTGAAAGCCGCGGCGATTCAGCAGTCCGGTCAGCGAGTCGGTCACCGCCTGGGTTTCCAATTGCACGTGCAGATTGCGCACTACCGACATGTCCAGTGCGATTACCACCATCGACCGTTGCTGGCGGGGCAGCGGCGATGAAGACAAGGCCACCGGCAGCTTGCCGCCATTGGCGGTGTACAGCTGTGCTTCGTGCAGACGGAAGGTGTGGCCGCTACGCCACTGCTTGTAGAAGTCCGTGTCACGCCAGGCTTCGGGCATTTTCGGCGCGGCGAGATGATCGACCAATGCCGTACCCTGAAGGTCCTCGACGCTGCTATGCAGCATCTGCGCGATCGCCGGGTTGGCGAAGCTGATATAGCCATCTTCGCCAACCACCAGAATACCTTCAGCGGCATTATTCAGCACCGAGGCGTTGAAAGCCCGCGCGCTGTCGAGCTGTTGGGTCAGCAGTTGCAGGTCGCGCCGATTGTGCTCGTGGCTGAGCAGGGTATTGATCTTGTGTTTGAGCACCTGTGGATCGAAGGGTTTCAGGATGAAATCAACCGCTCCCGTCGCATAACCGCGCAACACCGACTCCCGAGTATGGGCGATGGCCGAGACGAAAATGATCGGCGTATAGCGCGTGTACGGGCTGCCTCGCATCAGTCGTGCGACTTCGAAGCCGTCCATGCCCGGCATCTGTACATCCAGCAGTACCAGTTCCACATCCAGGTCGAGCAGCGCCTGCAGCGCGGCCTCGCCGGAATTGACCGTATGTACCTGCCAGTCGCCATCGCCCAGCAATGCTTCCATCGCAACCAGATTCGCCTCGCGATCATCGACGACCAGCAGCGTCCGGGTACGAGGTTGAGATTTGGCTTGTACCCGCCCCATTACCTGGATCTCCTGCCCGCTGCATAGTTGACTCCGACCACGATGGCGTCGGCAACGACGCCATTCCGGGATGAACGATGCATCACATATTTCTCCTTCATGGGCTCTCGTCAGGGCGATCAGCCTGCTCTAGGCAACGCCGCAGCAGTTCGACCAACCCGGCGCTTTCGACCGGTTTGAACAGCACATCGTCCGCACCTGCGGCGACGCTCCGATCCTTGACGGTCGGATCGTCGCCAACCGCCAGTGCCACGATCGGCACCTGACAACCATAGTCGTTTCTGAGCTGTCGGATCAGTGCAGCCCCCCCATTGTCGGGCATACCCATGTCCACCAGCGCCAAGTCGAACGCGTCTTCATCGAATCGTTCAAGTGCCTCGGAGCGGCTCGTGGCCGGCACCACTTGCAGCCCCTGCTCATCGAGCATTGCGCTGATGGCGTAGATTGCTCGCACATCCGAATCCACCAGCAGCACTCGCTGACCCAGCAGAGGATGATCCACTTCATCCATGCCCGGCGCCGCCGACTCGACTGCGGCGGGCTTCAATGCATCTTCCATATGCTCCAGTTCCTCTGTTTTTGACAACGCAACCGATGAATAGCGCCGAAGCCGCTGCAGATTCTTTTCCGAAAGTGGCTCACGGCTGTTCAATATCACACGCACATCTTTCAGCGAGCGCAGGCGATCAAGCGCTTCGAGCAGATCCAAGCCATCTTCACCAGGCAGATCGAAATCGATGATCAGCACCGTGAATACGTGCTCCGCATAGGCCAGCCTGGCTTCCTCGCTGCGCCGGCACTCGGTGACCCGGTAGCCAAGGCGCTCGAAATGTTCGCGCAGCTGCGAGCGCCGTTCCGAGTCGGTTTCAACCAGAAGCAACCGCATCGACTTGGTTTCCTGGCGCGCCAGATCGATGAACAGACGTTCCAGTTCCGACTGTGCCACGGGCTTGAGCAGGTAGTGCGAACCGTCATCCGACCAGCCTTGCGGCTGCGGCACGCAAGAAATGATGTACACCGGCGTGTCTTGATGTCGGGGGTCGTCGCGCAGCATCCGATGAACCTGCCAACCGCAGATATCCGGCAGCAGGATGTCAAGAATGACTGCAGCGAAACGGTCCTGCTGGAGGGCTTCCAACCCCTCTTGCCCGGTACCGCAAACGACGCTGGGGAAACCGTGAGATTGACCAACCTCGGCCACCACCGACGCGAAATCGGCGTCGTCCTCGACAATTAACAGGCCGCCGCCCTGGACGCCCTGGCCGCCGCTCTGGCCGCGGTGCTGCGACGGCCGTAGCGTCCGAATCTCTGTGGTCGCGGCCAGCTTCAACGGCAGTTCGACCGTAAAACTGGAGCCCTGGCCCGGCGCACTCCTGAGACGGATCCCGCCGCCGAGCACTTCAGCCAGCTGCCGCGCGATGGCCAGGCCAAGCCCTGTACCGCCGTACTGCCGGCTGATCGACCCATCGATTTGCTGGAAGGCTTGAAAGATCCGTTCATGCTGATCTTCGGCAATACCAATACCGGTGTCGGTCACGCAGATCTGCAGCAGGTCTTCGCCGGCGGGAGTCTCGGCAGGTTTTTGCACGACGTGGATGTCCACGGAGCCCTGCTCGGTGAACTTCAATGCATTAGTAATGAGGTTGCGCAGGATCTGATGCAGGCGGGCGCGGTCGCTGATGATCGAGACCGGGACATCCGGATCGATTCGAGAGGTGAGAGACAACCCATTCTGCTCGGCCATCGGCTCAAGTCCAGCCACCGACTCAGCCAACAACTCGGCCAGGTTGAGCGGCTCCGGCTTGATCTGCATGTGGCCGGCCTCGATCTTGGCCAGGTCAAGTACATCATTGATCAGTTGCAGCAGATCATGTCCGGCACGATTAATGATATCGGCATGCCGCACCTGCTTCTCGGTCAGGTTGCTCGCGGCGTTCTGCCTCAGCTGATCACTGAGGATAAGGATGCTATTGAGCGGCGTGCGCAGCTCGTGGGACATGTTGGCGAGGAATTCGGACTTATAGCGGTTGGCGACAATCAACTCGTTGGCCTGATCACGCAGGCGCCGCTCGGCTGCCTTGCGGTGGCCGATATCGATCACCACAGCCTGCACCAGCTGTTCCTCGCCGCTGCGCAGCGGAGACAGGCCAATCTCTACAGGCAGCAGGTGGCCATCCCGATGCCGGCCGAACAATTCACGGTTTTCACCCAGACGGCGTGACTCGCCTTCCTGCTCGAAACGGTAGCGCACCTCATGGTAGATCTTGCGCATCGACTCGGGAATCAGCAGCTCGACCGGTTGGCCCATCAGCTCTTGCCGGCTGTAGCCGAACAGCAGTTCGGTCTGCCGGTTGACCATTACGATCCGACCCTCGTGATCGAACAGCAGAAAGGCGTTCGGCGACGCTTCGACTACATTGCGAAACCGCTCTTCGTCACGCTTGCGCTGCTGGAGATCAACCAGGTTGAGCAGATGGTAAATGGCCTCATCCCGCCTGAAGCTGGTCAGGCTAAGTGAAACAGGTATGGGCGCGCCGTCCTCGCGTATCGCCTGGCTCTCCTGATGACTGGCTTCCAGCTGCGACCCGCCTGCAGAATCAACCAGCGCGCCGGGAACGTAACGGTTGAGGCGCTCGCCCGCGAGCAGGCCGGCGCTGCTCCCCAGCAGCGCCGCGGCGCTTTGGTTGGCCAATTCTATTCGACCCTGGTCGTTGCACAGCAAGGTTGCCACCGGCAACTGCTCGATCAGCTGACGAAACCACGCCTCGCGCTCCTGAAGCTGCGCACCTAACGCCTGACTGCTGCGCAGCGCGCGTTCGCGCAGATACAGGTAGCCGCCGATCAGCAGAGAAAACAGCACCGCCGCGGTCATGGCCGCCGCCAGGTTGAAGGCTCCGCTGCTTCTGTTCAGGATGGCTTCGTATTCCGGCGTGCTGCCGACCTCTAGCTGCCAACTGCGCCCGTACATATAGATATTGCGGGTACGATGGAAGCGTGCATCGCTACTCACCGGCGCTCGTCCCACCAACAGCGGTTGGTTTGGCACGGCGGCATCGAACAGCTGCAGCTGGAACAGCTTGCTGCGCGAGCCCAGCACACCTTCCATCAGATCGGTCAGCCGAAAAGCCCCGTGCAACGTGCCAGCAAAGGCGGCCTGGCGTTCTTCCAATGTCGTGACGGAAGCACCGACCCGGTACAGCGGAAGGTAAAGCAGGATGCCCACCTGCGCGTTCTGTTCGGTTTCCTGCTTGAGTCGCAGCGGACCTGTGAGCATCGGCGTGCCGATGTTGCGTGCAGCCGTGATGGCCTCTCGACGGGTCTCTTCACTTAACATGTCGAAGCCCAGTACTCGACGATTACGCCAATCGATCGGATGTATGAAATCCGTGATCAGGTACTCGTCACGCTCTCCGGCTGGGTACATGCGAAAATTGCTACGGCCCTCTTCGCGCATTTGCGTGAGCAGCGCGTCCAGGTTTTCGGCACGTACGTATCGCGCCAGGGCGATCGCCTGGATGCCGGGGTAGAAATCCTGGAGCTGAAGCTGATCAGACGCCCGGTTCCAGTCGTCCAGACTGACGGTATCGCTACCGACGAAAAGACCGGCCAGGCCACGCATGACCATCTCATACGCGCGCATGCGCTCACGCAGATTGCTCTCGACGTCATTGACCGCCAGGTTGAATCGCTGCGCCTGCTCCGCGCGGATTCGTGCTTCCTGTACTTGCCACTGCCAGACGACCCATCCTCCAAGCCCGGCCATCAAGGCCAGCGTCACGACCAATGGCAGCCAAGGCTTACGAGAATGGAGAGCAGAACGATCATCCATTCGACCTCCTCATTGCCACCACATGGCTCGTTTGTCACCAGCTTCAGAGTCGTGGGTTACCGAGAGGTTCAATAGGAGATAAAGAAAAGTGGTAAAACTGACGTCACTTAAATGGCGAGCCGTTGCGACTCGCCTATTGAAATGGCCTACAGCGGACGCAAATTGATTTCCACACGCCGATTCTGCGCGCGACCGGAGGCAGTATCGTTGCTGGCGATCGGTTGGCTCGGGCCGGCCCCAAAGGATGAGATTCGCGAAGCAGCTACGCCGTTACCTTCCAGATAGGCCGCAACGCTACGTGCACGTCGGTTGGACAGGTCCTGATTGAGCTGTTGCGAGCCCGTGCTGTCGGTATGACCGACGATGTCGATGCCGTTCTTGTTGAATTCCTTGAACACCTGAACTAACGAATTCAGGGTCGGATAGAAGCTGCTGGAAATATCCGCCGAGTTGCTGGGAAAAGTGATGTTGCCCGGCATGATCAGTGTCAGGTTGTCGCCCTCGCGTTGGACCTGAACGCCGGTGCCCTGCAGCGTCTGACGCAGCTTGGCTTCCTGGGTGTCGACATAATAGCCATAGCCGCCGCCTGCGGCTCCACCGACCGCCGCACCGATCAGTGCGCCTTTGGCTCGGTCCTTCTTGCTGGAGGTAGCGGCGCCGATCACTGCGCCGCTGACCGCGCCGATGCCACCGTAGATGCCCGCCTTGCCCGCTTCTCGTTCGCCGGTGTAGGGGTTGTTGGTACAGCCGGCCAGCAGTGCGATGGTGGCGGCGAATGCGGTCAGGTTGCTGAGTTTTTTCATGGTGACTTCCTTCATCTGCGGAACGCCAACCTGTCGGAGATATCCACCCACAGGCTGAAATGCGCCGCTAGGTTAACACTCAGCCAGTGGCAGAACCGGAACGTGCCGACGAACCTCGTGACAACTCACGCACGGACAAAAGGGTTCTCTCGCATTTCATCCCCCAACCGTGTTAGCGGTCCGTGACCTGTGATGACGGTCGCGTCCTCATCAAGCCGGTACAGCCGCTGTCTGATCGATCGTTCGATGGTGGCATAATCGCCACCCCAGAGATCGGTACGGCCGATTCCGCGGCGAAACAGGGTATCTCCGGCGACCAGCAACTTCGCCTCGGGAAACCAGAAGCACATCGAGCCCGGCGTATGACCTGGCGTGTGAAGTGCGACGCCACAGCCGCAGGCCAGCGCCTGATCGTCGACCAACCAGACATCCGGGGCCGGCACGGGCGTATAGGGCACGCCGAACAGGCGACATTGCAGCTCAAGACTGTCCCAGAGGAACTGATCGTCCTTGTGCAGGTGCAAGGTGGCGCCGGTCCGCTCCTTGATCTGCCCGGACGCCAGGAAATGATCCAGATGCGCATGGGTGTGAATGACATTGACAACCTTCAGTCCCAGAGCATCGATCCGCGCGACGATCACATCCGGATCGCCGCCCGGGTCCACCACGATGGCCCGACCCGTCAGCGAATCGCCAATGATCGTGCAATTACATTGCAGCGGACCGACCGGAAACGTTTCACTGATCAACGTATGGCCTGCGTCTAACACCTTGACTCCTCAGGTAGACCGAATTTTTTTCGCAAAACAGCCACTACTAACCTATACGGCACGCGCAGACGTGTCATCCAGACGGAGAGCCGAGCCATCGACATAGCGGATCTGCAGCGCATCTTCGATGCCCTGCCTGGAATCGTCCTCGTGGTTGCCAACGATGCCGACTACACCATGGTCGCCGCCAGCCAGGAGCGCTTGCGAGCCACCATGACGCGCCGTGAAGAGATCATTGGCCGCCCCCTGTTCGAGGTCTATCACGATGGTGACACCTCGGTGCCGATGTCCGCCGGTATCAATCTGCTGCGCACATCACTGGCCGAGGTCGCACGCACGGGGCGCGTTCAGCATCTGAAAACGGTCGGCTATCCACTGCGGCGCCCACATGCCGAGGGCGGTGGTGACGAAAATCGCTACTGGGATGTGGTCAATGTGCCGGTGCTGGACGAGCAAGGCCAAGTCAGCTACATCATCCACCAGGCAGAAGACGTGACCGAAAGCCTGCTCGAGCAGGAGTCTGCGGCGCTACGCCTGCGCGAGAGCGACGAGCGCTTGAACGCTGCGCTACTGGCTTCTGGCACCGGCACCTTCTATTGGGACCTGCGCAACAACCGCCTGGACATGGATCTGCCCATGCAGCGGTTGTTCGGCCTGGAGGGGTTGACCTCGGGCTGGCTCGACGACCTTCTCGACATGATCCATCCGGACGATCGGAACAGCATTGCCCAGCAGTGCGAGCGCTGTGCGCGCTATGGCGACGACTTCGAGATGCAATTCAGAGTCAGGCTGCCAGAGGGCAACGAACGCTGGATATTCGACAAGGGCCAGACGTTTACCGATGCCAACGGCAGGCCATCGTACATGGTGGGTGCCTGTCTCGACATTACCCAGCACAAGCGTACCGAACAGGCGCTGCATCGCCTCAACGAAACCCTCGAGCAGCGCGTCAATGCCGAAGTCGCGGCTCGCGCCAGGACCGAGGCGGCGCTGCGTCAGTCGCAGAAGATGGAGGCGGTCGGCCAGCTGACTGGCGGCCTGGCGCATGATTTCAACAACCTCCTGGCGGGCGTGATCGGCTCGCTGGAGCTGTTATCGATTCGCCTGGACCAGGGTCGCACCGATGATCTGCTGCGTTACATCCGCAGCGCACTGACCTCCGCCACTCGGGCGACTGCCCTCACCCATCGCCTGTTGGCCTTTTCACGCCGGCAAACGCTCGACCCCAGCCCCACCGATCTCAACACGCTGATAGAAGGCATGATGGAGCTGCTGCAGCGCACCATCGGGCCGATGGTGAGCTACTCGACGCATTTGTCGGACGGACTCTGGCTGACCCTCTGCGACACCAACCAGCTGGAAAACGCACTGCTGAACCTGACCATCAACGCTCGCGATGCGATGCCTGATGGCGGGCAGCTGACGTTGGTCAGCGAGAACCTGCGCCTGGACGAGCCGCTCGCCCAGGAAATCGGCCTGCAATCCGGGGAGTATGTCGCGCTCGGCGTCCGTGATACCGGCGTCGGTATTCCGCCGGAGAAGCTCGGCTACGTCTTCGATCCGTTCTACACCACCAAACCCCTGGGAGAGGGTACGGGGCTCGGCTTATCCATGGTCTACGGCTTCGCCAAGCAATCGGGCGGCGGCGTGCGTATCGAGAGCACGGTGGGCGAAGGGACCAGCGTCTGGATCTACTTGCCCCGCCACCACGGCCAGTCTGCCAGCCTGCATGCTCCGTCCACTACGGACTTGGCACCCGCTTCGGTCGAGGGGCGCACTGTTCTGGTGGTGGATGACGAGCCCAACGTCCGTATGCTGGTGACAGAGGTGCTGCAGGAAATGGGGCTGAACACCCTGGAGGCCGCCGAAGGCCCCAGCGGCCTGCGCATTCTCGACAGCGACGCACACCTGGACCTGTTGATATCGGATATTGGATTGCCCGGCGGCATGAACGGACGACAACTCGCCGATGCCGCTCGGGAAAAGCGGCCTTCCTTGCGCGTGCTGTTCATTACCGGATACGCCGAGAGCTCGGTGCTACAGCGAAGCAACGCCACGTACGATTACGAGGTCCTGACCAAGCCGTTCAGCATCTCGAATCTCGAAGACAAAGTTCGCAGCATGCTGGAGCCCGGTCAGGAGCCAGACGACGCCTAACTCCGTTCCCGTCTCGTTGCTAGATCGAGGAGATGGCGTGACTGCCTTCTTCCAGCCAGCGCGCGATGTCGACCCGGATACGCTTCTTGTCCAGCTTGCCGACACTGGTCTTGGGAATGTCACCGACCACCGCAATCTGCTGCGGAATTGCCCACTTGTTGATCTGCCCCTGCTCCACTGCCGGCTCGAGAAAGCTCTGTAGCGTCCGCGCATCGAGCTGTTTGTCCTCGCACAGCACAACCAGCGCGAATGGACGTTCGCCCCAGCGCTCGTCAGGCACACCCACCACCGCCACGTCACGCACCGCCTCGTGACGGCTGATCAAACCTTCAATCGCCAGCGAGGAAACCCACTCGCCTCCGGTCTTGATGACATCCTTGATGCGATCGCGAATGTCGATGTTGCCCATCTCGTCGACGGTCGCGACGTCGCCGGTATGCAGCCATCCGCCAGCCCATAGTTCTTCGCTCTTTTCCGGATTGCCGGCATAGCCTTGGGTCAGCCAGGGCGCGCGAAGCACCAACTCGCCCTGGGATACGCCGTCGGCTGGTAGGAAACTGCCGTCCGGCGCCTGAATTGCGGCATCGACCAGCACCACCGGCACCCCAGCTTTGAGTCGATAGCTGCTCTGCTCGTCCTCGCTGGCCTCGCGCAGCTCATCATTGATATGGGCACCGGAAATCAGCGGACAGGTTTCCGACATGCCATAGGCGGCCACCAATTGCATGCCGCAGGTCCGGGCCGATTCGTAGAGGCCGCGGGTCAGCGCGCTACCGCCGATGGTGATCTTCCAGCCGTTGAAATCCGTGCCCTTCGCCGCCTTGGCGTTGAGCAGCATCTGGACGATAGTCGGCACGCAATGCGAGAAGGTCACCTTCTCCTTGCGCCACAGTTCGATCAACAATTCCGGGTCGTAGCGCCCCGGATAAACCTGCTTGAGGCCCATCATCGTCGCCACGTACGGCAACCCCCAGGCATGCACATGAAACATCGGCGTGATTGGCATGTAGACGTCATCCGCCGCCATCAGCTGGGGATTCTCGCGACAACCGACCGTTATCGCTCCGGCAAGGGTATGAAGGACCAGCTGCCGATGGGTGAAATAAACGCCCTTGGGATCTCCGGTGGTGCCGGTGGTGTAGAACGTCGTCGCCACCGAGTTTTCATCGAAGTCTGGGAAATCGTAGTGCGGCTGCGCCGCGGCGAGCAGGCTTTCATACTCACCCACGCAGTTGGGCAGGTCACAGTTCTTGTCATCGGCGTCGGTAATCAGCAGCGTTTTATCGACCGTGGCGAGCTGCCCGGCAATCGCCTGATACAGGGGGGCGAATTCGCTGTTGACCAGAACGAAGCGATCCTCGGCATGATTCATGGTGTAGAGAATCTGCTCGGGAGACAGCCGCACGTTGATGGTATGAACCACCGCGCCAATCATCGGGATCGCGAACATGCATTCGAGGTAGCGATGACTGTCCCAATCCATGACCGCCACGGTGTCACCCGCCTTGACCCCAGCGGCGGTCAGTACGTTGGCGAGCCGGGCAATGCGTTGATTGAGAATGCGATAGTCAAAACGCACCTGATCACGGTAGACAATCTCACGCGTGCGCTCATAACGCTGGCCCGACAACAGCAGGCGCTTGATCAACAGGGGATACTGGTAGGCATTCGCGGCGGGTTTGATCACTCGGGTCTGCAACATAGGGCTTCCTGTTATTGATGTTATGAGAGGCACGCTGGACACGGCGTCGGATGTTCGGTGCGCAAGCCTCGCGCAACGTTCCAAGTCGGCAGTCAACCCGGCTGTCGTTCAATGCGTCGAGACCCGCTGTGTAACAGCCGATTGCATGGCCCGGCGATCAGGTGATCTCGCTTGCCGCCAAACGCACACCGAGGCCGATCAGCACCGCGCCAGTGACCCGGTCGAACCAATGCCCCATGCGCGCGAAGCCTGCCCGCACTCGCTCGCGGCTGAACAACCAGGCCACCAGGCAGAACCACAGGCCGGTAGCGAACGCCAGATATAACCCATAGCCCGCCTGAACGGCGAGTGGGGTATGGGGGTCGATAACAACTGTGAATAGCGACAGAAAAAATAACGTAGCCTTGGGATTCAGGCCGTTGGTGACGAAACCCACCGTAAAGGCATGTCTGCGAGATTGCGCCTCGCCAGCGCCGGAGGGTGGCAGATCGCCAGCCGCAACGGGCTTGGCGCGCAGAGCCTGGATACCGAGATAGAACAGATAACCGGCTGCCAGCCACTTGAATAGGTTGAACAGCACGATCGACTGCGAGACGATCAGGCCGATACCAAGCAACGAATAACCCACGTGTAGCAAAATACCGCTGCCCACCCCGATAGCCGTCCAGCTGCCGCTGTGCTGACCGCGGGACACGCTTTCACGTACGACCACTGCAAAGTCCGGCCCGGGACTGGCCACTGCAAGCAGATGAACCAGCGCCACAGTGAGAAACTCCATCCAATACATCTAGCGACTCCGCTATTTCCGGGGCGGGATATCCGCCCGTTGATTCATACGAGTAAAGTCCATGAGCAATCGCCGCGCTGTATTCCTCGATCTATCCCCACTCGACCAGGGCGACCTGGACCTGGCTGCGCTGCGGTCAGCCTTCGATGAACTGAACTGCCATGCGCAGACCAGCGACGCGCAGATCATCGAACGGCTGCAGGGCGCCCAAGTTGCCATCGTAAACAAGGTGGCGCTAAACGAAGCAGTGCTCGCCGCCTGCCCGGACCTCAAGCTGATCCTCGTTGCCGCGACCGGCGTCAACAACATTGATCTGGCCGCCGCCAAACAGCGTGGCATCGCAGTCTGCAACTGCCAAGCCTACGGCACCGCCACCGTGGCCCAGCACACGTTGATGCTGCTGCTCGCGCTGGCCACGCGGCTACCCGATTACCAAGGCGCCGTAGCCCGTGGCCGCTGGCAGGAAAGCGGTCAATTCTGTCTGCTGGACTTCCCCATTGTCGAATTGGCCGGCAAGACCCTCGGCGTGCTCGGTCACGGCGAGCTGGGTAGCGCCGTGGCCAGATTGGCCGAGGCGCTGGGCATGCGCGTGCTGACCGGCAACCTGCCCGGTCGCCCGGCGCGCGCCGACCGCCTGGAGCTCGACGAACTACTGCCGCAGATCGACGCCCTGACGCTGCACTGCCCGCTGACCGAGCAGACACGCAACCTCATCGGAGCACGCGAATTGCAATTGATGAAGCCCACGGCATTCATCATCAACACCGCCCGTGGCGGCCTGATTGATGAGCAGGCGCTGGCCGACACACTGCGCAGCGGGCACCTGGGCGGCGCCGCCACCGATGTGCTTACCAGCGAGCCACCCAGCAACGACAACCCGCTGCTGGCTGCGGACGTGCCGCGCCTGATCGTGACGCCACACAGCGCCTGGGGCAGCCGCGAGGCACGGCAGCGCATCGTTGATCAGATGTGTGAAAACGCCGAGGCGTTTTTCGCCGGCGCGCCAAAGCGCCAGGTCGGCTGACGCTTCTGCTGCCAGGGACAAGGCTGCTAAGCTCGCCAGCTTTTGTCCGGAGGCATCATGGACCCCCGAAGCGAAGTACTGCTGCGTCAGGCCGAACTCTTCAGCGGCGAGCTGTTGCTTGCCGGGCTACCGGCCGACGACCTGCTCGGCCAGCTACCCGGAGCCATCGGCTGGAGCTGGCACGCAGGTGAACAGCTGCTGCTGCAGACTCGCTTCGCCGGGCGCTGCACATTCGGTGTCGAGCCGCCATCGGCCGCGTTCGACGCTGCCGTGCTGTTTCTGCCCAAGTCACGCGAGCTGACCGATTACTTGCTGAACGCGTTGGCGGCGCGGTTACCGGGACGTTTGCTGTATCTGGTCGGAGAAAAGCGCGCAGGCGTCGAGCGCGCCGCCAGACAGCTGGCGCCGTTCGGCGAGGCGCGCAAGCTCGACAGCGCTCGACATTGTCAGCTGTGGCAGGTCAGGGTGACGAACAGTCCGGCAGCGCCCGAGCTGAAAGCCCTCGCGCAGCGCTTCGAACTCGACCTGGCTGACGGCCCGCTGCAGGTCGTCAGCCTGCCCGGCGTGTTCAGCCATGGCCGGCTTGATCGCGGCACCGCGCTCCTGCTGGAGCGGCTCGACGATCTGCCGATCGGCCGGCTGCTGGATTTCGGCTGCGGTGCCGGGATCATCGGTGCGTCACTGAAAAGACGGTATCCGCAAAGCGAAGTGGTACTACTGGACGTCGACGCTTTTGCGGTCCAGAGCAGCCGGATGACGCTGGAAGCCAATCAGTTACAGGCGCACGTGATTGCCGGCGATGGGATTGACGCGGCACCGGACGACTGCGCTGCGATCATCAGCAACCCGCCGTTCCATCAGGGTGTGCATACCCACTACGCCGCCAGCGAAACACTGCTGCAACGTGCCGCCAGTCATCTGCGACCCAACGGCGAGTTGCGCCTGGTAGCCAATGCCTTCCTCAAGTATCCGCCATTGATCGAGGCCCATCTGGGCCGTTGCGAAACGCTGATCAATGCGGACGGCTTTCGCATCTACCGCGCACAGCGCGCCTGATCGACTTGCACTACACGCCGCGCTTGGGCAAACTCGCGCCCGTCCTGGGGGAGTAGTCTCCGGCGAGCGCCCTGCTCGCCTGGCATGCGTCAACATACTTGGTCCACAGACCATGGCGCATGCGACCCGCGCGGCCTGCTTACGCAGCCTCGCCTGGTTTGACAAGACCCATGACACGCACACCTGACCCGGGGCGGGCAGGCGGTGCGTGTCATGGTGATTTCGTCGACCCGCCCTCGCAAGGAAGTTCGCTTGGAATCCTTCTACATCCCCACCCTGATCGTTGCCCTGGCCGAGATCGGCGACAAGACGCAGCTGCTCGCCCTGCTGCTTGCGGCCCGCTATCGGCGTCCGCTGCCGATAATCTGGGGCATCGTCATCGCCACGCTGGCCAACCATACCGCAGCCGGGGCCGTGGGCAGCTGGGTTTCATCGCTGGTCTCACCCACCATCCTCAGCTGGGTTCTGGCAGCATCCTTTGCCGCCGTGGCACTGTGGACGCTGGTACCGGACAAACTCGAGGAAGACGAAGCCTCGCGCGGTCGGCGCTTCGGCCCATTCGTCGCAACCCTGATCGCCTTCTTCCTCGCCGAGATGGGTGACAAGACCCAGGTCGCGACGGTCGTGCTGGCCGCGCAGTACCCTAATTTCATCTTGGTAATTATTGGCACCACGCTCGGCATGCTGATCGCCAACGTGCCGGTAGTACTGGCTGGAAATTTCGCGGCCGATCGCATGCCGCTCACCCTGATCCGCCGTGTTGCCGCCGTCGGCTTCGCCGCGTTGGCGTTGTATGCCGTCTATCAGGCCCTAACCTTGAGCGGCACGCTTCCAGTCTGATACGCAGCGCAAATTGCCATGTGGCCGGTGCTGTTAGAGTGCGCCTTCACCGCATTCTGGCGGCACTTGAGGGGAGCAGGCGGCATGTCACCGGAGGAACGAAAACGGCGGGTGCAGCAGCATATCGACCTGAGCTGGACCAAGGGTCGTCTGGCACTGGCCGAACAGCTGCAGAGTCGTTACTTCAGCTACAGGAGTTCGTTCATCGCACAACCGGTCAACAGTGCCGGTTTCGGCCTGATCGTGCGGGAAATCCGTCAGGCGTTCCCGGACCTGGAGGTGGTAGTGGATGAATGCCTCAGCGAAGGCAACCGCGTGGTCACCTCCAGCACCCTTTTCGGTACGTTGGAGAAACCCGTGTTCGGCATCGCGCCGAGCGGCAAGATTCTCACCGTCGCCGCCATGTCGATCTGGACTCTCAACCCTGGAGGCGACATTGAGGAAATCAACACGCTGTTCGATCTTGAAAGCGCCCGCAAACAGCTGGGCATGGACAGCCCGATCCCGGTAACGCTGCCACCGACCTGACCCGTGCGATGGCAGCTGCAGGCCTTAGCGTCGCTGCTGGTACAGCGGCATCACCTTCGGAATATTCTGCTGCAGCGCCTGAGTACGACTGCTCGAAGACGGGTGCGTGCTGAGGAATTCCGGCGGTGCCGAACCGCCTTCGGCCGCCATCTTCTGCCATAGACTGACCGCCGCGTTCGGGTTGTAACCAGCGCGCGCCGCCAATTCCAACCCGATCAGATCGGCCTCGTTTTCGTTGCTGCGACTATTGGGCAACGTCATCAGGTATTCGACGCCCATGTTGGCGAGCTGCAGACTGCCATCGCCAACCCCAAAGGCCGAACCGATCTGTGTCGCCATTTGCACGCCGTAGGCTTTGGACATCGCCTCGCGGCCGTGCTCACGCAGCGCGTGGGCAATTTCATGGCCCATCACCGCAGCAATTTCGTCGTCGGTCAGCTTCAGTTTTTCGATCAGCCCGGTATAGAAGATGATCTTGCCGCCCGGGCCGCAGTTGGCGTTCAGTTCCGGGCTGTCGATCACATTGACCTCCCAGTCCCATTGCGCCGCATCCGCGCGGAACGCAGGCACTTCGGCGATCAGCCGCTGGGCAATGGCATTGACGCGCTTGCTGACTGCGCTGCTTTTTTCGAGCATGCCTTTCTGGGAGGCTTCACTCAGGGTCTGTTGATAAGACTGGGCATACATCTGGTTGACCTGTTCGGTCGATAACATGCTGAACATGTACTGTTTACGATCGACCCCGACCGCACCGCCACTGGTTGTATTGACGGCCTGACAACCGGCGAGCACGGAGGCCGCCAGAAAAAGAGCTAATGGATGCCGCTTGAGCATGTCGCGTCTCCCATGGATTCTGCGCCGTATGCTAGAGCGAGCCCGGCGACCGAGCAACCGACTGCTGACGCTGCCACCCAGGCCACGCCCTCGGCGGCAGCGCCCAACGCCGCTCCCACTCAATGTACCTGGCCCGTGGCTAGTTCACTGGTGTCAGGCACTCCGGAGCATCCAGCTTAGGGTCATTGACCAAAGTCGCCAGGGGCCGCTCGCGTAACGCCGGCTGCGGTGCAGCCAGCAGTAACCGCAGTGCTTCAGGCGTGGTCTGGGGATCGAGCCAGGCGGTCATCGCAGCCTGATCCAGCATCAATGGGCGCCGCTGATTCGCTGCGGGCAGCGTCACCACAGCCGCACTGAGATAGGTATGACCCTGCACCGGATAGGCTTCCCAGATCGCCGCGAAATAGATCAGCGAATCTTCTCCGGTCATCCAGTAGGGCCGCTTGCGCGCGGTGCCGCGCCATTCGTAAAAGCCGTTGGCTGGCAGCACGCCCCGGCGCAAGCGATAGGCGTCGCGAAACATCGGCTGCTCGGCTAACGTTTCTGCCCGCGCCTGTGCCGGCGTCCGGGTGAAATCGGTCAGCCAGGCGGGGGTCAGTCCCCACCGTACGCTGTCGAGCTGCAGTTCGTCGTCGATCTGCCGCAGCAGCAAAACCGACGCACCGGGCGCCAGGCTCCAGTGCGGTTGTTGGTCGGCGGGGAAACCGGGCAGCGCGGCAAAGGCCGGACTCCAGCGAAACAGGGCGTAGCGGCCACACATGGAAACAGGACTCGTTGGAGGACAAAGGACGCCGGCTTATCGGCGCGGACTGCGGCCATTCATTCGGCCTGAGTCAACAGATGAGCTCGCCGGGATAGCTTTCCGGCTCGTCACCCGGCAGCAGCTCGGCGCCATTGTACTCAGCGATCAGCTGACGTGCGCGCTCGGCCTGCTCATCGTCAACCATCAATCCGAGCAGACCGGCCGCCGGCAATTCGCCCACAGCACCGATCAGGTGCCGCCCGCTCAAAAACACCTCAACACCTTCGGCGGTCAACATGCCGCGCAGCATTTCCGCTTCGAGCAGATCACGAGGTTCGTAAACGCGCTGCACCTACTCATCCTCCCGCAGCACATCAAGCTGCCAGTCGGTCCCGTCGGTCCGCAGGTCGAAAGTGATCGGCCGGCAACAGACCGGACAATCCTCGATGTAACGCTGATCCCCGCCACTCAGATCAAGCAGTGCGTCCACTGCTTCGCCGCAATAGGGGCATTGGTAATCCTGTGATTCCAGCATCAGCGTCTCCTGCCTGACTTGCCGCTATAATCGCCGTTCAGTCTGATGAGAATGCGTCCGGCGTGTTGCCTCCCGAAGGCGGACCTGCTTGAAGCATAGTGGTATGACTCGCCGCATGTTGCGAATGCCCCAACCGGACGACTCGCGCCCTGTCCAGCGCTTGCGCCGAGACCGCGTCGAAACCTCAACAGACCCTAATTTCGACTCCGATATGAGTGGGGTCATTCAGTTGTTTCCTTTACAGAGAGCATGATGGACGAATTCGAAGCCATCCGACCCTATGCCGACGCAGAAGTCCCTGCCGTGATGGCGCGACTGTTCGCCGACCGGGAGTTCCTCGATATTCTGGCGCACTTCCGTTTTCCGCGCCTGGCCGGCCCGATGGGCTGGATGTTGAAACCCCTTATAGCGCAGCGCCTGCGGCGCGAGTTCGCCAGCATCCATTCGGTCGACACGCTGCAGGCGCGGATCGAGATGTACCTCGACCGCACTATCGAGCGCGCCACAGATGGCATCACTTATTCCGGACTGGAAAAAATCCAGCCGGGCTGCGCCTATCTGTTTCTGGCCAACCACCGTGACATTGTGATGGATCCGGCTTTCGTCAACTACGCGGTGTTTCAGGCCAAGATGCGCACACCGCGCATCGCCATTGGCGACAACCTACTGCAACGCCCCTTCGTCAGCGACCTGATGCGGCTGAACAAGAGCTTCATCGTACGCCGCTCGGTGACCGGCCGACGTGAGAAGCTCGCGGCCTACCAAGTGCTTTCCGCCTACATCAATCATTCGATTCGCAATGACGGCGAGTCGATCTGGATTGCTCAGGCCGAAGGGCGAGCCAAAGACGGCGACGACCGCACCGACTCGGCCATCCTCAAGATGCTGCACATGAGCCGCAAGGACGAACCTTTTGACGACGTCATGGCGGCCCTGCGCCCCACTCCGGTCTCGATCAGCTATGAGTACGATCCCTGCGATCAGGCCAAGGCCCGCGAGCTCTATATCCGCGCCACCACCGGTACCTACACCAAGGCACCGGGTGAGGATGACACCAGCATTGCACTGGGTATCACCGGCTACAAAGGCCGCGTGCACGTCAGCTTCGGCACGCCGATCACCGATGTCCCGAGCGATGCCAAGCAACTGGCGATCGCCATCGACCAGCAGATTCTCTGCGACTACCGCCTGTTTCCGGTGAATTATCTGGCGTATCGGATTTGGGACGGATGCGATTCGGCGCTGTCGATACCCGAGCTCGGCGAACTGTTCAGCCGCGAAGAAATCGCTCGCGCCGAGGCCGAATGGAGCAAGCGCCTGGCGGCATGCCCAAGCGTCCAACAGCCTTACCTGATCCAGCAATACGCCACACCGGTACGCAATCAGTACAGGCTGAAGGCAGGCTTGAGCCTCTAAACGCCAGGTGACACCCGTCTGGCTTTACGCCAGTCGGGTAAGTGCAGAAAGCAGCCAGGCCAGCGCCAGGCTGCTGAAAGCGAAACCATAGAAGAACCGGTCGATGCGTTGGGTTCCCGCCGCGCTGAGCTGCCTATCAGACGATGGGCTGATACCGGCAAGAGACGCCGCATTAGCCGCGAGCTGACGACGCCAGCGTGTCGCCACCAGCAACCAGCCGCCACTGAGGGCGATTAGCAACGCCATCGAATTAAGCAGAGTGGCGAGACCGGATAGCCCCGAAAAGTCGATATTCAGTAACAACCGAACCTCCACGAACACCAAGAAATGCTGGCCCGGTATCGAGCGTCATTGCGGCTGCGGAGTCTACCGAAGCGCAACCGCTGGTTCAGCCATTTCCGACAAAGCGAAACGTAACCGAGCGATGGCAATTTGCCGGGTATTTGCGCCATTTATGCAGATAGGCCCCGCCTCGATTGTTGACTTATAGTCCTCCCCAGCTACACCCTCATCTCGTCTCGGACAACCGGAATAGAGCGTGCGCCTGAATTGAGCAACCAGGCGGGACTGCCACGGAGTCGAGCGAATGGCAACTTGTAAGTCGCTGCGTCCCTGACGCCACTTACCGGGCCTTCAAGGGTCCGCCGCTTCTTTCGTGGAGGTCGCCACCTGCGAACGCCGCGCTTACGGCATCCCTCGCAGGAAATCAGTTACCCAGAATCAACAGGACTAACAATGAATAAGAACACGTTAAAGACGGGGGCCCTCACACTCTCTTTGCTGGCAAGCGCCCTGCTGGCAAGCGGAGCCATGGCGGCGGTATCCGAATCGGAGGCCGCCAAGCTGGGTGACACCCTGACGCCGATCGGTGCAGAAAAAGCCGGCAACGCCGCCGGCACTATTCCAGCCTGGACAGGAGGCCTGTCACAGGATGCCGCAGCCGTCAGCGCCGATGGCTTCGTTGGTGACCCGTATCCGAACGACAAGCCGAAGTTCACCATCACGGCGCAAAACGTCGAGCAATACAAAGACAACCTGAGCCCTGGCCAGATCGCCATGCTCAAGCGCTACCCCGACACCTATCGCCTGCCGGTTTTCGAAACCCACCGTAGCGCTGCAGTACCGCAACGGATCTACGACGCGGCAAAGAAGAACGCGACCCAGACCAAGCTGGTCCGCGGCGGAAACGGCCTGGAAGGCTTCGATACCGCAATCGCCTTCCCGATTCCTCAAAATGGCCTGGAAGTGGCTTGGAACCATATCACCCGCTACCGGGGCGGCTCGGCCCGTCGCGTCGTAGCGCAGGCTACGCCTCAGGTGAATGGCAGCTACAACCTGGTCAAATTCGTCGACGAAGTGGTCTATACCGACACCTTGCGCGACTACAACCCGGAGAAGCACGGCAACATCCTCTTCTACTTCAAACAACAAGTCACCGAACCGTCGCGACTGGCCGGTAACGTCCTGCTGGTGCACGAAACCCTGGATCAGGTGAAAGAACCCCGCATGGCATGGATCTATAACGCCGGCCAGCGCCGTGTGCGTCGTGCCCCGCAAGTTGCTTATGACGGCCCCGGCACCGCGGCCGACGGTCTGCGTACCGCCGACAACCTGGACATGTTCAACGGCGCACCGGACCGCTACGACTGGAAGCTGGTGGGCAAGAAGGAGATGTACATACCCTACAACTCCTACCGCCTGGATTCGCCGAAACTTAAATATGACGACATCATCCAGGCTGGCCACATCAATCAGGACCTGACCCGCTACGAGCTGCACCGCGTGTGGGAAGTCGAAGCAACCTTGAAGAGCGGCGAGCGCCACATCTACGCCAAGCGCCATTTCTTCATCGACGAGGACACCTGGCAGGCTGCGGTGATCGACCACTACGACGGCCGCAATACCCTGTGGCGCGTCGCCGAGGCTCACTCACAGTACTTCTTCAATGTGCAGGTACCGCTGTATTCGATGGAAACCCTGTACGACCTGGTTTCCGGTCGCTACCTGGTGATGGGCATGAAGAACGAGGAGAAGAACCCGTACGTTTATAACTACGAAGCCAACTCCAATCAGTACACTCCCGCTGCACTGCGCAATTCCGGCGTGCGCTGATCCGAGCACTTGCGGTCCTGCCGCTCATGAAAACGCCCCGAGCAGTGCGCTGCCGGGGCGTTTTTTTTGCGCTCGATCTTTTACTCGCTTTGGCAACTAAGCATCCGTGACGGCAACGCTTGGCTCCTGCGCATTGCATCTTCGAAGCCTGTCACGGAGGGCGTCGAAACAAAAAACCCGCATCGAGATGCGGGTTTTTTTGTGGGGCAGGATCGACCGGCCAAGCGCTTATTACTGGGACAGTACCTGCCCAATGTTCTGGTCGCGGAATGCGCGGCTCAACGCATCGCTCAATACTTCGCTGACCAACTTGGTGTTGGTCTGCTCGTTCGGTGCCATACCGAAACGCTGATCCAGTGAGGCGCCATAGCGGCCGGTGTAACGGCGGCCACCGTTCTGTACCTCGACGCGGAAGGTTGCGCCGATGGTCGCCTCGGTCACATAGAGCCCTTCCTTCGGCGACTGGTATTTCAGCTCGGCCAACGTCAGGGTCAACTGAGGAGCGTTATAGGCATTGGGCGACGGTGTGAAGCCAAGCAGGCGTACCGCCGCTTCGGCCTCTGCCTGAAGCTTGGGAATAACCTTTTCCTTTGGCACGATCACGGCGCTGGTTTCTGGATACAGACCACCGCGGGTACCCAGCGTCGAAGAGGGGCGACCATCCACGACTCGCACCGATACCGGCTGCCCTTGCCCAACGGGGTTGATGGTGCCGGTGATCTTAGGGGTCGGGTCGAGCTGTTGCGGGCTGTGTGCGCAACCAGCCAGAGCCAGCGCCGAGGCGGCGGCAAGACTGAACAACAGGCGTTTCAGCATGCTGTCTTTCTCCAGATAAGGGATGAATGCCGCGGAGTATAACCAGCCTTGCAACGGCCTGACAGCGGATGCGTAAAAGACCCGCTTTGCCACGACAAGGCTGCGTTCATCGAACGGTAACGCCAGAGTGCGATAAAGCGCCGAAGCCCTCAGGAAGCCACTTCATGACCCTGCTGACCGCCCTGTTCAGGCGTCCGACACGACGCCATTACGCCTTAATCGATGACCAGCAGCGCTGCCGTATGCTGTTGACGTCCACCCAACGCCCGCACGGCGAACTTTGGTTCGAAGTAATGGAAATACGCCTTGGATGGATCGGTCAGTCGTTGCCGCAGGCGGCGCTAAAACCCGGCGTTTCGCTCGCCCCATGAACGAAAAAGCCGCGCTGCCAGTGAAAGCAGCGCGGCATCGGGCAACGTCGAACGCAGTGCTCAGTCAGCCAGGCCCAGACGCTTATCGACCATGGCAGCAACTTCACGGTATGCCACCGCGTCTGTTTCCAGAACTTTTTCGCGGGCCGGGAAGATTTCGCCAAGTTTGCGACTCCAGGCTTCGCTTTTCGCCTGTTCCGGGAAGCATCGATCGATCAGGTCGAGCATGATCGATACGGTGACCGAAGCGCCCGGAGAGGCCCCTAGCAGGGCAGCGATGGAGCCGTCCCGCGCCGCTACCAGCTCGGTGCCGAACTGCAGGATGCCGCCTTTTTTGGGATCCTTCTTAATGATCTGCACGCGCTGACCCGCCACCTCCAGACGCCAATCTTCGGCCTTGGCTTCCGGGTAGAAACCACGCAGCGTGTCCAGGCGGTCCTCCATGGATTGCCGGACCTCCTTGATCAGGTAGCGAGTCAGGTCCATGTTGTCGCGCGCGACGGCCAGCATCGGCTTGATATTGCTCGGGCGGATCGACAACGGCAGGTCGAGCGGCGACCCATACTTGAGGAATTTGGTGGTGAAGCCGGCATAGGGTCCGAACAGCAGCGATTTGTTGCCGTCCACGACGCGCGTATCCAGATGCGGAACGGACATCGGTGGCGCACCCACGGCCGCCAGGCTGTAGACCTTTGCCTGATGTTGCTTGACGATTTCCGGATTGTCGCAGCGCAGCCATTGGCCGCTGACCGGAAATCCGCCGTAGCCTTTGCCTTCTTCGATATCGGACATCTGCAGCAGCGGCAGCGCTCCGCCACCCGCGCCGAGAAAGACGAAGCCGGTATCCAGCTCACGGCTGCTACCGTCACGCGTGTTCTTGATTTCCACGCGCCAGCCCTTGCCGTTGCGCTCGAGGCCGGTGACTTTTTGGAAATAGGACATCTTCACGCCCGGCTTGGCCGCGAGATATTCCAGCATCTGCCGAGTCAGTTCACCGAAGTTGACGTCAGTGCCGTTCAGCGCGCGGGTCGCAGCAATCGGCTCGTCGACCGGACGGCCCGGCATCATCAACGGCATCCACTCTTCCATCGTGGCACGGTCTTCGGTGTAGACCATGTTTTCGAAGGCATGATGGGTTTTCAGCGCGTCGAAGCGGCGCTTAAGGAAGTCGATGTTCTTGGCACCGCGGACGAAGCTCAGATGCGGCACGACGTTGAGGAAGTCACGGGGGCTGCCGAAACCTTCACGACCCGTCAGGTAGGCCCAGAACTGCTTGGAAACCTCGAACTGGGTATTGATGGTGACGGCTTTCTTGATATCGATCGGGCCGTCTTTATTGTCCGGTGTGTAGTTCAACTCACACAGCCCAGCGTGGCCAGTGCCGGCGTTGTTCCAGGGATTCGAGCTCTCGACGGCCCCGGACTCCTGCAGTTCGACGATTTCCAGCTTGATGTCGGGATCGAGTTCCTTGAGCAGTACTGCCAGAGTCGCACTCATGATACCGGCTCCCACCAGTACCAAATCCACGGCTTCGCTATCGTGTTGCGTCATTAACGCGTTCTCCAGAATCACAGCATTAAACTGTCACGACCGCAGTACGCGATCGTGTAGAACCACCAGCCAGGCGGCTAGAAACGGAGTAAGTTTCATACCGCTGCTCGGGCTTGTGCCCGAAGACAGCCACCTCAGGGTAGCTGTCCGCTGTCGGGAGAACGGCTTTTGGCCTCCTCCCTCTCGCTCCGCTGCTTCCCGGAGCATGGCGACAGGCCTGGCTCTACGAGACGCATGCAGCGAGAAAATCGATTGCGGCTGTCGGTTGCTCAGCCAGTCCAACGGGCAGCGCGCCTCGGTAGACGCTCCGCCGGAGCGATGAATCAGCCGCGAGCGGCCTTGATCAGTTCGATATAGGGCTCGGCCTGACGCTGGTCAGCAACCAGCGCAACGAAATCGCTCCCGTTGGCATCTTTCGCGCTCAGGTCGTATCCGGCTTCGACAAAGAATCCCAGAAAACGCTCGAAATCATCGACTCGCAAACCTCGATAAGCCTTGATCAGCTTGTGCAGCGAGGGCGGTGTTTCGTCAGCCGGCTCCGGCTCGAGAAACAACCGGATCGATTCGTCGCTGATCTCTTCGCCGATCACCTGTTTCTTGTCTTTACGCATGGTTTCTCCGGTTCGACGAGCCTTACGGGGGCGGCAGTTTACTCCGCGCGACGGTCGCACTCAACGCGCCAGCGCGCGTTGCGACCAAGGTCGTACTCGAAAATCGCCGATTTATCGAGCCTGTCCCGCCCCCGCATACGCACCGTCGAGCGCTGTGCTTATACTCGCGCTTTGCGCAACAAGGAATGTCTGGCATGAACCTTCCGCCCCTCTTCGCTGCCTGGCGTCAGGCCCTGCGTGCGGGCTACGACGCCCACGCATTGCGCGGCGACGTCATCGCCGGGCTGACCGTGGGCATCATCGCCATCCCGCTGGCGATGGCACTGGCGATTGCGGTGGGCGTTGCGCCGCAACAGGGTCTGTATACGGTGCTGATTGCCGCGCCGCTGATCGCGCTAATGGGCGGCTCCCGGTTCAACGTGTCCGGGCCGACGGCCGCGTTCGTGGTCATTTTGCTGCCGATCACCCAGCAGTTCGGCATCGGCGGGTTATTGCTCTGCACCATGCTTGCAGGGCTGATCCTGATTGCGCTCGGGTTGCTGCGCGCGGGCAAGCTGATCGCTTTCGTGCCCTATCCGGTCACCCTGGGATTTACCGCGGGCATCGGCATCGTCATCGCGACCTTGCAACTCAAGGACATGCTCGGGCTGACTATTGCCGAGCAACCTCAACACTACGTGGAGCAGCTGATTCAACTGGTTCGCGCACTACCCAGCGTGCAGCCAGGTGACGCGCTTGTGGCCATGATCTGCCTGACAGTGTTGATCGTCTGGCCGCGTCTGGTGCCAAAGGTACCTGGTCATCTGGTGGCGCTAGTCGTAGGCGCGCTTGCTGGAATGGCGCTGGAATCGTCCAATCTGGCCGTGGCCACGCTGGGCGAACGCTTCAGCTACATGGTCGATGGCGTCTCCCAACCCGGCATACCGCCGTTTCTTCCCGATTTCGCTTGGCCCTGGCTATTGCCCGGCGCGGATGGGAAACCGCTGATGCTGAGCTTCGAGCTGTTCCGTCAGTTGTTGGCCCCTGCGTTTGCCATCGCCATGCTGGGCGCTATCGAGTCGTTGCTCTGCGCCGTGGTGACCGACGGCATGACCGGCAGCAGTCATGACCCGAACGCCGAGTTGCTGGGTCAGGGTATCGGCAATCTGATCGCGCCTCTGTTCGGCGGCATCACCGCCACCGCAGCCATTGCCCGCAGCGCCACCAATGTGCGCGCAGGCGCTTTCTCACCGCTGGCGGCGATTATTCATGCGGGCGTGGTACTGGTCGCCATCCTCTGGCTGGCGCCCTTGTTCAGCTATCTGCCGATGGCAGCCCTGGGGGCGCTGCTGCTGATGGTGGCCTGGAACATGAGCGAAGCACCGCACGTACTCAGGACGCTGCGTATCGCACCTCGTAGCGATGTGCTGGTGCTGCTGACGTGCCTGATCCTTACGGTGCTGTTCGACATGGTGCTGGCGGTCGGCGTCGGCCTGCTGCTGGCCGCGGGTTTATTTATCAAGCGCATGAGCGAATTGACCGATACCACCAGCCTGCGATCCGCCCAGAACCAGCTACTGCAGGATCTGCCCGAGCACGTTGCCGCCTATGCGATTCGCGGTCCGTTGTTCTTCGGTGCTGCGGAGAAGGCATTGAGCGTACTGCGGCGCTTCAACCCGGAAGTGAAGATCGTCATCGTCGATATCAGTGGCGTGCCGACGCTGGACATGACGGCCCTGGCGGCGCTGGAGAACGTCCTGCTGGACTATCGGAAACAGGATGTCGCACTGATTCTCTGCGGCAGTAACGCCCGGATAAGGCTCAAGCTGCGTCGCGCCGGCATCCACCTGCTCGAAGGACAGCTGTATTACGTACGCGATCTCGCCCAGGCTCGGGCGAAGGCCTTGCGTCTGCTGCCAGCAAGCGCGCCGACCTCCGCCGTGAGCTGATTCGTCCAGGCCGGACCAAAGCCGGGCGGCCGGGCGCGGGGTTGCACCTAAAACCCGGTCCGGCCCGGTGGCCTTAGCCGGCGTGCTTCTGCAGGTTGGCCATCATTTCCTTCAGCGCTTCCATATTGTCGGCTGGATGCGCGGCATTCTCGAAATCGCAGATCTGCTGCCAGTTGGCCGCGACGTCTTCGGCATCGAAGCCTGCCTTCGGGTCGAAGCCCGCGCCCAAGCTACGCTCCCAGCGAACCTTCCCCATCCAGCCGCCGCCCACTTCGAACAGGCCGGACGTTTCCTGACATTGTTCGCTGGCCAGATACACCACCAGCGGGCTGACCAGTTCGGGCTTGAGCTGTTCGAAGACCTGCGGCGGGATCAGCCCTTCAGTCATGCGCGTGCCGCCAGTAGGGGCGATGGCATTGACCAGAATGTTGTTCTTACGACCTTCCAGCGCCAGGGTGCGGGTCAGGCCATAGAGGCCCAGTTTGGCCATGCCGTAGTTGGACTGGCCGAAGTTGCCGTAGATCCCGGATGTCGACGCGGTGAAGATCACCCGACCATAACCCTGCTCACGCATGTGCGGCCACGCGGCGCGGGTCACCTTGTAGGCACCTTCGACGTGCACGCGGTAGACCAGATCCCAGTCGGCGTCTTCCATCTTATGAAAGGTCTTGTCGCGAAGGATGCCGGCGTTGTTGACCACGACGTCGATACGACCGAAGGCATCGAGCGCATGCTGTACCACCTTCTCGCCCTCGGTAACCGAGTCGTGGTTGGCAACCGCAGTGCCGCCGGCCTGGCGAATTTCCTCCACGACGCGATCGGCTGCGGAACTGTTGGCACCCTCGCCCTGAGCACTGCCGCCGAGATCGTTGACCACCACCTTGGCCCCGTGGCGGGCGAACAGCAGCGCATGGGCGCGACCAAGACCACCACCAGCGCCGGTCACAATTACCACTTTGTCTTCGAAGCGGATGGCTTCACTCATTCGGGGTTCCTCCAGCAGATGGTTATTGGATGACATTACAAAGGTGCAACGAGTGTCGACGAGGCCAACCCGGGTCACAATCAAACGGGCGCGAATGAATGCCCCGGCATAACGCTGCGGGATGATGAATCAGCTTGCGCGAGAAGGGCCGAAGAGGTCGCAAAGGTTGGTCATTTATCGTCCAGTCTGCCGCAGGTCAGACGCGACGGGCCTTTCCCATTCATTTCCCGACGTTATCCACAGAGCTTCCAACAAAGACAGTGAACAACTGTGCGGCTGTTTAGTGCTCGCATCGTATTGCCAAAAAAGCCATTAACTTCATTTTTTCAGTCACTTGCATGCAGCTATGTTGCGCTGATCAAAAACCAACCAATCCCCGCAACGCTGATTCTGGCGAGGGTTACAGCGAGGCATCAAGAACTTATCCACAGATCCTTTCACAGTGATCGGGGATAAGTCGGCCGAAGGCAGCGAAACTATCGAGGCCATATCTAGAAATAAGCGTGCCCATGACCCTGGCAGGGATAATCTTCCCCAATCACAGCAGCACAGGAGCGTCCGTCATGCCCAACTTCGACTTCTTTCAAATGCTATTCGCTGACTATGCGCTGGCTGCGAGCGGCACCAGTATGAACGCAGGCCACGAGTAATGAGCCATTCGGCTTGGCCGTCATTAGGCGACGGGTTAATCTGCCGGCCAAGTGACTGACGGAGTGGACGATGTCTCTGCAATCGATTTGCGTATTCTGCGGTGCCAGCACCGGTGGCAACCCTATCTATCGGGACGCGGCCATTGCGATGGGCCAGACGCTGGCGGCAAGCGGCATCAGGCTGATCTACGGCGGCGGTGCGGTTGGTCTGATGGGCGTGGTGGCAGATGCCGCCATGGCCGCTGGGGGCGAAGTGATCGGCATCATTCCGCAAAGTCTGAAGGACTCCGAGATCGGTCATACCGGGCTGACGCGGCTGGAAGTAGTCGACGGTATGCACGCGCGCAAGGCCCGCATGGCCGAATTATCCGATGCCTTCATTGCGCTGCCGGGCGGGCTCGGCACCCTGGAAGAACTGTTCGAAGTGTGGACCTGGGCACAACTGGGCTATCACAGCAAGCCACTCGGCCTGCTGGACATCAACCAGTTCTATAGCAAGCTCAGTCACTTCCTGGACCACCTCGTCGAGGAAGGTTTCGTGAAGCCGCGGTTCCGCGGCATGCTACAGCGAAGCGAATCCCCCCTGACCCTGTTGCAGTTGTTGAGCGATTGGCAGCCCAGCGCCGACAACCGTTGGCACAACGCTTCGGCGGTATGATTGCGAGCCTCGGCCGCCGGCACCGCTCTCGGCGGCTGTATGAAAAACGAACAGATTTTTCCAGCCCAACGGGCATGGCACCTCCGGGACTTTTACCCGCACTTATCCACAACAGTCTCCACAGTAAACGGGGATAACTGTAAGCGCCGCGCCCTCGTCTAAATAAAATCTTGAATATCAAAGTGTAAGAGCTTGTGCATGAGACGACACTGTGCCTCTCAGCAAGCTCTTCGACAATTGATCAAAGCATGATCAGGTACGGAAAGCGCTAGTGCCACATGGTCTCCGACGGTCAGCTCATAGGTTATCCACAGAACGCTGCACAGATAATCGGGATAAGTACAGCCTATGCCTGAAACGAACTCCCCTCGCTCTGCCCTCTCCAACGTGCAGACTCGATCTCTTTGAAACCTTGAGGAACAACCCGATGTGCGTCCGGCCCGTTCAGGCAGTCCAACTCACCCCTTTTTCGATGGCCGCAAGATGACCGCATTTCTCGGTCTGGTGCTGGTGGCTTTCGTCTGCTTCGCGCTGGTCTTCTATATCAAGCAGCGGCAGTTCAACCATCCCGCACTGCGGATGCCCTATCAACTGAAGCGCCCCTTCCTGCAACCGAGCGAAAAGCAATTGCTGGCACTGTTACAGCAAGCGGTAGGCGAGGATTACCTCATTCTGGTCAAGGTACGGCTCGCCGAGGTAGCTGAGGTGACAGCGATTCCCCGCCGGGCGCCCTGGTACCAGGCGGTCAACCGGATCTCGGCGGCGTGCTTCGATTTTCTCCTGTGTGACCGGGAAACGCTGGAGCCTCGCTGCGCCATCGAGATGGAACAAGCATCCGAAACCAATGCATTCCTCGGCGAGCTTTGCCAGACGATCAATTTGCCACTGGTGCGCCTGACGCCGGAAACGGCACGCTCCTATGGCGATGTACGCACCGCGATAGACCAAGCCACGACAGCCCCGTCATGACCGCATCGGAGCCCTCAGCGACACTGAGCGCGCTCCTTGACCCCATCGAAGGGAATCCGACGACGGATTATCTGTCACACGCCCGCATCACCTATCCCCGAGCCGTTTCATCAGCCGCTCGTCCCGCTCGGGTACGGATGGCCAACCGCCAGAAGACCGCCGCTGTCAGCTTTTCTGGTATCTCGGCGGCAACGACGGCGTGACCAGGCCAGACGCCGGAGACGACCCCCGACCGCACCCCGGAGACATTTCTTAACGTGAAATCGACATGCTGCTGAAATCCTGGCTTTCTTCCGTTTTCGATCTGGCCTCGCGCCTGATCCGCCGCTACCCCGGTACCGTTGCACTGTTCGGCTTCTGCTCGGGCGTCGCCAGCTTCGTGCTGGTCGAGCGCCAAGCCGGCCTGGCTAAAGTCATCGCCGCCGTGATGCTGGTCAGCTGGCTCTGGCTGATGCTGGAAAACAGCCTGCGCAGCGGCCTGGAACGCATGTTCGGCTGGAAGGTGCCGCGTCCGCTGTTGCGTTACGTCACGCAGATGGTGCATCAGGAAAGTCTGTTCTTCATCATTCCGTTCTTCTTCATAACGACCACCTGGAACAGCGGCCAGTCCGTCTTTACGGTGATCCTGGGGATCGCAGCGCTGGTTTCTCTGGTCGATCCGCTGTATTACAAATGGTTGGCGCCGCGCCGCTGGATCTATCTAGCGTTCCATGCTTTGACGCTGTTCGCGGTCCTGCTGACGGCGCTGCCCATCATCTTTCACCTGTCCACTGCGCAGAGCTATCTCTACTCGCTGAGCATCGCCGTGCTATTGGCCCTGCCCAGCCTGAGGGACCTGTTTCCCGAGTGGAACTGGAAGAGCCTGATCGCGGTGCCGCTACTGGCGGTCGCCGTCGCGTTTGGCGGATGGATGGGGCGCACCTGGGTACCGCCAGCGACCCTTTGGCTCACGGACGTTGCTGTCACCATGAGCATGGACGATGCCTCGCGCGAACCGGGCAGCCGCCTGCGTCAGCTGTCCAGCAGCGAGCTGCACGCAAATGGCCTGTACGCCTTTACCGCGATCAATGCGCCGCGCGGGCTAAAAGAGCGCATTTACCACGAATGGGAATATGACGGCCGGAAAGTTGACCGCATCCCGCTGGAGATAAGCGGAGGCCGTGACGCGGGCTATCGCGCCTGGACCCATAAGCGCAACTTTCCCGACAAGGCGACGGGCCGCTGGCGCGTGCGGGTCCTGACCGAAGCCGGGCAGATGATTGGCATGCTGCGCTTCGAGGTCACCGAATGAACCGTCCCGCCCGCCACGACTCGAATTTAAACAGTCGATATCGTGGAGCTAGCCGGGGGCGGTCATGAAATGGTGGGAGATAGTGAGCCGCACCGTTGCATCGGAATTCTCTGACATACCCGACCTGGAGCATGGGGTCAGGGTGTCGGTAAGGCTGCTATTGGCCGCGCTACTGGGTGGCGTGCTTGGCTATGAGCGGGAATACAAGGGCAAGGCCGCCGGCTTGCGAACCCATATGCTGGTGGCCCTGGGCGCGGCTCTGTTCGTGCTGGTACCGCTAGAGGGCGGCATGCCGCTCGAAGATCTGTCGCGCGTGATGCAGGGTATCGTTACCGGGATTGGCTTTCTCGGTGCTGGCACTATTCTCAAGGGCAGTTCCCAGCGGGACGTCAAAGGCCTGACCACCGCAGCCGGAATCTGGTTGACCGCCGCCATTGGTGTTGCCGCCGGACTGGGCCATGAAGCCACGGCCGTGCTTACGACATGCCTCGCCATGATGATCTTTTTGCTGATGCCGCGACTGGAACAGCGCACCGCCAAAAATGCTCAGCATGATGAGCAGAAGGGCCGCGACCGCGAGCAGAACCCCTGATCGGGCGCGACACATCATTGTCAGCTACTTGCAGGAGTCGCACATGCCACGCCGCACTGCCTATCTGTTCAGCACCACCCTGACGCTAAGCCTCGTCGGCTGCGGTGATACCGCGAGCGTGCCCGTGGAGCGGGGTTACGGGCCGGATCCCGCACTTCCGGAACCCAACAAGTCGCTACTACCAACCGTCAACATCGCCAAGGCAACCGGCTGGCCTGACGGGGCGAAGCCGCAAACAGCCGCCGGCCTGCGCGTCGAAGTCTTCGCGCAGGACCTCGATCATCCGCGCTGGCTCCACGTTCTGCCCAATGGCGACGTGCTGGTGGCTGAAAGTGACGCCCCGCCCAAACCGGAGGACGGCAACGGCATTCGTGGCTGGATCATGAAAAAGGTCATGGCGCGCGCCGGCTCCGGCGGCCAGAGCGCCAATCGCATCACCCTGCTGCGTGACAAGGACGGCGACGGCACACCGGAACAGCGCTCGGTCTTCCTCGAAGGACTGAATTCCCCGTTCGGTATGGCGTTGGTCGGCGACCAGCTGTACGTCGCCAATACCGATGCCCTGGTGCGCTTTCCTTACAAGGAGGGCGCGATCCGCATCGACAGTGCGAGCGAAAAAGTGGTCGACCTGCCCGCCGGACCGATCAACCATCACTGGACCAAGAACGTGATTGCCAGCCAGGACGGATCGCGCCTGTACGTGACCAGCGGCTCGAACAGCAATGTCGCCGAAAACGGCATGGAAGCCGAAGAAAACCGCGCGGCGATCCTTGAGGTCGACCCGAAGAATAAAACCCTGCGTCTGTTCGCTTCGGGCCTGCGCAATCCCAACGGACTGGACTGGCAACCGGTTAGCGGCAAGCTCTGGACCGCGGTCAACGAACGCGACGAGATCGGCAGCGATCTGGTTCCCGACTACATGACCTCGGTGCAGGACGGTGGATTCTATGGCTGGCCCTACAGCTACTATGGCCAGCACGTCGACGAACGCGTCAAACCGCAGCGGCCCGAGCTGGTGGCCGAAGCCCTGGTGCCGGACTATGCCCTCGGCGCCCATACCGCCTCGCTGGGCTTGGCCTTTTACAAAGGTTCGTTGCTGCCGGAGCGTTATCGCAACGGCGCCTTCATCGGCCAGCATGGTTCCTGGAACCGCAAGCCTCGCAGCGGCTACAAGGTCGTCTTCGTGCCGTTCAAGGGCGGCGAGCCGAACGGTGAAGCCGAGGATATTCTGACCGGCTTCGTCAACGACAAGGAAGAGGCCATGGGCCGCCCAGTGGGTGTGGCCGTCGACAAGACCGGCGCGGTGCTGGTTGCCGACGATGTCGGCGACCGCATCTGGCGAGTGACGCCCGGCGGCAACTGAGCAGCAGGTGCGGTCAGCTGATCTGGCTGACCGCATCGCTGAACGGCGAACCAGGTCCACGCGGTCAAAGCAGCACAGGCAACCTGCGCGCCAGCCGAATTTCCTCTGGAGACAGCTCGACCCCGTACGCCAGCAACTCGACACCTGCCGCCTTGGCATCACGCAACGCGTCCGCATATAGCGAATCGATTTCGCTGGCCGGTCGCACCGCCTCTACCTCGGACAGGTTCACGCAGTACAGCTGTACCGCTCGAACCCCGTTGCGAGCCAGCGCCGCCAGCTCGCGCAGATGGCGTGCGCCTCGCGTCGTCACCGCATCGGGAAAGGCCGCGACGGCCGTGCCGCCAAAGCCGAGGGTCACGCTTTTCACTTCGACGAATGCTGGGCCATCAGCAAAATCCAGCCGAAAGTCGACCCGGCTGTTCTCGGCGCCATAGGCCACCTCGCGCTTGAGCGCAGTGAAGCCAGACAGTTCGCTGATCACACCGGCCAACAACGCCTCCTCGACCAGGCGATTGGCGCGCGCGGTATTGACGCAAGCCAGGCGGCCTTGCGGCGTCTCAACCAGCTCCCAGGTTCCTGGCAATTTGCGTTTGGGATCGCTGTTGCGCTGAAACCAGACCCGCGCGCCCTCTTCCATGCAATTGAGCATCGAGCCGGTATTGGGGCAATGAATGCACAGGTGTTCGCCGGCATCAGTGACGATATCGGCGAGGAAGCGCTTGTAACGTCGCACCAGCCGGCCCTGCTCGAGAGGCGTCGAGAAGCGCATCAGCCAACCCAGCTCTGCAGGCCACGGGCGATGCGCTCAACCGCCTGCTCCAGTTGCGGCAGATCCTGGGTATAAGCGAACCGCACATGATGCCCGGCCTGATGGCGGCCAAAATCGAGCCCCGGGGTGATGGCCACGAACTCGGTTTCCAGCATGTGCTGACAGAAGGCATAGGCGTCGCCGCCGAACGCACGGATATCGGCGTAAAGATAGAAAGCGCCCTCGGGTTCCACCGCAATGCCGAATCCCAGCTCGCGCAGGGCGGGAAGCAGAAAGTCGCGGCGACGACCGAATTCAGCCCGGCGCGCCTCGAGTATGTCCAGCGTGGCCGGCTCGAAGCAGGCCAGCGCCGCATGCTGAGCCATAGTCGGTGCGCTGATGTAAAGGTTCTGTGCCAGCTTCTCCAGCTCTGGTACCGCCGCCGGCGGCGCCACCAGCCAACCGAGGCGCCAGCCGGTCATGCCGAAATACTTGGAGAAGCTGTTAAGCACGAAAGCCTCGTCATCCACCTCCAGCACACTGGCCGCGTCGGTTCCATAAGTGAGGCCATGGTAGATCTCGTCCACCACCAGATGCCCACCGCGTGCCCTCAGCGCGGCGGATAAGCCTGCCAGCTCGTCGCGGTCGAGCAGCGTACCGGTCGGGTTGGCCGGCGAGGCGACCAGCGCACCCACGCTATCCCTGTCCCAATAGCGCTCGACCAGATCGGGCGTCAGTTGGTAGCGAACGTCAGCGCCCACCGGCACCAACTGTGCAGCGCCTTCGATCAGGCGTAGGAAATGCCGGTTGCAGGGGTAGCCGGGGTCGGCCAGCAACCAGTGCTTACCGGGATCGACCAGCAGGCTGCTGGCGAGCAACAAAGCGCCCGAACCGCCGGGAGTAATCAGCACACGTTCGGGGTCAATAGACAGTTGATAGCGCTCGGCATAGAAACCGGCAATCGCCTCGCGCAGCCGCGGCAGCCCTCGGGCCGCTGTGTAGCGTGTATGGCCGGCCGCCAGGGCAGCCTGACCGGCCGCGACGATGGGGGCAGCGGTGGTGAAGTCCGGCTCGCCGATTTCCAGGTGAATGACATCACGGCCCAGCGCCTGCAGCTCGTTGGCTCGCGCCAGCAGCGCCATGACATGAAAGGGTTCGATTGCACGGCTACGCGCGCTATATGACGAGGTCATCTGACCTTCCTGATGAGTACAAAACGTGAATTCTACCGAAGGTCCCTCTGACACCGCAGCCACCGTGATATTCGGGAGTAGCGCACCCCGATACGATCTGGTAAGTTCGCCCGCTTGCAGCCGCAGGGCCGGCACGGGCCGGCAGAGGGATTTCACTATCCTGCGCAATGGACATAGCGAGAGGCGTTCATCCATGCCCATTACCAAAACGACACCCAGCAACCAACTGATTCGCGCCTTCGTGCCCTATAAGGAATCCAAGGGTGAGGAGTACATGAGCGACGACATGCGCGCTCACTTCACCGGCATCCTCAACAAGTGGAAGCAGGAGCTGATGGAGGAAGTCGATCGCACCGTGCATCACATGCAGGACGAAGCGGCCAACTTCCCGGACCCAGCCGACCGCGCCAGCCAGGAAGAAGAATTCAGCCTGGAACTGCGCGCCCGCGACCGCGAGCGCAAGCTGATCAAGAAGATCGACGAGACGCTGCAGCTGATCGAAGACAACGAATATGGCTGGTGCGACTCTTGCGGCGTCGAGATCGGCATCCGCCGACTGGAAGCCCGCCCCACCGCCACGCTGTGCATTGATTGCAAAACGCTGGCGGAGATCAAGGAAAAGCAGATCGGTTCCTGATCCCGAACGGGGCGCTTCGGCGCCCCGCTTCATTTTCAGGCCCATCGCGCCGCGCCGTACCCCCGCCTCGCGGCTATCTACCCGAGCCGGCCGCCATGCCCCCAGCCGTTACTACCCCCTCCCCCTATGTTGGCCGCTTCGCCCCCACGCCCAGCGGCTATCTGCATTTCGGCTCGCTGATCGCAGCGCTGGCCTCGTACCTCGATGCCCGCGCAGCGGGTGGTCGCTGGTTGTTGCGCATGGAAGACCTCGACCCACCGCGGGAAATGCCCGGTGCGCAGCAGGCCATCCTTCAAGCGCTGGAAGCCTACGGATTCGAGTGGGATGGGCAGATGGTGCGCCAGAGCGAGCGGCTGGATATTTACAACGCAATGATTGAGCGTCTGTGGCAGGACGGTCATGTCTACGCTTGCGACTGCTCGCGCAAACAGCTGCAGCCCTTCGCCGGGCTTTATCCTGGCTTCTGCCGCGATGCTGAACGAGGCGTGGAGAATGCCGCCATACGTGTACGCGTGCCCGATCGCGCATACGCCTTTACCGACCGCGTGCAGGGTGAATTTCGCCAGCATCTCGGGCGCGAGGTCGGCGATTTCGTCATTCGCCGTCGCGATGGGCTGATCGCCTACCAGTTGGCCGTGGTGCTCGACGACGCCTGGCAGGGCGTAACCGACATCGTCCGTGGTGCCGACCTGCTCGACTCCACTCCGCGCCAGCTGTATCTGCAAGCACTGCTCGGCCTGCCGCAGCCACGCTACCTGCACGTGCCGCTGATCATCCAACCGGACGGCCATAAACTGGGCAAACGTTACCGTTCACCACCGCTACAGCCTGCGGAAGCCACGCCGCTGTTGCTCCGCGCGCTACGCGCCCTCGGCCAGCCGACCCCGAACGAGTTGCATGACGCGCTGCCCGGCGAAATTTTGGCCTGGGCGATTCCACGCTGGGATGCCGAGCAGATCCCGCACTGCCGCACCCTTGCCGAGGCGCAGCTGCGCTGAAAGCCGGAAGCCGGAAGCCGGAAGCCGGAAGCCGGAAGCCGGAAGCCGGAAGCGAATCAGTGTGAGCACTGGCGCTTTTTAGCTTCAAGCTTCAAGCTTTTGGCGGCTTCCTTTACCATCTCTTCCACTTACGACACGAGTTCCAGCATGTACATCTACCGACTGGTGCTGCTCCTGGTGGTGGGGATCTATCTGTTTTCCCCCGCGATCATGGACTGGTGGATCGACCCCAACGGCGCCTGGTACCGGCCCTATCTGTTGTGGCTGATCCTCATCGTGGTGACTTTCATCCTTCAGAGTCAGCGCGATGCAGACGAGCTTTAGCCTCAGCCACCTGATCCTGATTAGCGTCGCCTATCTGCTGGTGCTGTTCGGCGTGGCCTGGGTCAGCGAACGCGGGCTGATCCCCCGCTGGGTGATCCGTCATCCCTTGACCTACACCCTGTCGCTGGGTGTGTATGCCAGCGCCTGGGCGTTCTATGGCACCGTTGGTCTGGCCTATCAGTACGGCTACGGCTTCCTGGCCACCTATCTCGGCGTCTGCGGTGCCTTCCTGCTGGCGCCGGTGTTGCTTTACCCGATCCTGCGCATCACCCGCACCTATCAGCTGGCCTCGCTGGCTGATCTGTTCGCTTTCCGTTTCCGCAGCACCTGGAGCGGCGCGCTGACCACTGTCGTCATGCTGATCGGCATGCTGCCGCTGCTGGCATTGCAGATCCAGGCGGTGGCCGACGCCATCGGCATTCTCACGCTAGAGCCGCTGCAGGAGCGGGTCGCGCTGGGCTATTGCGTGATGATCATGCTGTTTACAATCCTTTTCGGTGCCCGGCATATCGCCACGCGCGAGAAGCACGAAGGACTGGTCTTCGCCATCGCCTTCGAATCGGTGGTCAAGCTGCTGACCTTCGGCGCCATCGGCCTGTATGCGCTGTATGTCGTGTTCGGCGGCCCGCATCAGCTGGAGATCTGGCTGCTGCAGAACCAGTCGGCGCTGCAGGCCTTGCATACGCCATTGCAGGAAGGCCCCTGGCGCACCCTGCTGCTGGTGTTCTTCGCCTCGGCCATCGTCATGCCGCACATGTATCACATGACCTTCACCGAGAACCTCAACCCGCGTGCCCTGGTCAGTGCCAGTTGGGGCCTGCCGTTGTATCTGCTGCTGATGAGCCTGGCCGTGCCGCTGATTCTATGGGCCGGTCTCAAGCTCGGCGTCAGCACCAATCCTGAATATTTCACCCTTGGCCTAGGCATTACGGCGCAGAGCGAAGTCCTGACGCTGGTGGCGTTCGTCGGTGGGCTGTCAGCCTCCAGCGGGTTGATCATCGTCAGCACCCTGGCGCTGTCCGGCATGGCCCTCAATCACCTGGTGCTTCCGCTCTATCAGCCACCGACCGAAGGCAACATCTATCGATGGCTGAAATGGACCCGCCGCAGTTTGATTCTGGCCATCATCATGGCCGGATACGGTTTCTATCTGCTGTTGGGCGCGGAACAGGACCTGTCCAACCTGGGCATCGTAGCCTTCGTCGCCACGCTGCAGTTCCTGCCCGGCGTGCTCTCGGTGCTCTACTGGCCGACCGCCAACCGCCGTGGTTATATCGTCGGATTGCTGGCGGGTATCAGTGTCTGGGTGGTCACCATGCTGTTGCCGCTGGTTGGCAATCTCGACGGCTTCTATATCCCGCTGCTCAATGTCGTCTATGTACTTGATGACACCAGCTGGCACCTGGCGGCGATCGCCTCGCTGGCGGTGAACGTGCTGGCATTTTCGCTGCTCTCGTTGTTCACCGAGACCAGCGCCGAGGAGCAGGCGGCCGCCGAGGCCTGCGCGGTGGAAAACGTGCGCCGACCACAACGACGCGAACTCGCAGCCGCCTCGCCGCAGGAGTTCGCCACCCAATTGGCCAAGCCGCTGGGTGCCAAGACCGCCCAGCGCGAGGTGGAACAGGCGCTGCGAGATCTACAGCTGCCCTTCGATGAACATCGACCCTATGCACTACGCCGCCTGCGCGACCGTATCGAGGCGAACCTGTCTGGCCTGATGGGCCCAAGCGTCGCCCAGGATATCGTTGAAAACTTCCTGTCCTACAAGAATGGCGCGGAAGGTTATGTCACCGAAGACATCCATTTCATCGAGAGTCGCCTGGAGGACTATCACTTGCGCCTGACCGGCCTGGCCGCTGAGCTCGATGCGCTACGCCGTTACCACCGCCAGACGCTGCAGGAGTTGCCCATGGGCGTCTGCTCGCTGGCCAAGGACCAGGAAATCCTGATGTGGAATCGTGCGCTGGAGGAGCTCACCGAAATCCCGGCGCTGCAAGTGGTGGGCTCACGCCTGTCGACCATCGCCGAGCCCTGGCAGAGTCTGCTGACCGACTTCATTCAGCAGCGCGAGGAACATCTTCACAAACAGCGGCTGCAGCTGGACGGCCACAGCCGCTGCCTGAACCTGCACAAGGCGGCAATCGCTGAACCTTTGGCACCCGGCAACAGCGGCCTGGTACTGCTGATCGAAGACCTCACCGAGACCCAACAACTGGAGGACCGACTGGTTCACTCCGAACGCCTGGCCAGCATCGGCCGGCTGGCCGCCGGTGTCGCCCACGAAATCGGCAATCCGATCACCGGCATCGCCTGCCTGGCGCAAAACCTGCGCGAGGAGCGAGAAGCCGATAAGGAGATCAGTGAGATCAGCAATCAGATCGTCGAACAGACCAAACGCGTCTCGCGCATCGTCCAGTCGTTGATGAGCTTCGCTCACGCTGGCGGCAGGCAGCAGGACCTTTACCCCGTGAGTCTGGCCGACGTGGCGCAGGACGCAATCGCCCTGCTGTCACTCAACCGGAGAGGCACGGAGGTACGCTTCTTCAATCTCTGCGACCCGCTCCATCTGGCCGAAGGCGATCCGCAGCGCCTCGCTCAGGTGCTGATCAACCTGCTTTCCAACGCTCGCGATGCGTCGGAGCCTGGCGGTGCGATACGGGTGCGCAGCGAGCAATCCGAGCAGACCGTCTATCTCATTGTCGAAGACGAAGGCAGCGGTATTCCGCAGTCCATTCAGGATCGCCTGTTCGAACCATTCTTCACCACCAAGGATCCTGGTGAAGGCACAGGCCTGGGCCTCGCTCTGGTCTATTCGATCGTGGAAGAGCATTATGGGCAAATCAATATCGACAGCCCGGCAGACCCTGAAACCCAACGCGGCACTCGTTTCCGTATCACCCTGCCGCGGCATGTCGAGGCGACAGATGCCATTGATTGACGAGGCGTTGGGCGTCGTTCGTCCGATATCGGCCCATAGGCCACTCGGCGTACAGCCGGCTACCCAGAGGCTTACACCTGGAGCCGCAATCCTGAATGGGCATGGACAGACCCACACCGCATCACGACAGCTAGCGCAGGCCACGGGACGAGCGCTCCTAGGCGCCATTATCCACCCACCTGCAGCCGCCTTCAGACCGTCGAGAGAGTACTGATGTCACATATTCTGATCGTCGAAGACGAAACCATTATCCGCTCCGCTTTGCGCCGACTGCTCGAACGCAACCAGTACGCGGTCAGCGAAGCCGGTTCGGTGCAGGAAGCGCAGGAGCGCTTCAGCATTCCGGGTTTCGATCTCATCATCAGCGACCTTCGCCTACCCGGCGCACCCGGCACCGAGCTGATCAAGCTCGCCGAAGGGACCCCCGTGTTGATCATGACCAGCTACGCGAGCCTGCGCTCCGCAGTGGATTCAATGAAAATGGGAGCGGTGGATTACATCGCCAAACCCTTCGACCACGACGAAATGCTGCAGACCGTCGCGCGCATCCTGCATGATCGGCAGCAGGCAGCTAACGCGTCCCCAGCCAGCTCACGCGGCGCCTCTACCCCACCGAATGCGACGGCCGAGGGCGAATCGCGCAACAGCGGGATCGGCATCATCGGACGCTGTGGCCCGATGCAGGATCTGTTCGGCAAGATCCGCAAGGTCGCGCCGACTGATTCCAATGTGCTGATTCAAGGGGAGTCGGGCACTGGCAAAGAGCTTGTCGCCCGCGCCCTGCATAATCTTTCCCGCCGCGCCAAGGCACCGATGATTTCGGTCAACTGCGCCGCCATCCCTGAAACACTGATCGAATCCGAGCTCTTTGGTCACGAGAAAGGTGCGTTCACCGGTGCCAGTGCCGGCCGCGCCGGGCTGGTCGAGGCCGCCGATGGAGGGACCTTGTTCCTGGATGAAATCGGCGAGCTACCCTTGGAAGCGCAGGCGCGGTTGTTACGTGTGTTACAGGAGGGAGAGATCCGGCGTGTCGGCTCCACCCAATCGCAAAAAGTCGATGTACGTCTGATCGCCGCCACCCACCGTGACCTGAAGACGCTGGCCAAGAACGGGCAGTTTCGCGAAGACCTCTATTACCGACTGCATGTCATTGCCTTGAAGCTACCGCCTCTGCGCGAGCGCGGCACCGATGTGCTGGAAATCGCCAAGGCTTTCTTGGCACGGCAGAGCGAACGCATGGGTAGCGAGGAGTTGCACTTCTCCCGGGAGGCCGAGCAGGCCGTACGGCACTACGCCTGGCCGGGGAACGTCCGGGAACTGGAGAATGCCATCGAGCGGGCTGCGATCCTCAGTGAGAGCGAGGAGATCAGCGCAGAGCTGCTGGGAATCGATATCGAACTCGACAACCTTGATGACGACTTCGATGAGCCTTGCGCTCCGCTAGGTTCTTCCATCGCGACCAGCAACGAACCGACCGAGGACCTTTCACTGGAGGATTACTTCCAGCATTTCGTACTCGAACACCAGGACCACATGACCGAGACCGAGCTTGCCCGCAAGCTGGGAATCAGCCGTAAGTGCTTGTGGGAGCGTCGCCAGCGGCTGGGGATTCCCCGACGCAAGTCCAGTGTCACCGGTTAACAGGTTGTTACCCACCCCACCGACACGTAACAGAAACCGGGTTCATCGGTAACGGGAACCCGGTTTTTCATGAGCACGAATAATCACCTAAAAAGCTAACTTGTTGATTGTAAAGGTTTTTCAAAAACTGGCACGGCAAATGCTTTCTATCTGGCACAACAACAATAACAAGCAGACCCACAATAAGAACAAGACGTACCGGCTCTAGCAAAATAAATACAAGAAGGCAGAGGCGTAGCTAACTGATTCTTTTGGAGAGGAAATGCCAAATGGGGTTTTGCCCCACGACCAGGCCGAGAACAACAAAAACTGCCTAAGCAGTGCCTGAACTGGTTGGATCGATGATCGATGGCAAGTCAGCGACCAAAGAAATCCGTTTGCTCTTTGCTCCCAACGTAGGAGCGATTCCCGGACGCGAAAGCCGAAGGGAACGGGTGATCAAACAAAAACAACACGCCCGAAATACTAATAACAACAAAGCACGCGACATCATTTAAGGGGGGAGCTTCGGCTCCCCCTAGTGCTTTCTGGCTTCGGCCGTTGTTTTGACACCTCCCCGCGCTTCGTTCACCATCCCCTTTCCCGGTGCTAGAATCCACGCTCGTTTCGTGGCTATTTCCTTCGCCATCTTGTCATTTCGCCACACAGTGCCTCTCATGCTGAAAAAGCTGTTCCAGTCTTTTCGTTCTCCCCTGCGCCGCTTCCCGCATCCCCGTCGCACACCCGAAATACTGTCCAGCCGGCAGCATTCGCTGCATCGCAACGATCTCAGCCGGCACGCCGTCAGCGTCGTCGAGCGACTTCAGCATGCCGGGTACGAAGCCTACGTCGTGGGTGGTTGCGTCCGCGATCTGCTGCTGGAGCTGGATCCGAAGGACTACGATGTTGCCACCAGCGCCACGCCAGAACAGGTGCGCGCCGAGTTTCGTAATGCCCGAGTCATTGGGCGCCGCTTCAAGCTGGTCCATGTACATTTCGGCCGCGAAATCATCGAAGTCGCCACCTTCCGGGCCAACCATCCGGAAGCGGACGACGACGAAGACATTAATCTTGCGTCCCGCAACGAAAGTGGACGGATCCTGCGCGACAACGTCTATGGCACCCTCGAAGATGACGCCCAGCGCCGCGACTTCACCATCAATGCTCTGTACTACGATCCCTCGAGCGAGCGCATTCTCGACCATACCCATGGCGTTCGTGACATACGCAATCGATTGATCCGCCTCATCGGCGATCCAGAACAGCGCTACCAGGAAGATCCGGTGCGCATGCTTCGTGCGGTTCGCTTCGCTGCGAAACTGGATTTCGAGATCGAACAGCACAGCGCCGAGCCCATTGCTGATCTGGCTGACCTGCTCAACGATGTCCCCTCGGCCCGCCTGTTCGACGAGATCATCAAGCTGTTCCTCAGCGGCAAGGCCGAACGCACCTTCGAACTGCTGCTGGAACACGACCTCTTCGCCCCGCTGTTCCCAGCCAGCGCCGAAGCCTTGGAAGACAATCCCGAGTATGCCGGCACACTGATCCGCAACGCCCTGGCCAATACCGATCAACGCATTGCCCAAGGCAAGCCGGTCACCCCGGCATTCTTGTTTGCCGCGTTGCTCTGGCCGGCCTTACCGGCGCGCGTAGCCGAGGCGCAGGCCCGAGGCTTGCCGCCGATACCGGCGATGCAGGAAGCGGCACACGAGCTGATCTGGGAACAATGCCAACGCACAGCCATCCCGAAGCGGTTCACCATGCCGATGCGGGAAATCTGGGACATGCAGGAGCGTCTGCCGCGCCGCCAGGGACGTCGCGCCGACCAGTTGCTGGACAATCCGCGTTTCCGCGCGGGTTATGACTTTCTCTTGCTGCGCGAAAGCGCTGGGGAGCAGACCGACAACCTGGGCGAATGGTGGACCGACTACCAGGAAGCCAGCGAAAGCGAACGCCGCAACATGATTCGCGGACTCAGCAGTAAGGACGATGGCAGCGGCGCGCCCCGTAAACGACGCCGCAGCGGGCGACGCAAACGCGGCCCGAATGAAAGCGCACCGGCGTCCGTCGATTAAATGGAACGGGTATACATCGGCCTTGGCAGCAATCTGGCCGAGCCCCGCGAACAGTTGCGCGGTGCGATCCGGGCGCTGGCGGCTATCTCCTTAACCCGGCTCGTCGCCGTGTCCTCGCTTTACGTCAGCGACCCGCTCGGCCCACCGGACCAACCGCGCTACAACAATGCCGTCGCCGTACTCGACACCGCGCTGGCGCCGCTCGAATTGCTCGATGCGCTGCAAGCCATCGAACGAGCCCAGGGCCGGGAGCGCAAGGCGGAACGCTGGGGCCCGCGAACGCTGGATCTGGATATCCTGCTGTTCGGTGATCGCCAGCTCAATGAACCACGCCTGACGGTGCCGCATTACCACCTGCACGCCAGGGCCTTCGTACTGTATCCACTTGCTGAGGTGGCGCCTGAGGCGCTGCAATTGGCCGATGGACGCCGTCTCGCCGAGCTTATCGCAGCCTGCCCCTTCGAGGGCCTGGAACGCCTGGACGACGCCTTGTAACCAGTCGGTAACAGTTGTAACGGTGCGGGTAACACTCCTGATTGACTTAGCACGCTGCCATCGGGACTATAAGCGCCCGCTACCGGCACGCATCGAATTGAGGCGCTCAGCGCGCAATCGCTGACGCTCCGAGTGCAACGTGATCTCTCAGAGGCTCTAGGAGGACGGCATTCATGCCAGACGTAACCCTGACTACCCTGCAAGGCCTCAAGCAGAAAGGCGAAAAAATCGTCATGCTCACCTGCTATGACGCAACCTTCGCCAAGACCGCCTGCGAAGCCGGGGTCGAGATGCTGCTGATCGGCGACTCTCTGGGCATGGTCCTGCAAGGACACGACAGCACCCTGCCCGTGACCGTTGAAGAGATGGCTTACCACACCGCCTGCGTCAAACGCGGCAATCGTGGCGCGATGATTCTTGCCGACCTGCCTTTCATGGCCAACGCGACCGTCGAGCAAACGCTGGATAACTCGGCGACGCTGATGAAGGCCGGTGCGCACATGATCAAGGTCGAAGGTGCGGCATGGCTGGCCGAGTCCATTCGACTGCTGGCCGAACGCGGCATTCCGGTCTGTGCCCACATGGGCCTGACCCCTCAGGCCGTGAACATCTTTGGTGGCTATAAGGTCCAGGGCCGCCAGGATGCCCAGGCGCAGCAGATGATTGCCGACGCGCAGGCCCTCGAAGCCGCTGGCGCCGCCATGCTGCTGCTCGAGTGCATCCCCAGCGAACTGGCCGCCCGCATTACCCAGGCCGTCGCGGTGCCGGTGATCGGCATCGGCGCCGGCAACGCCACCGATGGCCAGGTGCTGGTGCTGCACGACATGCTGGGGCTTTCGCTCAGTGGACGCGCGCCCAGGTTTGTCAAAAACTTCATGCCGGAGCATGGCGACATCCCCTCCGCCATCGCCGCCTATGTACGGGCGGTAAAGGCCGTTGAATTTCCCGCAGCCGAACATGGATTTTCCGCATGAACGTGGTCAAGACTATCGCTGACCTGCGCGCCGCGGTGGCACGTGCGCGTGGCGAGGGCAAACGCATCGGCTTCGTGCCGACCATGGGCAACCTGCATGCTGGCCACATCGCGCTGGTGAAGAAGGCGGGTCAACGCGCCGACTTCGTGGTTGCCAGCATCTTCGTCAACCCGATGCAGTTCGGTCCCAACGAGGATCTCGCCAGCTATCCGCGTACGCTCACCGCCGACCAGGAAAAGCTCTTCGAGGCGGGCTGTCATCTTTTGTTCGCACCAAACGTCGAGGAAATGTATCCCCACGGCCAAGCCATGCAGACCATCGTCCGCGTACCGGGCGTGTCCGAAGGGCTATGCGGCGGTAGTCGGCCGGGGCATTTCGACGGCGTCTCTACGGTTGTCAGCAAATTATTCAACATGGTGCTGCCCGATCTCGCCGTGTTCGGCCAGAAGGATTTTCAGCAGTTGGCCGTGATTCGCACCATGGTTCGTGACCTGAACATGCCGGTGCAGATTATTGGCGAGCCGATCGTGCGCGCCGATGACGGCTTGGCGCTATCATCTCGCAACGGCTACCTCAGTGCCGATGAGCGTGCGACGGCTCCGGCGTTGTACCGCACGCTCAAGCAGCTGGCGGAGGCGATCCACAGCGGGGATCGGGACTATCCAGGCCTTTTGGCCAAGGGTCTGCAGGCGCTGAAGGCCGCCGGTCTGCGGCCTGACTACTTGGAGTTTCGTGATGCGTCGGACCTGAAACCCGCCGCCGCGGATACTCGCGAACTGGTTATTCTCGCAGCGGCCTTTCTCGGCAAGACGCGTCTGATCGACAACTTGCTGGTGGATACTGGCAAGCCCGCGCCATCGTAATCACGCCCACTATCGGTATGGTCCGATTGGCCCTTGGTATTGATCAGGTCCGAGGGTTCGGGCACACTCTGCGCCGCTTGCGCACCCGGAGGAACCCGCCATGCACGCCATCATGCTCAAGGCAAAACTGCACCGCGCCCAGGTGACCCATTCGGTGCTGGATTACGAAGGCTCCTGCGCCATCGACGGCGACTGGCTGGACTTGGCCGGCATCCGCGAATACGAACAGATCCAGATCTACAACGTCGATAACGGTGAACGCTTTACCACCTATGCCATCCGCGGCGAGGAAGGTTCGAAGATCATCTCCGTCAATGGCGCCGCAGCGCATAAGGCCGGCGTCGGTCATCGCTTGATCATCTGTGCCTACGCGCATTACAGCGAAGCCGAACTGGCGAGCTTCAAGCCACACGTGTTGTACATGGGCGCCGATGGCGATCTCAGTCATACCAGCAACGCCATTCCGGTTCAGGTCGCCTGATTCCGAGTGAGTTGCGCAAAAAGCCCGCACCGCCATCGCGCTGCGGGCTTTTTTGTGCTTCAAAGGTTTCCCCTGACCGACGAAATCCGCAACGGTTTCGGACTGTCAGGCTAGCATTAGCACCAAGCGCAGCAAGCGCTCGGAACGCCAGGCGTTTTTCCCAGTCAGACTGTCTCGACAGCGCAGGATGCGCCACCGCCGCGTCATCGAACCGGAGCGGTACGCGCCCGGCGCAGTCGGGATGAATGCCCGCGCGTCAGCATGATCGAATGACTGTCCGGCAGCTGCAGCGCCTCCATACCCACTGGGCCCTTCAGACATGCAGACAGTCCGCCAAGCAAAGGAAGCCGCACTACGATGAGCTATTACCAGCACCCTCTCGATGCCACCGGCCTGTCGTCCTGGAAGGCCTTGGAAGAACACCGCCTGGCCATGCAGAACTTCAGCATGCGCGAAGCTTTCAAAGCTGACCCGACACGCTTCGAGGACTTGTCGGTTTCGTGCTGTGGCCTGTTTCTCGACTATTCGAAAAACCTGGTCACCCCCGAAACCCGCACGCTACTGGTCAACCTGGCCCGTGAAGCGGGCGTCGAGCAAGCCGCGCACGCCATGTTCGAAGGGCAGCAGATCAACGCGTCAGAGAAACGCCCGGTGCTGCACACGGCGCTGCGACGCCCCATGGGCGACTCGGTCATGGTTGACGGCCACAACATCATGCGCGATGTGCATACCGCGCTGGCGCAGATGACCGATATCGTCACTCGCATCCACAACAACCTCTGGCGCGGCTTCAGCGACAAGACCATCACCGACGTGGTGAACATCGGTATCGGCGGGTCTTTCCTGGGGCCGCAGCTGGTGTCCGAAGCGCTGTTGCCGTTCACCCAGCATGGCGTGCGCACTCACTATCTGGCGAATATCGATGGCAGCGAATTCCGCGAAGTGACCGCCAAACTGAACGTCGAAACCACCCTGTTCATTATTTCCAGCAAGACATTCGGCACCCTCGAGACGCTGAAGAATGCCCAGGCGGCGCGCACCTGGTATCTCGGCAAGGGTGGTACCGAGGAGAAGCTCTATCGTCACTTCATCGCAGTGACCAGCAACAAGCAGGCCGCCGTCGATTTCGGTATTCGTGAAAAGAACATCTTCCCGATGTGGGATTGGGTCGGCGGGCGCTATTCGCTGTGGTCAGCGATCGGCCTGCCCATCGCCCTGGCGATCGGCATGTCCAACTTCAAGGACCTGCTGTCCGGTGCCTACAGCATGGATAGCCACTTCCTCAATGAGCCCTTCGAAAGCAACATGCCGGTGCTGCTGGCAATGCTCGGGATCTGGTATCACAACTTCTGGGGCGCGCAGAGCTACGCCTTTCTGCCGTACGACCACTACCTGCGCAACTTCGTCAAACATTTGCAACAGATGGACATGGAGTCCAACGGCAAGAGCGTCCGGCAGGATGGCTCGCCGGTTTCCTGCAGCACGGGCCCGGTTATCTGGGGTGGTGTTGGAGCCAACGGCCAGCACGCCTACCATCAACTGCTGCATCAAGGCACTCCGCTGATTCCTGCCGATTTCATCGTGCCGGTAGTCAGCCACAACCCGGTGGCCGACCACCATGAATGGCTTTACGCCAACTGCCTGTCGCAGAGCCAGGCATTGATGCTCGGCAAGACCCGGGAAGAAGCCGAAGCCGAACTGCGTGCCAAGGGCATGAGCGAAGCCGAGATTGAGCGCCTGGCACCGCATAAAGTCATTCCTGGTAACCGGCCGAGCAACACATTGGTGATGGAAACCATCAGCCCCGGCCGCCTGGGTGCGCTGATCGCGCTGTACGAGCACAAGGTATTCGTACAGGGCGTGATCTGGGGGATCAACTCCTTCGACCAGTGGGGTGTGGAATTGGGCAAGGATCTGGGCAAGGCGGTCTATGGCCAGATGACCAGCTTTGATGCACCACCTGCCGAGGATGCCTCGACCCAGGGCCTGATCAACTTCTTCCGCGGCCGTCATCGCGGCTGAACAGCTGTACAAACCGGACGGCGTCTCGCTGTCCGGCTCCCGCTTCCTACGTAGCACCCTTCGGACTCCCGCGTACTCTGGCCGACACTCATCGGCCGGGCCGGGTAACATGCGCGCATCGGGGTAACATCCGCTTTCCCCAGCCAAGCCAGACGTCACCATGGAGTTCATTCGCCGTCATATCGAATCGCAGGTGCTCAGCCTTACAGGCCTGGCCATCGGCGGCGTCGATTACGAAAACCCACCGGGCGACCTGGGGCTGTTCGGGCCGGACTCCGTCTGCTGGCGTGTGCATGGCGATTTTACCTCGATGATGGTTGGCGGCATTTCCGCCCTGCTGCTTCAGGCGCTGCATCCGCTGGCGCTGGCTGGCGTCTGGGATCACTCGAATTTCCGCGAAGACTTGCTTGGTCGCTTGCGTCGCACCGGGCAGTTCATCTCAGCGACCACTTTCGGCAGCCAGGCCGACGCGCAACGATTGATCGAGCGGGTTCGGGCGATTCACCTCAACGTTACCGGCCACGCCGCCGATGGCCGTCCTTATGCCGCTTATGACCCTGATCTACTGACCTGGGTACATGTGGCCGAGGTCAGCAGCTTTCTCAAGGCGCACTTGCGTTATCTCAACCCTGACCTGTCTGGCAGTGACCAAGATCGCTATTACGCAGAAGTCGCGCGGATCGCCGAGTCGTTGGGCGCTCGCGACGTGCCGCGCTCAAGGCAGCAGATCGACGACTATCTGGAGGAGGTACAGCCGCAACTGCGGTGCGATGAGCGCTCTCGGGAAATCCTTCGTGTGCTATTCAACGCCCCCGCTCCCAGCGTGCTGACCCGGCCGTTTGGCGCCCTCATGATGCAGGCTGGAGTGGAGCTGCTGCCAGATTGGGCGAGCGCCATGCTCGAGCTGCACCAGAGCCCACGCCAGCGCCAACTGATACAGCTCGGTGTCAGACGCACCGCACCCGTACTGCGCTGGGCGGTGCGCAGCGGCTCGGTGCACAGGGCCCGTCGACGCATGGGTCTGCCTAGCCGCTAGCGTTTTCCGATAAACTGCGTGCCCTTCTCGCAGAGCCGCCGCGCATGCCTCCTCTAGAACAGGCGCTGCGCGCCGCTTACCACAACCGCGAAGCGCTGCTGGATCAGTTGCATGCACAAGGCACCGACTGCTACCGACTGTTTCATGGTAGCCAGGAAGGCGCGCCAGGCCTGACGGCTGATCGTTATGGCCCACTGTTGCTCGTACAGAGCTTTCATCAACCACTCGAACGCGACGCTCTGCTGGCACTGCATGAGCAGCTTTGCACCAGCCTCGGCGAGCCCTTGTCGCTGGTTTACAACGACCGCTCCCAGGGCAACTCACGCATTGATCGCACTGACCCGGTGTATCGCGCCGACCCTGCAGGGCTGGACGATCAGGTTGGTCGGGAATGGGGCCTCAACTACCGCGTCCGCGCGCGCCACAGCGGGCAGGACCCACTGCTGTTTCTCGATCTGCGCAATGCTCGCGGCTGGGTCAAAGCCAACAGCGCCGGGAAGTCGGTGCTCAATCTCTTTGCCTATACCTGTGGCGTCGGGCTCTGCGCTGCAGCCGGTGGCGCGCGCGAGGTGTGGAACCTGGACTTCGCCGAAAGCAACCTCGCGGTCGGGCGAGAGAACGGAGCACTCAACCCCGAGCTGGCCCCGATGCAGTTCGTGCAGTCGGACTATTTCCCGGCGATCCGGCAGCTGGCGGGTTTACCTATCTCGCAGCGACGCGGACGCGCGCTCCCCGACTACCCGCGCCTGATGCCGAAGCAGTTCGATCTGATACTGCTCGACCCCCCGGCCTGGTCGAAAAGCGCGTTCGGCACAGTCGATCTACTGCGCGACTATCAGAGCCTGCTCAAGCCTGCACTGCTTGCCACGGCGGAAGGCGGGGTGCTGATCTGTTGTAACAACCTGGCGAAAATCAGCCTCGACGATTGGCGAGAGCAGGTTTTGCGTTGCGCGATGAAGACAGGACGACCGGTACGTGATTGCCAGGTGCTGTCGCCGGCACACGATTTTCCGTCCATCGATGGGCAACCTCCTCTGAAGGTCCTGACGCTGCAATTGTGAAACGCCGCAATACACCCGGACCTTAGAGGAACCCGCCTGTCGTGCCATACTCCAAGGCAGTTCACCGCCCGGAATGTAGGTTCGCATGCCCAACGGAATGAAGCGCGCGCTCATCGGCCTGATGACCGCACTGGTCTGCTATTGCCTCCTCGGCTTCCTGATATTGCCCGGGGTCGCCCAACGTATCGTCAATCAGCAGCTGATCCAGTACGCCACGGTGCCGGCACGCCTGGAGCGAATCGAGTTCAACCCTTTCAGTCTCGAACTCACGCTGTTCAATCTGCGCCTCGGCGAGGCCGAGCAGCCACAGCTCGGTTTCGAGCGCCTCTACCTCAATCTTCAATGGAGCAGTCTCTGGCGTCGCGCCTTGCAGATCGAGGATATCGAGCTGGTTCAGCTGCACACTGAAGTGGTCTTCGACAAGGATGGGGTACTCAACCTGACGCAGCTGTTCGACCTGCCCGTGGCCGAGGAGCAGCCGGACGAGGCGGAGCAAGAGCCTTTCGCGCTACGCATTGGACGGCTTCAATTGGTGGAGGGATCGGTCCACTTCGCCGATCAGCGGCCCGATGAACCCATCGATTTCCTGCTCGATTCGCTCGACTTCGAATTGATGAACTTCGCCACTCGTTCGGATGACGCGGCCGATGCGGTTCTGGTCGCAACCGGCCCCAGCGGGGCCCGTGTGGACTGGACCGGGCAAATCAACCTGTCGCCCATCAGCTCGTCCGGCCAGCTGAAAATAAGCGACCTACTACTGAAGGATTTCTGGGCCTACGCGCAAGACGCCGTACCACTGCGCCTGCAGGAAGGCAGGCTGAGTTTCTCCAGTGACTATCGCCTCGACCTTGCGCAGAGCACCGAGCTGCAGCTGAGCAACCTGAATGCGCAGCTGGCGCCTCTCAAGCTGGACACCCCGGACGGGCAGCCTCTGGTTCGCCTGGAGAGCCTTGAAATCAGCAATACCTCGCTGGATCTGGCCAAGCAACAAGTAGTGATCGGCGAGTTGCGCAGCCGCGCACTGGAGACCTGGGTGGCTCGGGAACCGGACGGCGAGCTGAACTGGCTGAAGCTACTGGCACCCTCGACTACCCTTGAGGCGAGCCAGAACCCCGACCGGACGCAAAGCGTAGAGCAAAGCCCAGAGCCAACCCCATCGCCGACAGCAGCCGACAGCAGCGCCACGGCCAAGAGCGCCTGGCAGGTTCTGCTGCGTGATGCGCAGTTGCGCGACTACCGTATTCACCTGAGCGATCGCGTCCCGGAAGGAAGCGTCGCCTTGGAGTTGGGCCCACTGAATCTCGATGTGTCCGACTTCGACAGCCTGGGCACCCGACCTTTCAAGCTTGATCTGAACACTCGCGTTGGCAATCAGGGTGTCCTGCAAGCCGCAGGACAATTGCAACTGCAACCGGCCGCGGGGCAGCTCAAGATCAGCACACAGGATATCGACCTGCGTATCGCACAGGCCTACCTGACGCCATTGATTCATCTCGAATTGCGCAGCGGGATGCTGGCCAGCCAGCTGGACCTCGAGCTGACCGGCACCGAGCCCCTGGCATTCAATCTAGGCGGGACAGCCGAAATCACCCAACTGCATACGCTGGATACCATCAAAAATCGCGACTTCGTCAAATGGCAGCGCCTGAAGCTCGATGGATTGAAATACCAGCATCCTCAGCAGCTGCAGGTCGAACATATTGAGCTGAGCCAGCCCTACGCGCGCTTCATCATCAACCCCGACCTCACCACCAACATCAATGACTTGCTGGTGGACAAATCGACACCGGACGATCGTGAGGCCACTTCCGCTGCAACGGAGCCGATGTCCATCCAAATCGGCGGCATTGCGATAGATAATGGCTCGGCTAACTTTTCCGATCTCAGTCTGCGCCCGCCCTTCATCACCGCAGTGCAAGAGCTCAATGGCCAGATCGGGACGATCGACAACCGAGCCCAACAACCGGCCACCGTCGACGTTGAAGGCAAGGTTGATCGCTACGCTCCGGTGAGCATCAAGGGGAACCTCACGCCCTTTGATCCGCTGCAGAGTCTCGATATCGTCACCCGCTTCAGGCAGGTCGAGCTCACCACACTCTCGCCCTACTCCGGTAAGTTTGCCGGATATCGCATCCGCAAGGGCCGCCTCGATCTCGATCTGCACTATCGCATTCAGCAAGGCCAGCTGAACGCCGAAAACAAGGTCGTACTGCAACAGTTGCAGCTCGGAGAGAAAGTGGACAGCCCCGAAGCAGTCGATCTTCCCGTCCGACTGGCCGTCGCGCTGTTAAAGGACAGTCACGGCACTATCTCGCTTGAGCTGCCGGTGCAGGGCAACCTTAACAGCCCGCAATTCGACGTCATGCCGATCGTCTGGCAGACGCTGCGCAACCTGGTGACGCGCGCGGTCCAGGCGCCGTTCAAGTTTCTTGCCGGTCTGGCGGGCGGCGAACAGAACGACCTCAGCCAAGTCCTGTTCGCGCCAGGCAATAGTGAGCTTGACGAACAAGCGCGCGGCAACCTGAGCACGCTGGCACGAGCACTCCAGGAGCGTCCAGTGCTGCGCCTGGAAGTCGAAGGGCAGAGCTCACCGCAAGCGGATGGGCCGCTAATAGCCGAGCAATGGCTGCAACGCGAATTTCAGGAAACTTGGTACAAGGTGCTACAGCGTCGAGGCGATAAAGTACCTGCCGACGCCGCGCAGCTGGAAATCGGCGAGGAGGAAAAGGACGCCATGCTCGAAGGCATCTACCGCAGTCGACTCGGGCAACAGCCACCCGCTCAATGGAGCGAACTCGACGAGCAGGAGCGTAGCAAGCGAATGCGCGACGCCGTGGTGGCCAGCCGAGCGGACAGCACCGCGCTATTGCGCAGCCTAAGCCGCGCTCGCGCCGCTTCGATCAAGGATTACCTGGTGGACCAGTCAGGGCTTGAGGACTCACGGGTTTATCTACTGGACACCGGCATCACGCAAACCGAAGAAGCCGGACGAATTCCAACTTCGCTGCATCTGGGAAGCGAGTGACATGCCCACCCACACTCATCGCGCATGGTTGCTCGTTTTTACGCTAGCAGCTCCGCTGTCGCAGGCAGAAACGTTACGCTGCGGCAGCCAACTGATCAGCACCGGCGACAGGATTTTCGAGGTCGAACGCAAGTGCGGCCAGCCAGTGCAGCGCGATTTGATCGGGCATACACTGGGCTCTTATGCCAGACACGAACTCGTCATCGAAGAATGGGTTTACGGACCTAATAATGGCATGTTCAGTATTCTGACTTTCGAAGGCAATCGCCTCATACGCATCGAGTCTCGCCGAGACCATTAATGGGAAAGGATTTCACTGTGCTCCCCACATCGCACCTGCTCGTGCTGAGTTTGCTCGTATTCGCTTGTAACGCCCAGGCGTCTTCTACCCATCGCTGCGGCAGCGCGCTGGTCAGCCTTGAGGCGTCCGCCGCCGAGGTTAAAAGCAAGTGTGGCGAACCTGCCAGCGCCTCGCTGGTGGGTTACAAAGAAGTCCTCGATGATTACGGCTTTCGTCATGAAGTGCAGGTGGAGGAATGGGTCTATGGCCCAGCCAGCGGGATGTACCATTTCCTGCGCTTCGAAGGAAATCGCCTACGCCAGATTGACAGCCAACGCGGTCGCTGAAAAACGAAACCCCGCACTAAGGCGGGGTTTCGTTTTTCAGCTGTAGTGGCGACAACTTGTTGTTAGTCGACGGATTTCAAGCCATCGGCCGACACTTCACGGACGCCTTTGATTCCCTTGGCCTTGCTGATAGCCATTTCGCGCTCGGCCTCGGTGGCCACAGTGCCAGACAGCGAAACAACGCCGTCCTTGGTTTCGACTTCGATATCCATACCTGGGGTAGCGCCTTCGACCAGCAGCGAGGATTTCACCTTGGTGGTGATCCAGGTATCGGAGGTGGCATCACCGGCCTCTTCCATGGTGTCGTTGGCAGCCAGCATGACGGTATTAGCCTTATCCAGCGCCGGAGTGGTATCGGCGAAAGCGGCGCCCGCCATGGGCAAGCTCAGAGCAACAGCGGCGGCGGCAGCAGTAAGAGAGTTCTGGATCATGTTCATAGTGGCACTCCTGTTTTTCTTCAAATGTCTGCGGCATCTATTCCGACCGCAGTTCAAAGGTAATATCGCAAAGGACATGCCATTTTTTGTTATAAAAATAATCCTTTAAGTTCAATAAGTTAAAAATCTGCGGTAGCTGAAGGCCACTAGCACACTGCATGTTTTGCCCTAGCGAAGCGTGCAAGTTGCAATCAAGTTACCGCTTGCTCAACGCCTTTCCCGTAACACATAGCGCTGAGTTACAACTGTCCGAAACGAAAAAGGACCCCGAAGGGCCCTTTCTGTACCGCTGCCGCGTTTAGGCTCCAGAGGCCTCGGCAGCCGCCACATCTTTGATGGACAGCTTGATACGGCCGCGGTTATCCACGTCTAGAACCAGTACCTTCACTTCCTGACCTTCCTTGAGGACATCGGTGACCTTCTCCACGCGCTGATCACTCAGCATGGAAATGTGCACCAGACCATCCTTGCCTGGCAGGATGTTGACGAATGCGCCGAAGTCGACGATACGCTCAACCTTGCCGACGTAGATCTTGCCGATCTCGGCTTCGGCAGTGATGCCAAGAACGCGCTGCTTGGCCGCTTCTGCCGCTTCCTTGGTTTCACCAAAGATCTTGATCGAGCCATCGTCTTCGATGTCGATCGAGGCTTTGGTTTCCTCGCAGATGCTACGGATAGTGGCGCCACCTTTGCCGATGACGTCGCGGATCTTGTCCTGATCGATCTTCATCGCAATCATGGTCGGTGCGTTGGCCGACAGTTCAGTGCGCGACTGACCGATCACCTGATTCATCTGACCAAGGATGTTGAGACGGGCTTCCAAAGCCTGGCCCAGCGCGATCTCCATAATCTCTTCAGTGATGCCTTGGATCTTGATGTCCATCTGCAGAGCGGTGACGCCCTTGGCAGTACCGGCCACCTTGAAGTCCATGTCGCCCAAGTGATCTTCGTCACCCAGGATGTCAGTCAGTACAGCGAACTTCTCGCCCTCCTTGACCAGACCCATGGCGATACCGGCAACCGGCGCCTTCATCGGCACACCGGCGTCCATCAGAGCCAGAGAAGCGCCACAGACCGAGGCCATGGAGCTGGAGCCGTTGGACTCGGTAATCTCCGACACCACGCGGATGGTGTACGGGAATTCGTCAGCGCTTGGCAGCATGGCCGAGACACTGCGACGAGCCAGACGGCCGTGCCCAATTTCGCGACGACCTGTTGCGCCCATACGTCCACACTCACCGACCGAGTACGGCGGGAAGTTGTAGTGCAGCATGAAGGGGTCTTTCTTCTCGCCTTCGAGGGTGTCGAGCAGCTGAGCGTCGCGGGCGGTACCCAGTGTGGCGACTACCAAAGCCTGGGTTTCACCACGGGTAAACAGCGCAGAGCCGTGGGTCTTGTCGAGTACACCGACTTCGATGTTCAGGCCACGCACGGTACGGGTGTCGCGGCCATCGATGCGCGGCTTTCCGTTGACGATATTCTCGCGCACGGTGCGGTATTCGATCTCGCCGAAAGCGTCTTTTACTTCACCAGTGGAAGGCTGGCCTTCTTCGCCGGAGAACTTGGCAACGACCTGCTCACGCAGCTCGCCCAGGCGCGCATAGCGATCCTGCTTGATGATGATGGTGTAGGCCTGGGAAATGGCTTCACCAAACTCGCTACGAATCGCATCGAGCAGCTGAGTATTTTCCGCCTTTGGCTGCCAGTCCCAGGTCGGCTTGGCGGCTTCGGCGGCCAACTCAGTAACGGCCTGGATAACGGCCTGGAATTCGTCATGCGCAAAAAGTACAGCACCCAACATCTGGTCTTCGGTCAGCTCTTTGGCTTCCGATTCAACCATCAGTACGGCGTCCTTGGTACCGGCTACGACCATGTCCAGGCTGGAAGCCTTGAGCTGCTCGTAGGTCGGGTTCAGCAGATAGCCGGTTTCCGGGTGGAACGCAACGCGCGCGGCACCGATCGGGCCGTTGAACGGAATACCGGAAATGGCCAGAGCAGCCGAGGTGCCGATCATTGCGGCGATGTCCGGATCGGTCTTCTTGCTGGTCGATACGACAGTACAGATGACCTGTACTTCGTTTTGGAAGCCTTCTGGGAACAGCGGGCGGATCGGGCGATCAATCAGGCGCGAGGTCAGGGTTTCTTTCTCGGATGGACGCGCTTCACGCTTGAAAAAGCCGCCAGGAATTTTGCCGGCTGCGTAGGTTTTTTCCTGGTAATGGACCGACAGCGGGAAAAAGCCTTTGCTCGGGTCTGCTGTCTTGGCACCAGTGACCGCTACCAGGACGGTCACGTCATCATCAACGGAGACCAGCACAGCGCCTGAAGCTTGACGGGCGATACGGCCAGTCTCGAGGGTTACGGTCGATTGACCGAATTGAAATTTCTTGATTACCGGGTTCACGGTGGTTCCTTCTCTATGTTGCCTTGGGGGAATCGTTCTCATGGCCCGCGGGCTTGGCCTCGCGCGGGGCATGTCATGCAAATTCGTGGGCAGTAGCGGGAGTCGAACCCTTTCCCTGTCCAAAACGCGCGCTTCTGAAAGGCAAAAGCTGGAAGCAGGGCGAACCCCACTTCCAGCTTTGGCATTCAGCTTCGCACAAGCATCGCTTAGCGACGCAGACCCAGACGACCGATCAGGGTGCTGTAACGAGTAGTGTCCTTGCCCTTCAGGTAATCCAGCAGCTTACGACGCTGGTTAACCATACGGATCAGACCACGACGGGAGTGGTGATCCTTACCGTTGGCCTTGAAGTGACCTTGCAGCTTGTTGATGTTGGCGGTCAGCAGGGCAACCTGCACTTCCGGAGAACCGGTATCGCCTTCAGCTTGCTTGTACTCGTTAACGATCTGGACTTTTTCTTCAACGCTAAGTGCCATGATGGGCTCCTTCTGTGAACAGGCCGGGACATGTCCCGTGTTAGTAAAAGGAGTGACCGTGCCTGCCGACAGCCACCCTCATCACGCCCGCCACCGAAGCGGCGTGCGCACCGGTCATTCCGACCGAATCAATCGACGTGGCGCGATACGCCCGTCTTCACTCACCTCACCGATCCCGATGAAGCGACCATTTTGATCTTGCACCCTTAGCATGCCGAACTTTGGCGCTTCCGGCGCACGTACTGGCTGGCCATGCAGCCAGTAGAACGCACTGTGTTCCGACAGCTGCAACAGCGGCCAATGCTCAAGGCCACTATCGACCGGCTTGAGAAAGGCATCTACCGCCTCTGCTCCGCCTTCTGCGTGAGCCTGCTCGAGCTCTTCAAGACTTACCGTCTGGCCGAGATCGAACGGTCCTGCCTGGGTCCGCCGCAGCTCCGCGACGTGCGCGCCACAGCCCAACTCGTGACCTATATCCTCGACCAGCGTTCGGATGTAGGTGCCTTTACTGCAACTCACCGCAAACCGCGCCTTATCGGTGTCGAGCGACAGCAATTCCAAGCGCGCAATATTAACAGATCGTGGCTCTCGCTCCACTACTTCACCGGCACGAGCCAGCTTATATAGCGGTTGGCCGTCGCGCTTGAGCGCCGAATACATTGGTGGCACTTGGAGCAGATTGCCGCGGAACTGGGGCAGCAGCGCTTCTAGCTGCGCCTGATTGACGGCGACAGACTTACGCTCCAGCACCTCGCCCTCGGCATCGGCTGTCGTAGTGGTGACCCCAAGCTGGGCAACAGTCTCGTAGCCTTTGTCGGCATCAAGCAGATACTGCGAAAACTTGGTCGCCTCACCGAAACACAATGGCAGCACACCGGTTGCCAATGGATCCAGGCTCCCGGTGTGCCCGGCCTTCTCGGCATTGAGCAGCCAGCGCACCTTCTGCAAGGCCGCGTTGGAAGTGAACCCACGGGGTTTGTCGAGGAGAATGATGCCGCTGACTGCGCGGCGAACGCGTTTTACCTGGGCCACGCTTTACTCTCCGAGATCGTCGCTGTGCTTGCGGTCTTCAGCCACCGCTCGCTCGATGAGCGTGGTCAACTCGACACCACGTCGCACACTGGCGTCGTAGTTGAAATGCAATTGGGGCACGGTGCGTAGCTTCATCGCCTTACCCAACTGCATTCGCAGGAAGCCACTTGCGTCGTTGAGAATCCTGAGATTGCCCTTGACCGCATCTTCATCGTCATCCTTGCCCATGACGGTGATGAACACCTTGGCATGGGAAAGATCACGGCTGACCTCGACGGCGGTAATGGTTATAAGACCCAGACGCGGGTCTTTCACTTCACGTTGAATCAACAGCGCCAACTCGCGCTGCATCTGGTCACCGATACGCTGGGTACGGCTGAATTCTTTGGCCATGAAAATCTGCCTCGCGCAGCAAGCTGCAAACCTATAAATCATCATGCTGCAAAGGCAAACGGCAAGCTTCCAGGGTCACCCCTGAAAGCTTGCCGCCTATTGCCTACAGCTTCGGTTAGAGCGAACGCGCCACTTCGACCTTCTCGAACACTTCGATCTTGTCGCCAGCCTTGACGTCGTTGTAACTCTTCACTGCGATACCGCATTCCATGCCTGCACGCACTTCAGCGACGTCATCCTTGAAGCGGCGCAGGGATTCCAGCTCGCCTTCGAAGATGACCACATCGTCACGCAATACACGGATCGGACGGTTGCGGTGCACCATACCCTCAGTGACCATGCAGCCGGCGACAGCACCGAACTTGGGCGAACGGAATACGTCGCGAACTTCGGCGATGCCGAGAATGTTCTCGCGAACATCGCTGCCAAGCATGCCAGTCAGGGCCTTCTTGACGTCTTCGATGATGTCGTAGATCACGTTGTAGTAACGCAGATCCAGCCCTTCCTGCTCGACAATTTTTCGCGCCCCGGCATCGGCACGGACATTGAAGCCGAACAATACGGCGTTGGACGCCAGCGCCAGGTTGGCGTCGCTTTCGGTGATACCACCGACACCGCCACCAATCACACGCACCTGCACTTCATCGTTGCCCAAACCACTGAGCGAACCCTGCAATGCCTCGAGGGAACCACGGACGTCGGACTTGAGGACGATATTGAGCGTCTTCTTCTCTTCCTGCCCCATGTTCTCGAAAATATTTTCCAGCTTGCCGGCGTGAGCACGGGCCAGCTTTACTTCGCGGAACTTGCCCTGACGGAACAAGGCCACTTCCCGCGCCTTCTTCTCGTCGGCGAGCACGCTGAGCTCGTCGCCCGCATCCGGCGTGCCGTCGAGGCCGAGAATTTCCACTGGAATCGACGGACCCGCTTCCTTGATCGGCTTGCCGTTCTCGTCGAGCATGGCGCGAATACGGCCATAGTTAGAGCCGACCAGCGCCATGTCACCCTGACGCAGAGTACCGTCCTGTACCAGCACGGTAGCAACCGGTCCACGTCCTTTATCCAGACGCGACTCGACCACAACACCACGTCCCGGAGCCGAGGGGGTTGCCGTCAGCTCGAGGATTTCCGCCTGCAGCAATACCGCTTCAAGCAGATCATCGACACCGGTACCCATCTTGGCGGATACCGATACGAACGGCGTGTCACCACCCCACTCTTCGGAGGTCACCTCATGAACGGACAGCTCACTGCGGATCCGATCGAGATCGGCGCCGGGCTTATCGATCTTGTTCACTGCCACGACCAGCGGCACACCAGCAGCCTTGGCATGCTGAATGGCTTCGATGGTCTGCGGCATGACGCCGTCATCCGCTGCTACAACGAGAATGACGATGTCGGTCGCTTGAGCACCACGAGCACGCATTGCCGTAAACGCCGCGTGGCCCGGGGTATCAAGGAAGGTGACCATGCCGCGGTCGGTTTCCACGTGGTAGGCACCGATGTGCTGAGTGATACCACCCGCCTCACCGGCCGCGACCTTGGCGCGACGAATGTAATCGAGCAGTGACGTCTTACCATGGTCGACGTGACCCATGACGGTCACGACCGGCGCACGCGTAATGGCTTCGCCTTCGAACTTCAACAGCTCGGCCAATTGCTCTTCCAAGGCGTTATCACTGACCAGCTTGACCTTGTGGCCCAGCTCTTCGGCGATCAGCTGGGCAGTTTCCTGATCCAACACCTGATTGATGGTCACCGGGCTGCCCATCTTGAACATGAACTTGATGACTTCAGCCGCCTTGACCGACATCTGCTGCGCCAAGTCGCCAACGGTAATGGTCTCGCCGATCGCTACTTCGCGAACGATCGGGCCGCTCGGGCTCTGGAAGCCATGCGCATTGCGCTTCTTCAGTTTCGACTTGCCACGGCCACCGCGACGGAATCCATCGGCGTCGTCTTCACCGCTGCGTACGGTACGCGACAGCGGAGCTTTTGCCTTTAGCGAAGGACGATGCTGCGCCTGCTTGCGATCACGACGCTCATCGTCGTCACTACGAGCTTTGTCAGGGCGACGAGGCTCGTCCTTCTTACGCTCCTCGACCGGAGCTGCGGGCGCGACCGGAGCAGGCTCAGCGGCAACCGCTGCGACCGGCTCCTGGGTTTCAGGCGCGTCGGTCTTGCTAGCTGCAGCCTCAGCCTGAAGGCGTGCCTCTTCTTCGGCACGCAAACGCGCTTCTTCGGCAGCTTTCTGCCGAGCCGCTTCTTCGGCCTCACGCTGCGCTTCCAGCTCGCGCTGCTTTTCAGCCTCGATCTCGTCAGGACTACGCTTGACGAAGGTTTTTTTCTTGCGAACTTCAACGCTGATGGTCTTGCTGCCACCAACTTTCAGTTTGGTGGTGGTTTTGCGCTGCAACGTAATTTTGCGCGGCTCATCCACCTTGGCACCGTGGCTGCTCTTAAGGTGCGCCAGCAGGGCCTGCTTTTCGTTATCGGTCACTACTTGCTCGGCGCTGGTGTGCGACAGTCCTGCCTCACGCATCTGCTGCAGCAGTCGCTCGACCGGTGTGTCGACCACCTGGGCCAGTTCTTTCACCGTGACTTGCGTCATGCATCTCTCTCCTCAGGCCGCTAATTACTTACTCGAACCAATGGGCTCGGGCGGCCATGATCAGCTTGCCGGCACGCTCTTGATCTATGCCGTCTATGTCGAGCAGGTCGTCAATCGACTGCTCGGCCAGGTCTTCGCGGGTGATGACACCCCGCATTGCCAACTCGACCGCCAGTTCCTTGTCCATGCCTTCCAGCTCGAGCAAATCCTCGGCCGGCTGGGCGTCTGCCAGTTTTTCTTCCGTTGCGATCGCTTTCGTCAGCAGGCGATCCTTGGCGCGGGTTCGCAGCTCGTTGACGATATCTTCGTCGAAGCCTTCGATGCCGAGCATTTCCTCCATTGGGACGTAGGCAATCTCTTCGAGCGAAGTGAAACCTTCCTCGACCAGTACTTGTGCCAGCTCTTCATCGACGTCTAGCTCTTCGATGAAATTACGCAGGATGTCGCCAGTTTCTTCCTGTTGCTTGGTCTGGATATCCGCCTCGGTCATTACATTCAGCGTCCAGCCGCTCAGCTGACTGGCAAGGCGTACGTTCTGACCGCCCCGACCGATGGCTTGAGCCAGATTGTCTTCGCCAACCGCAATATCCATCGCATGGGCATCTTCATCGACAATGATGGCGGCCACTTCGGCCGGCGCCATTGCATTGATAACAAACTGCGCTGGATTTTCGTCCCAAAGCACGATATCGACACGCTCACCGCCTATTTCGCCAGAAACGGCCTGAACGCGCGAACCGCGCATGCCGATACAGGCACCCTGCGGATCGATACGCTTGTCCTTTGAACGAACCGCGATTTTGGCGCGCGAACCTGGATCTCGCGAAGCGCCCATCACCTCGATCAGGCCCTCGGCAATTTCCGGTACTTCAATACGGAACAGCTCGATCAGCATCTGCGGCGCAGTGCGCGACAGAATCAGCTGCGGACCGCGGTTCTCGGTGCGGATTTCCTTGAGCAGCGCACGTACTCGGGCGCCGACGCGGAAGGTTTCGCGCGCGATGATGTCTTCGCGCGCCAACAGTGCCTCGGCATTATTACCCAGGTCAACGATGACGCTATCGCGGGTGACCTTCTTTACCGTCCCGGAAATGATCTCACCCAGGCGATCGCGATAAGCCTCGACCACCTGCGCACGCTCGGCTTCCCGAACCTTCTGCACGATAACCTGCTTGGCAGTCTGCGCAGCGATACGGCCGAACTCGATCGACTCGATCTTTTCCTCAAGAACGTCACCGAGCTTGGCGTCGGCTTCCTGAGCTTGCTTCATGTCGACGGTCAGTTGATGCGCTGGGTCGTCGAAATCTTCTTCCTCGACCACTGTCCAGCGGCGAAAGGTCTCGTAGCTACCATTCTGCCGATTGATTTCAACCCGCAGGTCCACCTCGTCCTCGAAGCGCTTCTTGGTAGCGGTGGCCAAAGCCAGCTCCAACGCCTCGAAGATCACACCGGCCGGCACGCCTTTTTCGTTGGATACCGACTCCACAACTAGCAGTACTTCTTTGCTCATCGTACGCCTCGCCTTTCGCAATCCATTGGGGTCCGCGGGATCCGCGATTCACTCAAAACGGGGAATTATGTTGGTCTTGTCGATCATGTCGATCGGCAATAGATATTCGTGATCATCGACTAGCACCACCACATCCTGCTCCTCGATCCCGCGCAAAAGACCCTGGAAATTGCGCCGACCCTCGAAGGGCGAGCGCAGCTTTATTTTTACCTGTTCGCCCACGTGCGCCGCGTACTGTTCAAGCGTGAACAGCGGCCGATCCATACCAGGCGAGGACACCTCAAGGGTGTAATCGGAGCTGATCGGGTCTTCGACGTCGAGCACACCGCTAAGCTGGCGGCTGACCTTTTCACAATCGTCGACAAGAATTCCGTTTGAATGATCGATATAGACCCTCAATAAGGAATGCCGACCCTGCGAAATGAATTCGATACCCCAGCATTGATAGCCGAGCGCCTCGACCACCGGGGCCAACAAGGCCTGCAACTGTTCTAGCTTGCTCGACATCGAAGTCCCTCGTGCATGCCGTACAAATGAAAAATGGGCGAAACGCCCATCCCTAATGATCGCCTGTAGATGCCGGCGACCTGGCTTGAAGCCTAATAAAAAGCCCCTCGATAGGGGCTTTTCATCACTGGTTGCGGGGGCTGGATTTGAACCAACGACCTTCGGGTTATGAGCCCGACGAGCTACCAGACTGCTCCACCCCGCGTCAAACTGGGCACGAATTATACGACCGCGCCTAAAATAGGTCAACCCAAACACTGAAAACAAGAAAGCCCGCGTTCGCGGGCCTGCTTGTTTGGTACCGAGGAGGGGACTCGAACCCCTACAGCCTATGGCCACTACCACCTCAAGGTAGCGTGTCTACCAATTCCACCACCTCGGCAAAAACCTTTTACTTCTGCTCCTGGACTTGAGGAACCTCGTCTGCACTAGGTGCGGATGGAGAAGCGTCCAGAACAGGTACATCTTCAACTGCCGGCTTGCTAGCCGGGACTTCCAGCACCGCTGGATCAGGCAAACCCGCCTGCGACATCTGATCGGCTTGCCGCGTTGCGAAGAATGCCAACCCTAAACTCGTCACAAAAAAAACGCCGGCAAGTATAGCAGTAAACCGACTAAGAAAGGTAGCGGAACCTTGGCTTCCGAAAACAGTTGCCGAAGCACCCGAACCAAAGGAAGCACCCGCATCTGCGCCTTTACCTTGCTGCAGCAACACCAGCGCAACCACACCAATGGCAACCAGCAGATGCACCACAATCACAACAGTCTGCAACATCTGATCAGTTCCCTGCGGCACGACAGATCGCGCCGAAATCATTCGCGTTCAGAGAAGCCCCACCGATGAGCCCCCCATCGATATCAGCCATCCCGAAAAGCTCGGCGGCATTATCCGCCTTTACGCTGCCGCCATAGAGAAGACGCACACCATCGGCAATACGTTGATCTTCACGCGCCAGCTGCTCTCGAATAGCCGCATGCACTTCCTGGGCCTGCTGCGGCGTTGCTGTAAGCCCGGTACCTATCGCCCAGACCGGCTCGTACGCTACAACAGCCCGCTCGAAAGCGGCAATCCCGGCGTCAGCAACTATGCGAGCCAGCTGACGGCCAACCACTTCTAAAGTCTGTTCAGACTGACGCTGCTCGAGCGTCTCACCCAAACACAACACCGGAGTCATTCCGCACTCCAATGCTGCCGAGAATTTCTTACTTACCACTTCGTCGCTTTCGCCCAGAATCATGCGCCGCTCGGAATGACCAACCAACACCCATCTACAGCCCGCATCAGCCAACTGAGAAGGAGACTCTTCGCCAGTCAACGCACCGAAGCCAGTTTCCGCCGCGCAATCCTGAGCACCCACAGCGATTGCCTCGCCCTCCAGGCCGCTCACCACTCGCTCCAGATGCAAACAGGATGGAAACACGACCATTTCTACCGCAGTAGGAATTTCCTGTTGACGGAGCGCCTCGATCAGCTCTGCGACGCTGGCGCGGGTACCGTTCATTTTCCAGTTACCAGCTACCAGTGGGCGACGCATGCTTTACCTCGTCGGTCAAAGTGGGCGCAGATGGTACTCAACGAAAACAGCCCTGGCAAGCGGCAATCACACGCAAACTTCTGTAACTGCATTCGCCAGCTCTTCGGCGTAACGCCGAACCTGTTTTTCATCGTCTCCTTCGACCATGACACGCACCAACGGCTCGGTTCCCGACTTGCGCAACAGCACACGACCACGACCCGCCATTCGCTCGGTGACGCTGTCACAGACCGCTTGAACCTGAGGGTGGGAAATCGGATCTCGGTCACCAGCGAAACGCACATTGATCAAGACCTGTGGACACTTATTCCAAGCCAGTCGCTCTTGAGCAAGAGTCTTCCCCCGGCGCCTAAGTGCCAGCACGACCTGTAGCGCCGCGATAATCGCATCTCCGGTCGTTACATGCTGCGCGCAGACAATATGCCCCGAGTTCTCCCCCCCGAGCACCCAGTCGCGATCGAGCATTTCCGCCATCACATAGCGATCACCTACCTTAGCCCGAACGAAGGGGATTTCGCGTGCCTTGAGGGCTAACTCGAGCCCAAGATTGCTCATTAGCGTGCCAACCACCCCCCCAGCCAGATGATCACGATCCTGCAGGTCGGTGGCGATGATATAGAGCAACTCGTCACCGTCCACCTGAGCACCAGTGTGGTCGACCATCATCACGCGGTCGCCATCCCCGTCGAAGGCAATACCAAGATCCGCACCATTCTCGATCACTGCCTTCTGCAGCTGCCCAACATGGGTCGACCCGACATCGGCGTTGATATTCAAGCCATCAGGCTGAGCGGCGATAACTACCACTTCCGCCCCAAGTTCGCGGAAGACACTAGGCGCTACTTTATAAGTGGCGCCATGCGCGCAATCGAGCACGATCTTCATACCGGAGAAATCGGTACTGGTCGGCACGCTACTCTTACAGAACTCAATATAGCGGCCAGCCGCATCGTTGATTCGCGACGCCTTGCCGAGTTGCGCCGACTCAACGACAGTCATCGGCGTATCGAGCAGCCCCTCTATCATCAGCTCGACTTCATCCGGCAATTTCGTCCCCCGCCCGGAGAAGAATTTGATGCCGTTGTCATGATGAGGATTGTGCGAGGCGCTGATCACAATACCTGCGTCCGCGTGAAAGGTACGGGTCAAATAAGCGACAGCAGGGGTTGGCATAGGTCCGAGCAGCAACACGTCGGCACCCGCGGCCGACAGCCCAGCCTGCAAGGCGGATTCGAACATATACCCCGAGATGCGGGTGTCCTTTCCAATCAGAATGCGGCACTTCCCATGCTTGCGGAACGCCATTCCGGCCGCCCATCCGAGCTTGAGCATGAACTCCGGGGTGATCGGAAACTGCCCGACATGACCACGAATGCCGTCGGTTCCAAAATATTTTCTAGCCATGAAATCCCTTATTCTGCCGTCTGCACTGCAGCAATCATTCGAACCACATCAACCGTTTCAGCCACGTCGTGCACACGTAAAATGCGTGCACCCTTGGCAACCGCCAGCGCCGCGAGCGCCAGGCTGCCATGCAAGCGTTGCTCTACATCGCGCCCAAGCGCCTGCCCAATCATGCTCTTTCGTGATACTCCGACCAGTAAGGGTCGCCCCAACGCATGTAGCTGTTCCAGGCGTTTGAACAAAACGAGGTTATGCGAAAGGGTCTTTGCGAATCCAAACCCTGGATCGAGTACGATCCGCTCGACAGGGATTCCCGCAGCAACACAAATCTCCATGCGTTCGCGAAGAAAGCCCAGCACTTCAGCAGCGACATCATCGTAGCGCGGATCGTTCTGCATATCAGCCGGCTCACCGCGCATATGCATCAGGCACACCGGAAGACCACTGTCGGCCACTGCGTCCAGCGCACCATCACGGGAAAGCGAACGTACGTCATTGATCAGCCCCGCGCCGAGACGCGCACTCTCGCGGATCACGGCCGGTGTCGAGGTGTCCACCGAGATGATCACATCAAGCTCGCGCGCAATCGCCTCAACGACCGGCGCCACACGCTCCAGCTCCTCTAGCGGCGAGACGACCCGCGCACCAGGACGCGTGGACTCGCCACCGATGTCGATCAGCGACGCGCCAGCAGCCGCCATCGCCGCGGCGTGACGCAGGGCTGCGTCAACACCGATGTGCTGACCACCATCGGAAAACGAATCGGGCGTGACGTTGAGAATGCCCATGACATGTGGGCGTGATAAATCGAGAACCCGGCTGCCACAAGGCAGCCGGGTTGGGTACAACGATTCAGTCATCGAAACAGCCTTAGCTTAGTGCTCGCCAGCAGGGCCACCAATTGGCGTCTGCGGACGGCCGCCTTCGGGCTGCACCGGCGTTCCGGTAGGCCCCGAACCGTCCTGCCAGTCACGCGGCTCGCGCGGTGTCCGGCCCGACATGATGTCGTCGATCTGATCGGAATCGATCGTTTCGTACTTCATCAGCGTTTCGGCCATCACGTCGAGCTTGTCACGGTTGTCGGCCAGAATCTGCTTGGCCGTACCGTAGCAATGATCAATGATGCTACGGACTTCTTGGTCGATCAGCTTCGCGGTATCACCGGAGACATTGGTGTGCTGGCTGCCGGCACTTCGCCCAAGAAATACCTCGCCCTCTTCTTCAGCGTACATCAGAGGACCGAGTTTTTCGGACAAGCCCCACTTAGTGACCATGTTACGAGCCAGCTGCGTGGCGCGCATAATGTCGTTCGACGCCCCGGTCGTAACCCCCTCGAAACCAAGGGTCATTTCCTCGGCGATACGACCACCGAACAGCGAGCAGATCTGACTGATCAAGGCACGCTTGGAGAGACTGTAGCGGTCCTCCTCGGGAAGGAACATGGTGACACCCAGCGCCCTACCACGCGGGATGATCGAAACCTTGTACACAGGATCGTGCTCCGGCACGACACGGCCGACAATCGCATGGCCCGCTTCGTGATAAGCCGTATTGAGGCGCTCCTTCTCGGACATGACCATCGATTTGCGCTCGGCGCCCATCATGATCTTGTCTTTCGCCAACTCGAACTCTTTCATTTCGACCACACGCTTACCGGCACGCGCGGCGAACAGAGAAGCTTCATTGACCAGGTTCGCCAGGTCGGCACCAGAGAAGCCGGGCGTGCCGCGAGCGATCAATGCCGGCTCGACGCTATCGCCAAGCGGAACCTTGCGCATATGGACTTTCAAAATCTGTTCGCGACCACGGATATCCGGCAGCCCGACCACTACCTGGCGGTCAAAGCGACCGGGACGCAGCAACGCGGGGTCAAGGACGTCCGGACGGTTGGTTGCGGCGATAACGATGATGCCATCGTTCATCTCGAAACCGTCCATCTCCACGAGCAACTGGTTGAGCGTCTGCTCGCGCTCGTCATGCCCACCACCGAGCCCGGCGCCGCGATGACGACCGACCGCATCGATCTCATCAATGAAGATGATGCAGGGTGCGTGCTTCTTAGCCTGTTCGAACATGTCTCGCACACGGCTGGCGCCAACACCAACGAACATCTCGACGAAGTCGGAGCCCGAGATGGTAAAGAAGGGGACCTTGGCTTCGCCAGCGACCGCCTTGGCCAGCAGCGTCTTACCGGTACCCGGGGAACCCACCATCAGCACACCGCGCGGAATCCGCCCACCGAGGCGCTGAAACTTCCCCGGATCGCGGAGAAATTCAACCAGTTCGGTAACTTCTTCCTTGGCCTCATCACAACCCGCCACATCTGCAAAGGTGGTTTTGACCTGATCTTCGGAGAGCAGGCGCGCCTTGCTCTTGCCGAAACTCATCGGCCCACCCTTGCCGCCTGCACCGCCCTGCATCTGGCGCATAAAGAACATGAAGACCGCGATGATGACCAATATCGGGAAACTGGCGACCAGTAGCTGCGTCCAGATGCTCTGCTGCTCTGGCTGCTTGCCCTCAATCACCACATCGTTATTAATCAGGTCGCCGATCAAGCCATTGTCCTGAATCGCCGGACGAATCGTCTTGAAGGGTTCACCGTCACTGCGCTTGCCAGTAATGACATAACCATCGACGGTCACGCGCTCCACACGGCCTTCTTTCACCTGCTCGATGAAATCCGAGTAGTTGAGCGTCTGCGGCTCGGTCGGGCTGGAAAAGTTGTTCATCACCGTCACTAGGACAGCGGCAATGATCAACCAAAGGATCAGGTTTTTCGCCATGTCGTTCAATTCACTACCCTCTAGAGCAGGCCTGTTGTCGGGAGCCTGCATGACGACCGATGCTCGCTCTCGGCCTAACTTACTACACAACGTCGCTGAACGGGCAGCTTGGTCTGTAACCCGATATGAAAGATGCTAGCCCGTAATTCCGGCAGTTGGCACCCGCGTGGATTTCCCTTCTTATAGCTAGGACCGCAGCGTGTGCATCTCGTTGCCATCGCCACGATAGCCGCGGGCCAACAGGTACTGCTCGCGCGACCGATCCCGTGAAGACAAGGGTTTACGCATCTGCACCTTGTCGAAATTCTGGCGTACATCCTTCAGGTAGGCATCGAAGCCTTCTCCCTGGAAAATCTTGATCAGAAAATCGCCACCCGGACGCAATACCCGCATGGCCAGATCCAATGCCAATTCGCAGAGAAACATCGCTCGCGCTTGGTCAGCCACCTTCACTCCACTCATATTGGGGGCCATATCGGAAATCACAAGGTCAACTTGGGTTTCTCCGATGGCTTGAAGGATTTCGGCAAAAACCTCGTCCTCGGTGAAATCGCCCAACACGAAGGTCACATCGGCGATGCTATCCATCGGCAGAATGTCGGACGCGATCAGCCGTCCACGATCGCCAATCACCCGGCTGGTGACCTGAGACCAGCCGCCCGGCGCGGCGCCAAGGTCGACCACAGTCATGCCTGGCCGGAGGATGCGATCCTTCTCCTGAATCTCGAGCAGCTTGTAGCTTGCCCGGGAGCGATAGCCGTCGCGCTGCGCCATCTTCACGTAGGGATCGTCGAAATGCTCTTTCAGCCAACGCGGGCTGGTCTTGGAACGTGCCAAGCTGATACCTCATCTGTGCGGCTCTGGGCGTGTCAGTTACACTAGCCGCCATTTTCAAGAGTTCTGACGCAAGGGTCGAATTATGCCGCTCACTAACGAGCAGAAGAAGCAGTACAAATCCATCGGCCACCATTTGAAGCCGGTTTTGATCGTGTCCGAAAACGGTCTGACCGAAGGTGTCCAGGGCGAATTGGATCGCGCCTTGAGCGATCATGAACTGATCAAAGTACAACTGCGAATCACCGAACGCGATGATCGGCGCGCCATGATGGAAGAGCTCTGCAAAATCGGTGGCTGCGAACTGGTGCAGTCCATCGGCAAGATGGCGCTGATTTATCGCAAAAATCCAAAAGTAAACAAACAGCTTTCGAATGTGCACCGATTTCAGGGCTGAGCCATTCACAACCCACTCTAATTTCCGCTATCGCTCCCGCCCGGGAGCGACCTGCAGCACTAGAATCAATCCGCACAACCCCATCACCAGGTAACTGAACACCAGCCAGTAGGGCGATTCGACGAATCCGACCCGCACCGCGAAATAGCTCGTTGCAAGCAACAGCACCGATGACAGCAGCTGCCCACGCAGGTCTTGCCATAAGCTGCGAAAGCCGTTGAGCTGGATCAGCACGACCGCTTGAAGCACTACACAGAACGCGGCAAAGCCCACCAGCAAGGGCCTCAAGCTGCCGGCGATCTCTTCGATCAGCAGCGGCGCCAAGCCAATTTTCGCCAGCGCTGGTAGCATCACGAACTGCAGCAGCCAGAGGCCGCCGACCCAGAATGTCTGGGCCAGCTGCCAACTGATCACCCCTGCGCGCATTGGCCGACGGTCAGATATGGCGAACCTCTACGATCTCGTATTCGACCACGCCGCTGGGCGTCTTGACCGTTACCACGTCGCCCTCTTCCTTGCCCACCAAAGCGCGAGCGATCGGAGAACTGACCGATAGCTTGCCACGCTTGATGTCCGACTCGTCGTCACCCACGATCTGGTAGGTCACGGTGTCATCCGTTTCGACGTTAACAATGTCCACGGTCGTGCCAAAAATCACCTTTCCAGTATGTGGAATGCTGGCCACATCGATGACTTGAGCGTTTTGCAAACGACCCTCGATGTCTCGAATACGCGCTTCCACCATACCCTGCTGCTCGCGAGCGGCATGGTATTCGGCATTTTCCTTGAGATCGCCCAGCTCGCGCGCTTCGGCGATAGCCTGGGTGATCTGTGGGCGCAGATCGGTTTTGAGATGCTTGAGCTCTTCTTCCAGGGCGCGCGCGCCCTGGACGGTCATTGGGTATTTAGTCATGCCTTGATTCCTGCATGGAGATCCTGCAAGCGACGCACGGTCTTCTCGGGACCGTACTTGAGCGCCTCACAGATCGCCTGGCCACCCGCCAGCGTGGTGGTGCAGCAGATCTTGTGTTGCAGGGCGTTACGACGAATCGAGTAGGAGTCAGCAATGGACTGACGCCCCTCGGTGGTGTTGATAATCAGAGTCACTTCGTCATTCTTGATCATGTCGACGACGTGAGGACGACCTTCGGTCACCTTGTTGACCCGGCGCACCGGCAACCCGGCCGCCTCGATGATCTTGGCCGTGCCGGCTGTGCCGACGACCTCGAAACCGAGCTCGATCAGGTCCCGCGCCACCTGCGCGACATGCGGCTTGTCATCGTCGCGCACGCTGATGAAGGCACAACCGCTGTTCGGCAGGATTTCGCTGGCACCGAGCTGCGCCTTGGCGAAGGCCTCGGCAAAGCTGTCACCCACCCCCATCACCTCGCCGGTCGACTTCATCTCCGGGCCGAGGATCGGGTCCACACCTGGGAACTTGGCGAAGGGGAATACCGCTTCCTTGACGCTGTAGAAGTTGGGGATGATTTCTTCGGTCAGCCCAACTTCGGCCAGCGTCTTGCCCGCCATAACGCGCGCGGCGATCATTGCCAGCGAAACGCCGATGCACTTGGAGACGAACGGAACGGTACGCGACGCACGAGGATTCACTTCGATGACGAAAATATCCTCGCCCTGTACGGCCATCTGCACGTTCATCAGGCCGACCACGCCGAGCTCGAGCGCCATCTTCTTGACCTGATCGCGGATCTCGTCCTGGATATGCGCCGGCAGCGAGTAAGGCGGCAGGGAGCACGCCGAATCACCGGAGTGCACGCCCGCCTGCTCAATATGCTGCATGATCGCGCCGATCACCACCTGCTCGCCGTCGCATACCGCGTCGATGTCAACTTCGATGGCGCAGTTGAGGAAGTGGTCGAGCAATACCGGGCTGTCGTTGGACACCTTGACCGCCTCGCGCATGTAACGGCGCAGCTCTTCTTCCTGATAGACGATTTCCATCGCGCGGCCGCCCAGCACGTAGGACGGGCGCACCACCAGCGGATAGCCGATGACCTTGGATGCGGCCAAGGCTTCCTCTTCGCTGCGCGCCGTCGCGTTCGGCGGCTGACGCAGGTTCAGGCGCTCGACCATCTGCTGGAAGCGCTCGCGGTCTTCGGCACGGTCGATAGCGTCGGGACTGGTCCCGATGATCGGCACGCCGGCCTCCTCCAGTGCACGCGCCAGTTTCAGCGGAGTCTGGCCACCGTACTGGACGATGACGCCCTTGGGCTGTTCGACACGAACGATTTCCAACACGTCTTCCAGAGTCACCGGCTCGAAGTACAGGCGATCCGAGGTGTCATAGTCGGTGGAGACGGTTTCCGGGTTGCAATTGACCATGATGGTCTCATAGCCGTCGTCACGCATCGCCAGCGCCGCGTGCACGCAGCAGTAGTCGAATTCGATGCCTTGGCCAATGCGGTTCGGGCCACCGCCGAGAATCATGATCTTGTCGCGGCTCGACGGGTTGGCCTCGCACTCTTCCTCGTAGGTCGAGTACATGTAGGCGGTGTCGGTGGCGAACTCGGCGGCGCAGGTATCGACGCGCTTGTAGACCGGCAGCACCTTCAGCTTGTGGCGATGATTGCGCAGATTCTTTTCGGTCACACCGAGCAGCTTGGCCAGGCGCGCATCGGAGAAGCCCTTGCGCTTGAGCTTGTACATGACGTCGCGATCGATATTGGACAGACCCATGGTCTTGATCCGCTCTTCATCCTTGATCAGATCTTCGATCTGCACCAGGAACCATTCGTCGATACGTGTCAGGTCAAAAACTTCGGCGACACTTTTGCCGGCGCGGAACGCATCGGCCAGATACCAGATGCGGTCCGCGCCCGGCACGGTGAGCTCACGCTTGAGCGTGCTTTCGCTCTCCGGGTCAGCCAAGTCCAGCTTCGGATCGAATCCGGACACGCCGACTTCCAGGCCGCGCAGCGCTTTCTGCACCGACTCCTGGAACGTACGGCCGATAGCCATGACTTCACCGACTGACTTCATCTGAGTAGTCAGGCGCGCGTCGGCCTTGGGGAATTTTTCGAAGGCGAAACGCGGGATCTTGGTGACCACGTAGTCGATCGCCGGCTCGAAGGACGCCGGGGTGCGGCCGCCAGTAATGTCGTTCTGCAGCTCGTCGAGGGTATAACCGACTGCCAGCTTGGCCGCGATCTTGGCGATCGGGAAACCGGTGGCCTTGGAGGCCAGCGCCGACGAACGTGATACACGCGGGTTCATCTCGATCACGACCATGCGGCCGGTGTTCGGGCAGATGCCGAACTGCACGTTGGAACCGCCGGTTTCCACACCGATCTCGCGCAGCACTGCCAGCGAGGCGTTACGCAGGATCTGGTATTCCTTGTCCGTCAGGGTCTGGGCCGGCGCCACGGTGATGGAGTCACCGGTGTGCACGCCCATCGGATCGAAGTTCTCGATGGCGCAGACGATGATGCAGTTGTCCTTCTTGTCGCGGACCACCTCCATCTCGTATTCCTTCCAGCCGATCAGCGACTCGTCGATCAGCAGCTCGCTGGTCGGCGACAGGTCAAGACCGCGGGCGCAGATTTCCTCGAACTCTTCCCGGTTGTAGGCGATACCGCCACCGGTGCCGCCCATAGTGAACGACGGACGGATAATGCAGGGAAAACCGACCTTTTCCAGCACGCCGTAGGCTTCGTCCATGTTGTGGGCAATGCCGGAAACCGGGCACGCAAGACCGATGTTCTTCATCGCCTTGTCAAAGCGCGAACGATCTTCGGCCTTATCGATGGTGTCTGCGTTGGCACCGATCATCTCGACGCCGAATTTCTCCAGCACGCCATGCTTTTCCAGATCCAGCGCGCAATTCAGCGCCGTCTGGCCACCCATGGTTGGCAGCAGCGCATCGGGACGCTCCTTCTCGATGATCTTGGCCACGGTGGCCCACTTGATCGGCTCGATGTAGGTCGCATCAGCCATGGCCGGGTCGGTCATGATGGTGGCCGGATTGGAGTTCACCAGGATGACGCGGAACCCTTCCTCGCGCAGCGCCTTGCAGGCCTGAGCGCCGGAATAGTCGAACTCGCAGGCCTGACCGATGACGATAGGCCCCGCGCCGAGGATCAGGATGCTTTTGATATCTGTACGTTTTGGCATGGTCTCTCTCGAATTCTGTGCTCGGCGGGCTTAACGGCGCTTGGCCATGGCATCGATGAAGCGATCGAACAGCGGCGCGACGTCATGCGGGCCGGGACTCGCCTCGGGATGACCCTGGAAGCTAAAGGCGACCTTGTCGGTCCGCTCGATGCCTTGCAGAGTGCCGTCGAACAGCGACTTGTGAGTCGCGCGTAGATTGCTCGGCAGGCTGGCCTCGTCTACGGCAAAACCGTGGTTCTGGCTGGTGATCATCACCACACCGGTGTCCAAGTCCTGCACCGGATGGTTCGCACCGTGATGGCCGTTCGGCATCTTCACGGTCTTGGCACCGGAGGCCAGCGCCAACAACTGATGGCCGAGGCAGATGCCGAACACCGGAATATCGGTTTCGAGCACGTCCTGGATCGCCTTGATCGCGTAGTCGCATGGCTCGGGGTCACCCGGGCCGTTGGCCAGGAAGATACCGTCCGGGATCAGCGCCAAGGCTTCGCTGGCAGGCGTCTGCGCAGGCAATACGGTAATGCGGCAGCCACGTGCGACCAGCATGCGCAGGATGTTGTACTTCACGCCATAATCGAAGGCGACCACGTGATACGGCAGTTCGCTGGCCGGCACTTCGGCGTGGCCGTCGTCGCTCAGGCACCAGACGCTTGAGCGCCACTCGTAGCGCTCCTTGACGCTGACCTCCTTAGCCAGATCCATACCCTTGAGGCCCGGGAAGCTGCGCGCCAGCTCCAGGGCCTTTTCTTCTGTCGCATCGACACCGGCCAGGATGCAGCCATTTTGAGCGCCCTTCTCGCGAAGGATGCGGGTCAGGCGACGGGTATCGATACCGGCAATGGCGACGGTATCGTTGGCCTTGAGGTAGTCGGGGAGCGGCTGCTTGTCGCGCCAGTTACTCGAAATTAGCGGCAGGTCACGAATAACAAGCCCCGCGGCCCAGACCTTCCATGATTCGGCGTCTTCAGGCGTCGTGCCGGTATTGCCGACGTGCGGGTAGGTCAGGGTGACGATCTGCTTGGCATAGGAAGGATCGGTGAGGATTTCCTGATAGCCGGTCATGGCGGTATTGAACACCACCTCACCGATAGTTTGGCCGTCGGCGCCGATGGATTCGCCGCGAAAGATACTGCCATCGGCAAGGGCCAAAATGGCTGGCGCAAGGGCTGGCTTAGTCAAGAGACCTCCCAAAGATCAAGGCTGAAGCAGGCGCAGATTGTAAAAAAGCGGGATGACGTGTGAAGGTCATCCCGCTTTTTATTTGAGTCATTTCTGCGCAACTTTTAGTGGACACACTAAAACGGGAAGCTTACAGAAAACGCCTTTTCAGGTCCAGCCGAAATCAGCCCGAACGCCAAGCGACAGCCTTTTCAACGCAGCCCAAGCACGTCTTGCATGTCGTACAGTCCTGCCGGCTGCTGCTCCAGCCACAATGCGGCGCGCACTGCTCCCCGGGCGAACGTCATGCGACTGGAAGCCTTATGCGTAATCTCGACGCGCTCACCCTCGGCGGCGAACAGCACCGTATGATCCCCGACCACATCGCCTGCGCGGACGGTAGCGAAGCCGATGGTGTCGCGCTCCCGTGCTCCGGTCTGACCCTCGCGGCCATAGACGGCCACCTTCTGCAGATCGCGACCGAGTGCATCGGCAACCACCTCACCCATGCGCAGCGCCGTACCGGAAGGCGCGTCAACCTTGTGCCGGTGATGCGCCTCGATGATCTCGATATCCACCTCATCGCCGAGCACCCGCGCCGCCGTGTCCAGCAGCTTGAGGCAGAGGTTGACCCCAACGCTGAAGTTGGCAGCGAATACGATCGGGATATCCTTCGCCGCCGCTGCCAGCTTCTCCTTCTCCTCGGCCGAAAAGCCGGTCGTGCCGATCACCATCGCCTTGCCCGCCCGACGGCACACTTCCAAATTCTTCAGTGTCACCGAAGGATGGGTGAAGTCGATCAACACATCGAACTCTTCCGCCACTTTTGCCGCGTCACCGATCAGCGGAACCCCCAGGCGACCAATGCCCGCCAGCTCCCCCGCATCCGCTCCGACTAGTGTGCTGTCGGGCCGATCGATCGCCGCGGTGAGCCCTGCCACGCCGCCCGTCTGCTGGACGGCCTCAACCAGGGTCTTACCCATGCGCCCGGCGGCGCCCATCACTGCTATACGTCGCATAGAAACCGCTCCACACTACAAGCCTCATGCTGCAGCGGCGGCAGATAAGCCCGCCAGCTGCAGCCTGCCACTGAGTTAAAGATCGCCGAAAAAGCGCTTCATACCTTCGAACCAGCCACTGGCCTTGGGCGAATGGGAACTGTCGCTCTGCAATGTCTTGCGGAACTCATCGAGAAGCTCGCGCTGGCGCTTGCCCAGGTTGACCGGCGTTTCCACCGCGACACGGCATAGCAGATCACCGGCGGCACCGCCACGAACTGGCGCAACACCCTTGCCACGCAGGCGGAACTGTTTGCCGGTCTGGGTCCCCTCGGGGATCTTCAGCTTGACCCGGCCGTCCAGCGTCGGAACTTCCAGTTCACCGCCGAGCGCTGCATCGGCGAAGCTGATCGGTACCTCGCAGTACAAATGCTTGCCGTCGCGCTGGAAGATTGGATGCTCGCGCACATTGACGACTACGTAGAGATCGCCTGCCGGACCACCCTGCGCGCCCGCCTCGCCTTCGCCGGTTAGGCGGATGCGATCACCGGTGTCGACACCTGGCGGCACCTTGACCGACAGCGTCTTCTGCTCTTCGACCCGCCCCTGACCATGGCAGCTGCCGCAGGGATCGGAAATCATCTTGCCGCTACCATGACAGCGCGGGCAGGTCTGCTGCACCGAGAAGAAGCCCTGCTGCATGCGCACCTGACCGATACCACCGCAGGTCGTACAGGTGACCGGACTGGTACCCTTCTTGGCACCCGAGCCATCACAGGTTTTGCACTCGACCAGCGTCGGCACGCGAATGGTCACCGTGGTGCCGCGCACAGCCTCTTCCAGATCCAGCTCCAGCGTGTAACGCAGGTCGCTGCCGCGCTGGGCACCGCCGCGCGAACTGCCGCGCGCGCCAGTGAAGAAATCACTGAAGACATCGCCGAAAATGTCGGAGAAGTTGGCACCGCCATAAGCGCCACCCGCGCCAGCGCCCATCTGCGGATCGACGCCGGCATGACCGTATTGGTCATAGGCCTGACGCTTGCTCGCATCAGACAGCACTTCGTAAGCCTCATTGGCTTCCTTGAACGCGTCTTCGGCGGCTTTGTCTCCGGGATTACGGTCCGGATGATGCTTCATCGCGAGGCGGCGATAAGCCTTTTTCAGCTCTGCCTCGCTGGCGCCACGCTCGACACCCAGCACTTCGTAATAGTCACGTTTGGCCATAAATTTCCTGAACCTTCAATTCGTACCCTCCAGACACGCCGACGCGGGAGCAAGCCCCCGCGCGGCGATCACCCCCGTCGCGGCATCACCGCATCGGGTTGGAGCGAAAGGCAGCGGCCACGGTCGCGGTCGCTGCTTTGCCCCGGGTCATGGAGGTCATAAGCCGCAGCTTACTTGTTGTCCTTGACCTCTTCGAACTCAGCGTCAACCACGTCGTCACCGGATTGCGCGTTGTCGGCAGCCTGCTCGCCTTCGCCGCCCTGAGGCTGCTCGGCGTACATCTTCTGCGCCAGCGGCGTGGAGGCTTGGGAAACCGCTGCGATCTTGGCTTCGATCTCGGCCTTGTCGTCGCCTTTGATGGCTACTTCCAATTCGCCAATCGCCTTCTCGATACCGGCCTTGTCTTCCTCGGTAGCTTTGTCGCCGGCTTCGGTCAGCATCTTGCGGGTCGCATGGACCAGCTGATCGCCCTGATTGCGCGCCGTAACCAGCTCCTCGAACTTACGGTCTTCCTCGGCGTTGGCCTCGGCGTCTCGCACCATTTGCTCGATTTCTTCCTCGGACAGACCCGAGTTAGCCTTGATCACGATGGACTGATGCTTGCCAGTGGCCTTGTCCTTCGCCGACACATGCAGGATGCCGTTGGCGTCGATGTCGAAGGTGACTTCGATCTGCGGCACGCCACGCGGAGCCGGCGGGATCTCGGCCAGGTCGAAGCGGCCCAGCGACTTGTTCTGCGCCGCCTGCTTGCGCTCGCCCTGCAGCACATGGATGGTCACGGCACTCTGGTTGTCATCGGCGGTCGAGAACACCTGCGACTTCTTGGTCGGGATGGTGGTGTTCTTTTCGATCAGGGCGGTCATCACGCCGCCCATGGTTTCGATACCCAGGGTCAACGGCGACACGTCGAGCAGCAGCACGTCCTTGACGTCACCCGCCAGAACGGCGCCCTGAATGGCGGCACCCATGGCAACTGCTTCGTCTGGGTTGACGTCCTTGCGCGCTTCCTTGCCAAAAAACTCGGCAACTTTCTGCTGCACCAGCGGCATGCGGGTCTGACCACCGACGAGGATCACGTCGTCGATCTTGGAGACGTCGATGCCGGCGTCTTTCATCGCCATGCGGCACGGCTCGATGGTGCGCTGCACCAGATCCTCGACCAGCGCTTCGAGCTTGGCACGGGAAATCTTCACGTTCAGGTGCTTCGGACCGGTCGAGTCTGCAGTGATATACGGCAGGTTGACGTCGGTCTGCTGGCTGGAGGACAGCTCGATCTTGGCCTTCTCCGCGGCTTCCTTCAGGCGCTGCATGGCCAGCGGATCACCCTTGAGGTTCATGCCGGTTTCTTTCTTGAATTCATCGACGAGGTAGTCGATCAGGCGAATGTCGAAGTCCTCACCGCCGAGGAAGGTGTCGCCGTTGGTGGCCAACACTTCGAACTGGTGCTCACCGTCAACTTCGGCAATTTCGATGACCGACACGTCGAAGGTACCGCCACCCAGGTCATAGACGATCACGGTATGGTCGCCCTTGGCCTTGTCCATGCCATAGGCGAGCGCAGCCGCGGTCGGCTCGTTGATGATGCGCTTGACATCCAGACCGGCAATACGGCCGGCGTCCTTTGTAGCCTGGCGCTGGCTGTCGTTGAAGTAGGCCGGAACGGTGATCACCGCTTCGGTCACGGGCTCGCCAAGATAGTCTTCGGCGGTCTTCTTCATCTTTTTCAGGATTTCAGCAGAGATCTGCGGCGGTGCCATTTTCTGGCCGCTGACTTCTACCCAGGCGTCATTGTTGTCCGCCTTGACGATCTTGTAAGGGACCATCTGAATGTCTTTCTGCACGACGTCTTCGTCGAAACGACGGCCGATCAGTCGCTTCACTGCGTACAGGGTGTTATGAGGGTTGGTCACAGCCTGGCGCTTGGCCGACTGGCCGACCAGAATTTCGCCATCATTCGCGTAAGCGATGATCGACGGGGTGGTGCGGCCGCCTTCGGCGTTCTCGATCACCTTGGCCTTGCCGTTTTCCAGGATGGAGACGCAGGAGTTGGTCGTTCCCAGGTCGATACCGATAATCTTGCCCATATGCTTCTCTCCGAACTTTGATTGATCCGCGCCTGTTTACCGGCTGCGGTAACACAAAAACGCTTGGCTACCAGATGGGGGCCGGTCGCCGAAATTCAAGCCTTCTCGTCGATCGAAGGCGGTGTTTCTGCCGGCGCCTTGCTGACAACGACCATTGCCGGACGGAGCAGACGACCGTTCAGCAGGTAGCCCTTCTGGAATACCTTGAGCACGCTGCCCGGCTCGGCATGGGTGCTTTCTTCCATGGCCATAGCCTGGTGATGCTCAGGATTGAATGGCTCACCTTGGGGATCCATCTGCACCAATTGATGCCTCGCCAGGGTATCGAGCAGCAGTTTGAAGGTCAGCTCGACGCCTTCGCGCATTGGCTTGACGGCTTCGTCATCCGGGCTCGACAGTTCGAGCCCGCGCTCCAGACTGTCAGCCACCGCCAGCAGATCGCCGGCAAATTTTTCCAGTGCGAATTTGTGCGCTTTTTCCACGTCCTGCTCGGCGCGGCGGCGAATGTTCTGCAACTCTGCGGCCACACGTAGAGACTGGTCCTGCGCCGCCGCGAGCTGCTCCTCAAGGGACTGCACCCGGGCAGCGAGGTCTTCGGTGACTTCGGCTTGCGCGCTTTCATTCTCTTCGGGGGTCTGGTTTTCCAAGTTCTGCTCGTCGGCCATGCGGTCCTCCTCATCAATACTTCAGCGAGCGGTCGGCCCGCGCTTGTGCGGCTATATGGGGGCGGCAATGCAGGCTTCAAGGGCGACAATGAGATCAGCACCGCCAAAGGCATGCTATCGATCTAGCAGCACGCTTTCTTTACATACCGCCCGCATCGAGCCGCTTGTGATACCAGCCAGAATAACTGTATAAATACCCAGTCATCGAGTGGGAGCCCCGCCATGCTGGTTCATCTGTCCGTTCAAAACTACGCCATCGTCGAGCACCTCGACCTCGAGCTGAAGCGAGGCATGAGCGTGATCAGCGGCGAAACCGGCGCCGGCAAGTCGATCATGCTTGACGCCTTGGGGCTGACGCTGGGCGACCGCGCCGACAGCAGCGTCGTGCGCATCGGCGCAGACAAGGCCGATATCCTTGCCAGCTTCGACCTGGATGACATCCCGGATGCACGCGCTTGGCTGTCCGAACGCGATCTGGACTCTGACGGCCCTTGCATCCTCCGCCGCGTGATCACTGCCGAAGGTCGCTCGCGCGGCTATATCAATGGCACACCCTGCCCGCAAGGCGACTTGAAGGCACTTGGTGAATTGCTAATCGACATTCATAGCCAGCATGAACACCAATCCTTGCTCAAGCTCGATACCCACCGACGTCTGCTCGACGAATACGGCGGCAGCCAGGACCTGGCCCGCCAGGTGCACATGGCCGCGCAGCGCTGGCGCCAAACTCGGCAAACACTCGAACGCCTGAGCAACAGCAGCGATGAGCAGCGCGCCCGTCATCAACTCCTGAGCTATCAGCTCGAAGAGCTGGAAACCCTAGCCCTTGGCGAAAACGAGCTGGAACAGCTGGAAAACGAGCACAAGAATCTCGCCAATGCGGAGCATTTGCTCGGTGCGTGCCGCCAAGTTATCGACCTATGTAGCGAGAGCGATGCAGGGAACGTGTTATCGGCACTTACCTCGAGCCTGCAGCGCCTCACCGGATTCCAGAACCAACCTGGAGCGCTCGGCGAAGCGGTCAATCTCCTTTCCAGCGCGCAGATCCAAGTGGAAGAAGCGGTTGGCGAGCTGAACCGTTTCCTCGACCACTTCGATTCCGATCCGCAGCGTCAGCAGGCCCTGGAAGAACGCCTGGACAGCATCTATACCCTGGCGCGCAAACACCGAGTGCAGCCACAGGAGCTTCCGAGCTTGCAGCAGAGCCTGTTCGAAGAGCTGGAAAGCCTGAATGCGGACGATGACGCGCTGGAGCAGCTGGGCGAAGAGCTTGAAGCCTACACGCGCCATTACCAGGAAAAAGCCGAGGAGCTGAGCAGCGCTCGCCAGCAGGCGGCCGAGTCTCTTGCGGTCGCGGTCGAAGCGGAGATACAGCGATTGGGCATGCCTGGCGGCAAGTTCAATGTAGTACTCAAACCCACGCCCACCGGCGACTTGATGCCGCACGGGCTGGAGCAGGTGGAATTTCTTGTCAGCGCCAACCCAGGGCAACCATTGCGCCCGCTGGCGAAAGTTGCGTCCGGGGGTGAATTGTCGCGAATCAGTCTGGCGATCCAGGTCATTACCGCGCAGACCTCGCGCACCCCGACACTGGTGTTCGACGAAGTGGACGTCGGCATTGGCGGGCCGACAGCCGAAGTGGTCGGGCAGTTGCTGCGCCGTCTCGGCGAGCGCGGCCAGGTGCTTACCGTGACTCACCTGCCCCAGGTGGCGGCGCAAGGGCATCATCATCTGTTCGTACACAAGGCCCGCGGCAGTGACGAGACGCACACAGCGGTGGCAGCCCTGGAAGGAAGCGAAAGAGTAGAAGAAATCGCCCGGATGCTCGGCGGCGTCGATCTGACCGAGCAGGCCCTGGCCCACGCCCGACAGATGATAGGCTCGGCCCAGGCTTCTTAAGCAGACAAAAAAAGGCGACCCGCGGGTCGCCTTTCTGTTTCAGTACCGCTAGTCAGTCCGCCTTCTTGCGCACATAGAGCACCAGATTGTGGTCGACCAGCTCGTAACCGTGGCGTTTGACGATTTCTTTCTGAAGCATCTCGATCTCGGAATCGAAAAACTCGATCACATCGCCACTGTCGACGCAGACCATATGGTCGTGATGGCCGCTATCAGCCAGTTCGAATACTGCATGACCACCGTCGAAATTGTGCCGAACCACAAGGCCGGCCGCCTCGAATTGGGTCAATACACGGTAGACCGTCGCCAGGCCGACATCCTCACCGGCTTCCATCAATGCCTTATAGACATCCTCGGCGCTCATATGGCGCTGATCGGTGGTATCCAGCATTTGCAGGATCTTGACCCGCGGCAGGGTTACTTTGAGGCCAGCTTTGCGTAGTTCGCTATTTTCAACCATGGTTGGCTTTCTCGCTGCTGCTGTTTCGCAGCCTCCTTCAATACGGGTATGATCCGGGCTTTGCCCAGCCAAGATAGTGGAAGTCACCTACCGATGCAAAACACCAAGCTCATGCTGTCCAGTCTCACCCTTGTGGGCCTGTTCGCACTCGCCGGTTGTTCATTCCCCGGGGTTTACAAGGTCGATATTCAACAGGGCAATGTCGTTACGCAGGACATGATAGACCAGTTACGTCCGGGAATGACCCGTTCGCAAGTACGGTTTATCATGGGCAACCCGCTGATCACCGATACTTTCCACGCCAATCGCTGGGATTACCTCTACAGCATCCAGCCAGGCGGCAGTCTGCGCCAGCAGGAACGGGTCAGTCTGGTATTCAATGCCAACGACCAATTGGCCGGCCTCGCTGGCGATTTCAAGCCCGGCGTGAGTCGCGACGAAGCCATCCTCGGTACCGATCGCCCTGCCAGCGAGACGCCAGCCCGCACCGCGCCGGAAACACCCGAGCCCGGTTCACTGCTCGAAGAGATCCAGCGCGACGTCGATGCGGCCGAGCCCGTACCGGTACCGACTCCAGGTCGCCTGGAAACCAACTAACACTAAAATCGGCAGCCACGCGAACGCTGGCGTGACGGTTAAAAACGTAGCGAGCAAACATCAGGCAAGGCGCAACGACCAAAGGTAACAGGCAGAGGCCGGCCCGAAGGGCGAGCGCCGCGAGCCAGATAGCCGAAGATTGCGATTTACGAGCTGTAAAATGAGCGTTGGCAGAGCTCGCAACCGAGCTTGCTTTATTAACGCAGCATGGCCGAGCGCAACAGCCCGCACAGCCAACGTGCGGGCTTTTCGCTGTCCGCAACAATGATTTTTATTCGGCCGACCCGGCCGCCTTGCTCTGCGCCGCCCTCGCCGCGCGCTGCTTACGCACTTCCTTGGGATCGGCAATCAACGGGCGATAAATTTCCACCCGTTCTCCCTCTTCAAGCACACGCTCTTCGGCCTTGGGCACCGCCTTGCCGAAGATGCCAAGCGGTGAGTTCGCCAGATCAAGACCGGGAAAAAAGCTATCCATCTTTGAGCGCAACGCGGCCTGGCGCACCGTTGTGCCTTGCGGAACCGTCAAGCGCAGCAGTTTCTGCTTGTCGGCCAGCGCATAGGCCACCTCGACCGCTATGACCGACTCCGGTTTATCCATAAAGCTGCTTCGCCCTGTCACAGAACGCATCCACCAACGTATTGGCGGCCTGATTGAACAACGGTCCCAAGGTAGCGCGGACCAGCGGTCCAGCGTAATCGAAGGTCAGATCGAGGCTGATTTTGCAGGCCTTTTCGCCCAGCGCCTTGAACTCCCAGACGCCGTGCAAGTGACTGAACGGGCCCTCTTTGAGCGTCATCTCGATGCGCTTACCTGCCTGCAGCTCGTTGTGCGTGAGAAAGCGCTGACTCATGCCGGCTTTCGCCACCGTCATACTGGCCTGCATCTCAGTCTCGCTGCTAGACAGAACCTCGGTCGCCGAGCACCAAGGGAGGAACTGCGGGTAGCTGGCTACATCATTGACCATGTCGAACAGCGCGTGCGCCGGGTATGGCAGCAGCGCCGAGCGTTGAATATGCGTCGTCATTCAGTCCTTCTAGTTCATTTCGACGTCGGCAACCGAAGCCGCCAACAGCAACAGCACCTACCAAAAGCAAGTGATAACGCAAATTCCACCGCTGAGCGACTCCAGCGGCCGAACAGACGTAAAGATGGCATATTGTCGAGGATAAACGCACCCCTCTCAAGTTTCACACGGTCGCAGCATACTGGTTGTCGCCAGCCGCAACGCGACTCCCTATAATGCGCAGCCTATGGCCAAACAGAAGAAACAGTCCCCTGGGACAATCGCGCTTAACAAGAAAGCGCTACACGACTACTTCATCGAACAGAAATTCGAGGCCGGCCTCGTTCTAGCTGGCTGGGAAGTAAAAAGCCTACGCGCAGGCAAAGCCCAACTGGTGGACAGCTACGTCCTGCTAAAGGATGGTGAAGCCTGGCTGATGGGCTGTCACATCACACCGCTGACGACGGCCAGCACCCACGTGATTGCAGACCCTACCCGCACCCGTAAGTTGCTGCTCAACAAGCGTGAGCTGGGCAAGCTGTTCGGTGCCGTGCAGCAGAAGGGTTACGCCTGCGTAGCGTTGTCGATCTACTGGAAGAAGCACCTGATCAAATGCGACATCGCCCTGGGCAAAGGTAAAAAGGAATTCGACAAGCGCCACACCGAGAAAGAGCGCGACTCGGACCGTGAAATCCAGCGCGCCATGCGCACCAAGGGCAAGGAAGACTGAACTGCCCTAGCGTGGAGCGGAACACTCCGCTCCACGCTCAAGACATCTGCCTCCCTCCAAGCCGCAATCATTCCCCTCCGGATTTCCCCACCGCACCTTGCCGTCGCTGCGCTCTTGCCAGCCGCTGCGCCTCCTGCTGCCCTTCGGCGAGCACTTCCTGCACATAGCTGATGTGGCGATGGATCACCTCGCGCGCCTCGCTGGCCTGCCGGGCAATGATCGCGTCGTAGAGTTCTTGGTGCTGTTGCATCAGCATGTTGCGGGTCTCCTTGCGCAGCGCGTACATGCCGCCGATGTTAGTTACCACGTTGCGCTTGAGGAGATCGAACAAGCCGCGGATCGTATGCAGCAACACCGCGTTATGGCTGGCCTCGGCGATAGCGAGATGAAAACGCGCGTCTGCAGCGCCCTCTTCGGCCCGGGTCACCGTTCCTTCACGGGCATAGCAGTCTTGCAGTGCGGCGAAGGCTTCGCCTAGTCGCTGCCGATCAACGTCGGTCGCCCTCAACGCGGCGTAATAGGCGCAACTGCCTTCCAACGTATGGCGAAACTCCAGCAAATCGCGTTGTGCATCGGCATTGTTTTCCAGGAGATGCAACAGCGGGTCGCTGAACGTCGAGCCCAAGGACTCGGCCACGAAATTGCCACCGCCATGACGACTCACCAGCAGACCCTTCGCTGCCAGCTTCTGGATCGCCTCGCGCAGTGAAGGACGGGACACTCCGAACTGCTCGGCCAGCAGCCGCTCAGCCGGCAGCCGCTCGCCGGCCTTGAGCGTGCCTTCGAGAATCATGCCTTCGAGTTGCTCAACGATGTTATCGGCCAGCCTCCGCTGACGCACCACTCCCACTTCCATGACACCCCTCGATTGGTTTGACCACTATACGAACACAAGCGTAGCCAGCCGCACTAACCACCGCAACCCGCATCACTGCGACCAAAGTCTATAGCTTGCTGATTGACGCAGATACGACTGAGCTCTTACGCTGGCCGAACCTCGATGAAGATTGGTAATACCACTTTACACCATCATCCAACAATAAGAGGACTACTGAATGCGGCCTCCAGCTATCTGCTCATCACCCGTCCGCTCGGGCCCCTACTCGCTCAACTCGACCATGGGAGCCTGAAATGTCCAACGGACTGCTCGCCCTATTCGCCTTTACCCCGATCCTGCTCGCTGCGGTACTGCTTATCGGACTGCGCTGGCCGGCCAGCCGCGCGATGCCTGTTGTATTTCTCTTCACTGCCGCCATCGGTCTGTTTATCTGGGACATGAGCTTCACCCGCATCATTGCTTCTACCCTACAAGGACTGGTCATTACCCTCGGCCTGCTATGGATCATTTTCGGTGCGATCCTGCTGCTCAATACTCTCAAGCACTCGGGCGGCATTACCGCCATCCGTGCGGGCTTCACGACCGTCAGCCCTGACCGCCGCATCCAAGCCATTATCATTGCCTGGCTGTTCGGCTGCTTCATCGAGGGCGCGTCCGGCTTCGGCACCCCGGCCGCCATCGCAGCGCCGCTGCTGGTCGCGGTTGGCTTCCCGGCTATGGCGGCGGTACTGATGGGCATGCTGGTGCAGAGCACGCCGGTGTCCTTCGGCGCGGTGGGCACACCCATCGTTGTCGGCGTGAACAGTGGTCTGGACACCGCCACCCTCGGCGTGCAGCTGACCGCACAAGGCTCGAGTTGGCCGATCTTCCTGCAGCAGATCACCAGCAGCGTCGCGATCACCCACGCCATCGTCGGCACCGTCATGCCGCTGGTCATGGCAATGATGCTCACACGCTTTTTCGGCAAGGAAAAAAGCTGGAAAGCCGGCTTCGAAGTACTGCCCTTCGCCCTTTTCGCCGGCCTCGCCTTCACGCTTCCCTATGTGGCCACCGGCGTATTCCTCGGCCCTGAGTTCCCATCGCTGCTCGGTGGCCTGGTCGGCCTGGCCATCGTTACGACGGCTGCTCGCTTCAATATTCTAGTGCCGAAAACCACTTGGGACTTCGCCGACGCCAAGGACTGGCCTGCCGAATGGATCGGCACCATCGAGATGAAGCTCGACGACCTGGCGGCGCGCCCGATGAGTGCCCTCCGCGCCTGGCTGCCCTATGTCCTGGTCGGTGCGATCCTGGTGATCAGCCGCGTTTTCCCGCAGGTCTCCGCTGCGCTGAAATCCGTTTCCATCGCCTTCGCCAATATCCTCGGTGAGACCGGCGTCAGCGCCAGCATCGAACCGCTGTATCTGCCGGGCGGCATTCTGGTCGCGGTCGTGCTGATCACCTTCTTCATGCATGGCATGCGAGCAGCCGAGCTCAAAGCGGCTGTAAAAGAATCCAGCGGAGTGCTACTCAGCGCCGGGTTCGTGCTGCTGTTCACCGTGCCGATGGTGCGCATCCTGATCAATTCCGGCGTCAACGCCGGCGACCTGCCAAGCATGCCGATCGCCATGGCTCGCTATGTCGCCGATAGCATCGGCGGCATCTATCCACTGCTGGCACCCTCGGTCGGTGCGCTAGGCGCCTTTCTCGCCGGCTCGAACACCGTCAGCAACATGATGTTCAGCCAGTTCCAGTTCGGCGTGGCGCAATCGCTGGGTATCTCCGGCGCCATGATCGTCGCTATCCAGGCGGTCGGCGCCGCAGCGGGCAACATGGTCGCGATCCACAACGTGGTCGCGGCCTCAGCTACCGTCGGCTTGCTGGGCCGCGAAGGTGTCACCCTGCGCAAGACCGTTTGGCCTACGCTGTACTACGTGCTGTTCACTGGCGTCATCGGCATGGTGGCGATCTATCTGCTAGGCGTGACGGACCCGCTCGTCGGCGTCTAACCCTGTACATCCGTTGCTCCGAGGAAACTCGGGGCATCGGCGTTCCGAAACCCGGCCGGCGTCACCGCGCTCTTTGCAAGTACGATCAGCGCAAGGCCATACCCGATAACGATGCCCTCGTGAACACGGGGCCCATCACGAGACATACTTCGTTTCAACTGGTGAGAACAACGATGATCATCTCTGCTTCCACGGATTACCGCGCTGCCGCGAAACGCAAGCTGCCGCCGTTCCTGTTCCACTACGTCGACGGCGGTGCCTACGCCGAATACACACTGCGGCGTAACGTCGACGACCTGGCCAGCATCGCGTTGCGTCAGCGTGTGCTGCGAAACATGTCCGAACTCAGCCTGGAAACCCAGCTGTTCGGCGAAACCCTGTCGATGCCGGTTGTACTGGCACCCGTCGGGCTGACCGGCATGCTCGCCCGTCGCGGTGAAGTCCAGGCAGCGCGCGCCGCCGACAAGAAGGGCATCCCCTTTACCCTGTCCACCGTGTCGGTGTGCCCAATCGAAGAAGTCGCCCCAGCGATCAAGCGGCCCATGTGGTTCCAGCTCTACGTGCTGAAAGACCGCGGCTTCATGAAGAACGCGCTGGAGCGTGCCAAGGCCGCCGGCGTCACCACCCTGGTGTTTACCGTGGACATGCCAACCCCCGGGGCGCGCTATCGCGATGCGCACTCCGGCATGAGCGGCCCCAATGCCAACGTGCGTCGCATGCTGCAGTCCATGATGCATCCGTTCTGGGCATGGGACGTGGGCCTGCATGGCAAGCCGCACGATCTGGGCAACATCTCCACCTATCGCGGCCATCCGACCGGGCTGGAAGACTACATCGGCTGGCTGGCGACCAACTTCGATCCCTCGATCTCCTGGAAGGATCTGGAGTGGATTCGCGAGTTCTGGGACGGGCCGATGGTCATCAAGGGCATTCTCGATGCCGAAGATGCCCGCGACGCGGTGACCTTCGGCGCCGACGGCATCATCGTCTCCAACCACGGTGGGCGTCAGCTCGACGGCGTACTCTCCAGCGCCCGTGCGATGCCAGCTATCGCCGACGCGGTGAAGGGCGACCTGAAGATCCTCGCCGACTCCGGTATTCGCAGCGGTCTCGATGTGGTGCGCATGATTGCCCTGGGCGCCGATACCGTCATGCTCGGCCGCGCTTTCGCCTATGCATTGGCGGCCGATGGCGAAGCCGGCGTGGCTAACCTGCTCGACCTGATCGAAAAGGAAATGCGCGTGGCGATGGTGCTGACCGGTGCCAAGTCGATCAGCGAGATCACCGCCGATTCGCTAGTTCGCGAGCTGGGTCAGTACCAGACCACCAAACACGTCGAATGAGCGTCACGAGGCCGCGCGAGTCCGGCGCGGCCCGTTTGATTCCTGGAGCCCGCATGAACGCGCCTACCACCCTGCCGAACGACTTTCTCGCTGCCGTCGAGCAGTTGATTCCGGCGGAGCGGCGCTTCGACGACCCGCTCTCCACACTGGCGTTCGGCACCGATGCCAGCTTCTACCGGCTGATTCCGAAGCTGGTGGTGCGCGTCGAGTCCGAAGCAGAAGTGGTGGGATTACTCAGACTGGCCCATGCCCAACAGGTCCCTGTTACCTTCCGCGCCGCCGGCACCAGTCTCTCCGGCCAGGCGATCTCCGACTCGGTGCTGATCGTCCTCGGTGACAACTGGAACGGCCGCGAGATTCGCAACCGCGGCGAACAGATCCGCCTGCAGCCGGGCGTCATCGGCGCCAATGCCAACGCAGTGCTGGCGCCGCTGCAGCGCAAGATCGGCCCTGACCCAGCCTCGATCAATGCGGCCAAGATCGGCGGCATCGTCGCCAACAACTCCAGCGGTATGTGCTGCGGCACGGCGCAAAACAGCTACAAGACGCTCGCCGGCCTCCGCCTGGTGCTGGCCGACGGCACCGTGGTCGACAGTGAAGACGCCGCCAGCGTCGAGTCCTTCCGTCAGAGCCACGGCGCGCTGCTCGATCAGCTCGCCGAGCTCGGCCGCGCCACTCGCTCGAACAGCGAACTGGCTGCGAAGATCCGCCACAAATATCGGTTGAAGAACACAACCGGCTTTTCGCTCAACGCGCTGATCGACTACGACGAGCCAATCGACATTCTCAACCACCTTATGGTCGGCTCCGAAGGCACCCTCGGCTTCATCAGCGCCGTCACCTATGACACCGTGCCAGACCACCCGCACAAGGCCAGCGCACTGGTCGTCTTCCCGGACGTGGAGACTTGCTGCCTCGCCGTACCGGTGCTCAAGCAACAACCGGTCTCGGCGGTGGAACTGCTCGACCGCCGCAGCCTGCGCTCGGTAGAAACCAAGGCCGGCATGCCGGAATGGGTCAAAGCGCTGTCGGCCAACGCCTGCGCGTTGCTGATCGAATCGCGCGCGGCCAGCCAGTCGCTGCTGCATGAGCAGATCAACCTGATCATGGCGTCAATCGCGCATTTCCCGGTGGAGAAGCAGGTCGACTTCAGCGAAGACCCAGCGGTCTATAACCAGCTCTGGAAAATCCGCAAGGACACCTTCCCTGCCGTCGGCGCAATGCGCCAGACCGGTACCACCGTCATCATCGAAGACGTGACCTTCCCCATCGAGCGCCTCGCCGAAGGGGTCAATCGTCTGATCCAGCTGTTCGACAAGCATGCCTACAGCGAAGCGATCCTGTTTGGCCATGCCTTGGAAGGCAACCTGCATTTCGTCTTCACTCAGGGCTTCGAAGATCCGCAGCAAGTCGCCCGCTACGAAGCCTTCATGCAGGACGTCACCCAACTGGTCGCCGTAGAATTCGGCGGCGCGCTGAAAGCCGAGCATGGCACCGGCCGCAACATGGCGCCCTTCGTCGAGCTGGAATGGGGCCACGACGCCTATCAGCTAATGTGGCAGATCAAGCGTCTGCTCGACCCGCAGGGCATCCTCAATCCGGACGTGATACTCAGCGACGATCCACAGATCCACCTCAAACACCTCAAGCCGATGCCGGCGGCCGACGAGATCGTCGATAAATGCATCGAATGTGGCTTTTGTGAACCGGCCTGCCCGTCCAATGGACTGACCCTGACACCCCGGCAACGCATCGTCGTCTGGCGCGACATTCAGGCGAAAAAGCGCGCCGGCATCGACACCGCCGAGCTTGAACGACTCTACGACTACCACGGCGTCGAGACTTGCGCCGCCACCGGTCTCTGCGCCCAACGCTGCCCGGTGAACATCAACACTGGCGACCTGGTACGCAAGCTGCGCGGTCGCAACGCCGACAACACCCGCGCGGCCAACTGGCTCGCCGAGCATTTCAGCACCGCAGTCCAGGGCACGCGCTTCATGCTGCATGTGGCCAACGGCGCGCACCTGATGATGGGTACGCGTCTGTTGAGCAAAACCTCCGCGGCCTTCAGCAACGCCAGCAAAGGGCGTGTGCCGCAATGGACATCGGCCATGCCGCAACCGTTGCAACGCTTGCAACTGCCCAAACCGACGGGGCAAGACGAACGTCCTCGCGTTGTCTACTTGGCCGCTTGCGTGTCTCGCGCCATGGGCCCTGCAGCCCGTGACCAGGAACAGGAGCCCCTGCTCGACACCACGCGGGCTTTATTGGAGAAAGCCGGCTATCAAGTGGTCTTCCCGGACAACCTGAACAGTCTATGCTGCGGCCAGCCATTCGCATCCAAGGGCTACGCGGAACAAGCCGAACGCAAGCGCCAGGAAACCCTGGAAGCGCTGCTCAAAGCCAGTCGCGGCGGACTGGACCCCATCTATTGCGACACCAGTCCCTGCACTCTGCGCCTGGTTCAGGAACTGGCGGATGAACGTTTGCAGGTTTTCGACCCGGTACGCTTCATCCGCACCCACCTGCTCGACAAGCTGGACTTCGAGCCGCAGGATGGCCCGATCGCCGTACACGTGACGTGCAGCACCCAACATCTCGGCGAAGCCCAGGCGCTCATCGACATCGCCCGGCGCTGCGCCAAGCAAGTCGTGATTCCGGAAGGCATCCATTGTTGCGGTTTCGCTGGCGACAAAGGTTTCACCACGCCCGAGCTCAATGCGCACGCCCTGCGCCACTTGAAAGATGCCGTACAGATCTGCGACGAAGGTATTTCCACCAGCCGTACGTGTGAAATTGGCCTGTCACAGCACGGTGGCATCGATTATCACGGGCTGGTCTATCTCGTGAACCGCAACAGTCGGGCCAGACTGCTCATCACCCCAGCTTGATCGTCCGCGACCGGCGTGCCGATCAGAAAGATGAAACGCTCGAGCGCAACCGCAGTCCGAAGTAATGAGCCCAATGTTGGAAAGTGGCTCGACTCGCCTCGGCGCCGCCGCGCAATAGCAGAATCTGGCAGGCCCGCCGGGAAGTTAACGCCCTGGAGGATCTCATGAAAAAATTTGCCCTACTTGCTGCAGCCGCTCTGATTGCCAGCCCCGCTGCATTTGCCGCCGACAAGGACCTCTGTCAGCTCAACATGCAGGAAATCGACGACAACATGGCGACCAGCCAAGCGACGCTCGGCGAGCCGGCACGCAGCGAAGTCGAGGACCTAGTCGAAAAGGCCCGTCAGGCACAGCAGTCCGGTGACACCGAGACCTGCATCGCCCACTCGACTAAAGCGTTGCAAGAGCTCGAAGGACCCGGCAGCTCCGGCAGCACTGGCTCCGCCGGCAGCGGTTCTGGCACTGGCAACTAAGCCTGCCCAGGCAGGGCCACCTCGGTGGCTCTTGCCGAAAGCCCTTGAATCTCGACGAAGTGTCCCAAACTAAGGCATCAAGCGTTCGACGAAGCCAGTGTGGTGGCGTACACTGCGCGACACATGAGGCATGCGACACGCTTCATGGGGCCGATTAGGATTCGACGCCGGTAACAAAACTCTAGGTGCATGCCGAGTTGGTAACAGAACTCGTAAATCCACTGTTGCAAACTTATAGTTGCCAACGACGACAACTACGAAGGGTACGCGCTAGCCGCCTAACCTTCATCTGGTCGCTTCGGCGCCAGCGGTCACTAGGGGATGCCTGTAAACCCGAAATGACTGTCAGATAGAACAGGATCGCCGCCAAGTTCGCTGCAGACGTAACGGCTAAAACTCATGCAGCTCGCTCCAAGCACCCTGCCAATCGGGCGGCGCGGAGTTAACTTAATAGATTTGGCTACGCATGTAGTACCGACAGTGGAGAGCTGGCGGACGGGGGTTCAAATCCCCCCGGCTCCACCATTACAAGCTCAGAGCCCCGTAATCCGGGGCTTTTTGCTGTCTGAGCCGGCTATGCCGCACGCTCCGTAAAGCCTGCCAACGCAACCTGCTATGCAGGCGCTGAGTTACCCGGCTGACATCAAGGCGCGATTTTCCGTTCATGCATGAACATGCGCACGCACCGTTGATGACGACTGAAGGGTTGGCACAGTCCATTGCCGGTTCCCTGCCCAGCGTTAAGACCGTTGGATGAGAGCGCCATGCCATTGAAGACTACCAGCTGCATTCGAATCGAGCGTTTCGCCCAAAATATAGTTCGCCCGGCAGCGGCTGAGGATGTGTCGACCTCCTGGCTCAGACGGCCGACATCAACGCTACAGATCATCTGGCTGATTGGTCTTGACAGGCCGCCGCTACAGTCCGATAGAGTGAGGAAATTCTACCCAGTGGTCCTTCGCAGACCGTCTAATCAGGGGCCTCCACACGGAACGGCCGAAATGTAAGGATGAGGCGACAAAATGGCAAAGCAGCAACTTCTCGACAGCACGGCGCGATACGGCACGGCAAGCCGCCTCCTCCATTGGAGCATGGGAGCCATTCTCGCTTGGCAGTTTGCGACCGCAGCGGCGCATTTGCTGTTCGAAGACACCGGAGTCGAGCGCTTCCTCTGGGGAACGCATAAGGTCGTCGGCACCTTGCTCATCCTGTTAATTGTCATCCGTGCGCTGTGGTCTATTTACAACCGTGGTCATCGCCCTCCTTCGTTGAACATCATGGCGCAGCTCGGGCATTTGGCAATGTACGCCCTCATGCTCGCGGTGCCGTTGTTAGCCTTGATTCGCCAGTACGGTTCTGGCCGTTCATTTGCTCCGTTAGGGATCCCTCTGATGTCCGGCTTCGAAGGAGACCCTATCGACTGGTTAACGGCACCTGGAAATTTATTGCATAGCTGGCTCGGGTGGCTGTTGATGATCCTAATCCTGGGCCATATAGCGATGGTCTTCATTCATCGCCGGCGCCCTCGTGACCACGACGTACTGGCCCGAATGGTCGGCGACCGGCACGGCTGACGTCTCGTCCGATTCTCCCGGCATTGCACATTGATCGGTTCGGCTCCGCTACTACGGCTAAAAACCAAGCTAAGGATTGGCAACGCGGCGGCATGAACCAGTGCTAGCGTCGAACCCCTGCTCCGCAATAAAGCCCTGAAGATCATACAGATCATCAGGGCTTTTTCTTTGGGGCGACGAAAGCTTGCCGATAGGCGGATGTCTGGCGTTGGCGAACCGCAAAAAACGCAGAATCGCAACGCCTCGCCCTTCGTCAACAAGCCGCTCCATTCCGAAACGGCATGCCCCGCATCGCACAGTTCTATTAGTTCCACTCGAAATCGCTTGGTTAGCATCGGCGTAGTTGTCCTGCCGATGAGAACAATAAATTGAACCTAGGAAAAATCATCAGTCGCAGCGCCGTCTACTGGCCCGACCACGAAGCCCTGGTCGACGCCCGACAGCGCATTACTTTCGCTCAGCTCGAACGACGCACCAACCGTCTGGCCTCTGGCCTGCTGGCGCTCGGCCTGGATCGGGGCGCTCATATAGCGATACTGGCGCTCAACCGTGTTGAGCTAGTGGAGGCTGAAGTCGCCTTCTACAAGTCCGCCATGGTCAAGGTGCCGATCAACGCTCGCCTGTCCATCGACGAAATCATCCAGGTACTGGACGACTCGCACAGCCAGGCGGTGATCGCCGATGGCCGCTTCTCGGCGGCCTTGCATGCGCGCCGGGCCGAGCTGCCGCGCCTGCGCTGGATCATCTCGCTCGATGACGACGCAGGCGACGCCAGCTATGCATCCGTACTGGAGCGCGGCAACAAAGCATTGGTGTATAGCGACCCGGCCGATGATGCGCTGGCGGTGCTGCATTACACCTCCGGCAGCTCTGGCGTGTTGAAGGCCGCCATGCTGTCGTTCGGCAACCGCAAGGCGTTGATCCGCAAAAGCATCGCCAGCCCCACCCGCCGCGCGGCGCCTGGCGACGTGATGGCGCATGTCGGGCCGATCACCCATGCCAGCGGCATGCAGATTATGCCGCTACTGGCGTTGGGTGCTTGCAACCTGTTACTGGAGCGCTACGACGATCAACTGCTGCTGGAAACCATCGAGCGTGAGCGGGTGACCCGTCTGTTCCTGGTGCCGGCCATGATCAACCGGCTGGTCAACTTCTCGGACGTGGAGCGCTTCGATCTTTCCAGCTTGCGCCTGGTGATGTACGGCGCAGCGCCGATGGCGCCGGCGCTGGTCAAACGGGCCATCAACGTATTCGGGCCGATTCTCGCGCAGGGCTACGGCGCTGGCGAAACCTGCTCGCTGGTGACGGTACTCACCGAACAGGATCATCTTATCGAGGGCGACGACCCCAGCCGCCTGGCTTCGTGTGGACGGTGCTATTTCGAGACCGATCTGCGCGTGGTCAACGAAGCGTTCGAGGATGTCAGGCCCGGCGAAATCGGCGAAATCGTGGCCAAGGGTCCGGACATCATGCAGGGCTACTGGCAGGCGCCGGAGCTGACCGCCGAGGTGATGCGCGACGGCTATTACCTCACCGGCGATCTCGCCACCGTGGACGAGCGCGGCTACGTGTTCATCGTCGACCGCAAGAAGGAAATGATCATCTCCGGCGGCTTCAATATCTACCCCACCGAAGTGGAGCAGGTGCTCTATACGCTGCCGCAAATCTTCGAGGCTGCCGTGATCGGCGTACCCGATGAGCAATGGGGCGAGGCGGTGCGGGCTGTGGTGGTGCTGAAAGACGGTGAGACGCTCAGCGCCGAGGCCATCATCGAGCACTGCGGTCGGACCCTGGCGGGCTTTAAAAAACCCCGCGCGGTGGACTTCGTCAAGGAGCTGCCAAAGAACCCCAACGGCAAGGTCGTGCGTCGCCTGATCCGCGAAGCGTACTGGCACAACAGCGAACGACGGATTTGAGGAAGCGCACATGATCAAACCAAGCGAAAAAGCCACTCGTCTCATCGACGGTATCAATACATTCGTACGTGACGAACTGGCGCCCCTGGCGCAACGCGAGAACATCTTATGGGGCGAGCCGGTCGCCAGGCCGTTGCTGAACGACATCTGGCGCCGCTCCTGCGAGCTGGGTTTCTACAACGTCATGTTGCCCGAGGCGCTTGGCGGCGCCGGGCTCAGCGTTGTCGATCTCTGTGCGCTGAAAGAAGCAGCCGTTCTGACCGGCTCGCCCCTCGCCCCGCACATCCTTGGCGAACTGTCTGGTCCACCGCGTGTAGGCCACCTGTTCAAGGTCGCCACTGAGCATCAGATCGAAGCCTTCCTGCAGCCGATCTGTCGCGCCGAGAAGGCCGTCTGTTTCGCCCTCACCGAGGCTGAGGCTGGATCCGATGCCACCGCCATCGGTACCGAGGCACGCCTCGACGGGGACCATTACGTGTTGCGCGGCGCCAAGCGCTACATCTCTGGCGCGCCTTATGCCGACCTCGCCGTGCTGCTCGCGGTTACCGGTCCGGGCCGCGGCCCGCAGGGCATCTCAGCCTTCTTTGTCGACCTGCACGCGGACGGCGTCAGCATCGACAGCGACTACTCGGTGATGTCCGGTGGCGGCGCCCACGGCAACATCCTGCTTGAGGATGTTCGAGTTTCCGTTGAGAATCGTATCGGCGACGAGGAAGCCGGCTTCAAGCTCGCCATGGGCAGGATCACCCTCAACCGCCTGCTGCATTGCCCCACCATGCTTGGCATGGCTGGCCTGGCCTTGAATCTATCGTTGGACCACTCTCGCACCCGCAAGCAGTTCGGCCAACCCATCGCCATGTTCCAGGCCATCAACCACATGCTTGCCGACATGGCCACCGAGCTGTACGCCGCGCGCAGCATGATGTACGCCACGGCAGCCAACAACGACGCCGGCGGCGACATCAAGGTGCAGGCGCCGATGTGCAAGTTGTTTGCCTCGGAAACCGCTTTTCGCATCGCCGACAAAGCGGTGCAGATCCACGGCGGCGCAGGGCTGATCAAGGGCCACCCGGTAGAGTGGTTGTTCCGGGCCACCCGTATGATGCGCGTGCTCACCGGCACCAGCGAGATCCAGCGCAATACAATCGCCAAGGGCATTCTGCTGCCCAACTAAGAGGCGATCTCACCCTGTCCGCCGTGAAGCCGGACGGGGCATTCAAACAACAAGAGAGAACTCCCATGACCCGACAAGCAACGGGCTTTCATCCGCGCAAAGCTTGGACCATCGCCATCCTGCTGGCCTTCATGATGCTGGTCAATTTTCTCGACAAGGTCGTGATCGGCCTGGTCGGGGTGCCGATGAGCCAGGAACTTGGCCTGACGCCAACCGAGTTCGGCCTGATCGGTGGCGCCCTGCATTGGCTGTTTGCCGTTTCGGCGGTGGTCGGCGGCTTTCTCGCTAACCGAAGGCCGACCCGTACACTGCTGCTCGGCATGGGCTTGTTCTGGGCGCTGATTCAGCTGCCCATGCTGTTCGTCAGTTCTTTATGGATGATCGTCGCCTGCCGCGTGCTGCTCGGCATCGGCGAAGGGCCGGCCTCGCCAGTGGCCACCCATGCCTTGTACAAGTGGTTTCCCGATGATCGCCGCAGCCTGCCGGTCGCCCTGCTCCATTCCGGCAGCGCCATGGGCCTGCTGGTCGCCGGCGCGATGATCCCGTGGATCAGCTTGAACTACGGCTGGCGCACCAACTTCGGCGTGCTCGCCGCCATCGGCCTGGTCTGGTGCGCGCTGTGGCTGATGCTTGGCCGCGAAGGGACGCTGGATAGCTTACGGGCCGGCCAGGTGGCCTCGGACAACCACGCTGTACCCTATCGTCGGCTCCTCAGTGACAGCAGCGTGCTCGGCAATTACGCCTGTCACTTCGCCGCCAACTGGTCGCTGGCATTGACCCTGACCTGGGTCCCCAGCTACCTGGAAATCGGCCTGGGCATCGACCCGCTGAAGACCGGCCACATGTTCGTCCTGTTCGTGGTCATCACCACGCCGCTGAGCCTGTTCATGGCGTGGCTGTCGCAGCGCCTGATGCGCCGCGGCATTCCCTCGCGCCTGGCGCGCGGCGCCTTCGTATCGATATGCCTGATCGCAGGAGGGCTGTTCTCCTCCTCGCTGATGCTCACCGAGCTGTCGGTGACCACACGCATCATTGCCCTCACCCTGAGCGGCGGCCTGGCTTTGGTGATGTACTCGGTCGGCCCGGCGATGCTGGCTGAATTCACCCCGAGTAGCCAGCGAGGCGGCATCCTGGCCATTGGCAACGCGGTGGCGTCGCTGGCTGGCCTGTCGGCACCCGTAATCACCGGTGTGCTGGTCCAGGGCGCCGGGGCCGGGCACCCGGAGGGCTATGCCCAAGGCTTCCTAGTCTGCGGTCTGGTGATGGTGGTTGCGGGTCTGATCGGTCTGGTCAGCATGAACCCGCAGCGATCGCGTGAGCGCCTGGCTCAGGACGAGGCTCCAGCGCTCTACTCCGGAGCCTGAGTGCCTTCGCCCGCGCTACGCTCGATCAGACTGCCACGCCAACGGCCGCTGCGCACCGTGTCCAGCAGAATGGAGCGCACCACTTCACGCATGCATGAAGCGGCGAACGACAGCGGTTTATGCACGGAGTAGGCGATGGACACGGTACGGGTAATGCGCGGCTCGACGACCAGTCGCGCGGCGGCGGGTTGATAGAGCTCCTCGAGTGGCGGCCAGTTGCAGATGGTCGCCGCCAGCCCACTGCGCACCAGGCTGGCGATGCCCGGTGCAGATTGTTGCTCGTAGGCCACATTGAGTACGACCCCCGCCTCCATCGCCGCCTGCTCGATGCGACGGCGAAGGTGCAACGCTCGGGGTGCCATTACAAGCCGTGTGGCGCCCGCGTCGGCCAGCGTGATAGGTGAGCCGTCATGCGAGTCAGCTCCTTCTCCAACCCAGTACAAATCCTCGGTGAAAATTGGCTCCGCGGTGACGTGCTCCAGCTCCTCGGCATTGGGAACCACGCCGAAGTCCACCTTCCCCAGCTCGATGGCCTGGCCGCCCTCGCGAGTAAGTCCGTCGCACACGGTCAGGGTGATGCTGGGAAACTTCTCCGCTGCCCGCGCGATGATCTCTGGCAGCAGCAGCGCTGAGGCCGTGGCGGGAATCGAGATGGACACGTGCCCCTTGGGATCGCCGCGGGTAGAGGTCAACTCATCCTTGACCGAATCGAGCTTCTGGACCACCGAGCGCGCAACCTCATAGAGCCTCCGCCCGGCATCGGTCAGCGCGACGCCATCGTGCTGGCGCTCCAACAGCTGCATCTCCAGCTCACTCTCCAGCAGGCTGATTTGCCGGCTCAACGCCGGCTGGGCGATATAGGCGCGTCTGGCAGCGGCGGAAAAGCTGCCCGCCTCGGCGATGGCAATCAGGTAGCGGAGTTGCTTGAGGGTCATGCGGTTCTCTTTGAGCCACGCCGAAGCGTCACGGCGACAATCCGAAGGCCATCTTATCGGGCTTTTCGAGGCGCTCTAGTATCCCTGAAAGACGGGGCCGAAGGGAGTATCCGAACCTCAACGCTTCGTTGCTGACGCTGAATGGCTGCATGAACATGTGTCCACGCCGGCCCGCCCAAGACTGGGCGGGCCGGTGTCTGAGGACCGCTAAGGGGTAACCAGATTGAACTGCGGGTTCGCCTCGTCAAGGCCGCCCAGCAGTTTGAGTAGTTTCATACGCGCGCCTTCAATGTCGATACCGCCACCTGGAATCGACTCTTTAAGGAAGCCCGTTTCCTTGAGGGCGATACGGTCGAGCAGCGCCTTGGTCATGCTCACGCCGATGTCCGGCTGCGCATGGTGTGAATCCTTACGATGGGTCAGCACGCCGTTGCGCAGCGTCAGGGCGTAATTTTCGTCGAGGTCGGTGAAACGCCAGTTGATCAGCAAATCCTGGTCAGCCGCCTTCATCGCATCGATGCGCACGGCCAGGTAATCGAAAAACATGCTGGGGGTCAGCGCCCGTACCATGTCCGGCGCACCGTTGCGCGCACGTGCTTTGGCCACACCCACGCGCAGTTCATGTGCACCGCTGAGGTAGACGTTGCGCCAGGTGGCATTCTCGCTCTGGTAGCCGAGCTGCTCCAGGGTGTCGGCCTGCAATCCGCGTGCGGCGGCATTGTCTGGCTCGGCGAACACCAAATGGTTGAGCAATTGCGCGGCCCAACGGTAGTCGCCTTCTGAAAAGGCCTGGCGAGCGCTGCTCAGCACTGCATCGGCGCCGCCCATTGCCGCCACGTAACGGCCGCCTGCATCCACGGGTGGCAGCGGGTCGAGATTGGCCGGATTGCCATCGTAGAAGCCCATGTATCGCTGATACACGGCGCGCACGTTGTGGCTGAGCGAGCCGTAGTAGTCACGGCTGTACCACTTATTGGCCAGGCGCGGCGGCAACGATCCCAGCTTGGCGGCGATCTCGGTCGGGCCCAGCCCCTGGTTGATCAGGCGCAACGTCTGGCTGTCGAGAAAGGCGTACATGTCTCGCTGATCGGCCAGATAGTCGCGAATCTCTCCGCCACCCCAGGTCGGCCAGTGGTGTTGGGCAAACAGCACTTCGGCCTTGTCGCCGTAGCGCACCAGCGCCTTGTCCAGGTAGTGGGCCCAGACCTTGGCATCGCGCACCAAAGCGCCGCGCAGCGTCAACACGTTGTGCTGGGTGTGAGTCGCGTTCTCGGCCATGCACAGGGTTTTGAACTGCGGAAAATACATGTTCATTTCCGCCGGAGCCTCGGTGCCCGGCGTGAGCTGGAATTCGATCTCTACACCGTCGACCTTGTGCGTTTCCAGCGGCTCGACGATCAGGTCAGTCGGTGCGATCAGGGTCACGGTCGCATTGGTCGGCGTGCCCTTGCCGAGGCCGGAGTCGACCTGCCCACGCTCGCCGCGCGGCAGCAGCGCCCCGTACATGTATTGCGCCCGGCGCATCATCGCCGGTCCGGCCAATACGTTCTCGCTGACGGCATGTTCATAGAAGCCTTCCGGCGCGATTACCTTCACCTTGCCGGCCTTTACATCGGCCTCGTCGATCACGCCGCGTACACCCCCGAAGTGGTCGACATGGGAATGGCTGTAGATCACCGCAACCACTGGCTTGCGCGGGCGATGCTTGTAGTACAGATCAAGGCCGGCACGGGCGGTCTCGGCACTGATCAGCGGGTCGATGATGACCAGGCCGCTGTCACCCTCGATGATGGTCATGTTCGACAGGTCTAGGCCGCGAATCTGATAGACGCGCTCGCGCACTTCGAACAGGCCGGCAATGTTGTTGAGCTGAGCGATGCGCCAGAGGCTCGGATTGACACTCGCCGGCGCGTCATTGCCATCAAGGAAGTTGTAGGCCATGCGATTCCATACCGGCTTGCCATCAGCGTTTTTGACCACGCCGTCGAAAGGCTCGATCAGCCCCCGTCGGGCATTGTCGAAATCGGCTCGATCCTCGAACGGCAGACGCTGCAGCCAGGCCTGGTTGCGCTGCTGGGTGATCTCGGTAGCCGGCTTGGCAGGCATTGACTGGTCGGCTTGAACGCCGAGAGCGAGGAGCGCCAGGGTGAGTGCGCTAAAGCGAAAACTGAGCATTAGGTGGACTCTTTTCGATCTCGTTATATGGGAATTTTTGAGTGTGCGCCGACTGCCGGGACAGCCCCACAGCGGCGCTGTATACCAGCGAAAGTTTGCAATCGTCTCGGCTCATGTATGCAGAAATAGGCACGGCGATCAGCTGATCGCCGCCGGCATCAGCCTTGCAGCCCACCCATCCGAGTGGCCGGACACTGCGCTTTTCTATTTACCCAGGCGCTTCAACCGTGCAGGTGTGAACTCGGATTTGGACAACGTTTCACCAAACTGTGCCTTGCTGGTGACCTCGTTGGCCAGGTAGTTGACCGCGTAGCGTCCCGAGATCAGGTCGTAGGTTGCTTCGACCGCCGTCATCGGCAACTGTATATCGTGCAGCATGACGATGTGCGATTCGTAGCTGCGCCACAGCTCTCCGCGACTGTCATAAATATCAGAGGCCACGATCTGCCATGTGTCCTCGTCGAGATAGAACCGACGTTTGGCGTACACATGCCGAACACCCATTTTGAGAGTTGCCTCGACAACCCACACGCGATGCTTTTCGTAACGCGTATGGTCCGGGTTGAGGTAGCCCGGTGTCAGCAGGTCGCGGTATTTGACCTGCTTACTGGTCACGCGGTAGGCATTGTAAGGAATCAGCATTTCCCGCTTGCCCTGCAGTTTCCAGTCGTAGCGATCAGGCGCGCCGTTGTATCCATCGACACTATCGGCGATCACCTGGCCAAAGCTGTACCGCGCACTGCTGTCGTAGGCTACGGTCGGTGCTCTGCGCACACGTCGCTGCCCTGGGTTGTACCGCCAGGCGGAGCGCGTACCCGCCGCCAGATTCAGCGGTTCGTGGACGAGCGTCACCTCACCTGCATAGCGTGACGGCGCGGTGGTGCGTACACGGTTGAGCAGCAGAACGTTCTCGCTCGGGTCGAGATCGCTGATGTTCTCACGAAAGACGGTCAGGCCGTCCGAGCGGACCAGCGTGTAATCGCCGGTTTCCTGCACGGTCGCGGATGCGAATTCCCGCCGAATCGAACCGCCGCGATAGCGCGTGAGGTGATTCCACATGACCTGCAGGCCTTCGGTTGGCTGAGGGAATGGCACACCGAACTCGTACCCGTCCAGGCCGTTTCCGTTGTCACTCAGCGTGACCTTGCCGAGATTTTCCCGGCTTTTGTCGAGGTAGGTCTGAGGCAGCGTGGCACTGCGGTGACTCGGGTATACCGGCATGCGGTAGTCCAGATAGCGGGCAAACATCGCCTGTTGGCCTGGGCTCAACTGGTCTTTGTACTGCGCCACGTTGTCGTTGGTGATCACGAACAAGGGCTGCTCATCGGCGAACGGATCGCTGTAATCGCCACTGGCACTGATCGGCGCCGCACCGGGCTTCATACCACCATCCCAGGCCGGGATGCTGCCGTCAGCATTGCCGGCGCGTTCGGCCCCTACCGGGGTGAGGGCGCTATCCAGGCGCGCTGGATCGTCTTCCTTGGCCTGAACCAGAGTGCAGGCAGTCAACAGGCCAAGGGCGAGAGGTAGAATCTTGAAGGCATTCATGGTCAGAAGCTCGCTTTGACAGTGACCGAGGCATAGTCGCGGTCATCGATGAGGGAAAACTCGTTCGAGCCGAAGAAGCTGTTGTAGGCCAGTTCGAGCGAGTACTCGTTGCGGTAGTCGACGGTCAGGGCCAGGCCCAGGGCTTGCTGGCCTTCCTGGAAATTCGGGCCATAACCCTCCACGTCATGGCGCCAGTTGACGGAGGGGGTTACTACCGTGGCCGGGAACAGGTTTTCGTAGTTCAGGCCTGCACGCAGGCGATAGCCCCAGGAAAACGCGGTCATCACCCCGTTGGTGTTGCAGTTGGTGGCGGCGGCGAGTTCAGCGTCCGTCAGCCCTGCGGGATTCTGTGCGGAAGGCGTCGAGCAAGGGCTGCCGTCGGACGTTGGCGTGCGGCCGAAGGACCCCGCGCGACCGAGGCGCTGATCTGCGGGATCAAGACCCCCTATCCAGTTGCCACCGAGCTCCGCTGCCCAGGCCAGGCGCTGAGCACCAAGCACGTTGGAGAAGCTGTCGGCGGCACCCAGGCTGAACTGCCAGACCTCCTTGCGGACATAACCGTTTACTCGGCTGCCTCGGGCCACCGCCAGTTCGTCAGGCGTCATCGGCATGATCCAGCTGTTGCGCTGACCGGCTAGCAGGTTGATCAGGTCGGCAGAGTTGTAGCCCAGCGGCATGTTCGGGCGGTAGCTCATCTCACCGAACACCGCCGTACCGCCCACTACGCCGCTGATGCTGGCGCCGAATAGTCGGATGTTCTCTGGATAAATGGTTGAGTAGTCGCCCGTGTTGAGGTTGGCCCCCGGATTGCCCCCGGCGTTTGGCGCCTGACGGGCAATCACTCCGGACAGCAGCGGCGTGCGACTGTGATAGTTGAGGTAGTAGAGGCCGAGGTCGGCATAGTCGAGTGACTCGATCAGATAATGCATGGCCAGGCCGTACTGGCCCGTGTCGCTGGACCGTTCGGTGGCCGTGCGACGCAGGTAGCGCTCCGCCGCCGATTGCATACCCGGCGGCGCATCGACGGCATTTTCGATACTGGAAATATCGGTGGTGGAAATGCCGCCGGCCACCAGCTTGTTGTATTGGCAACCCTCTTGGAGCGCGTCGTTGTTGCTAAAAAAGGTGCCGCAGCCTCCCAGGACGGAGGGACGATAATTGTATTGCCAGAAACCCTCGACGCTGAGGTTATCGGCCAGATCGTAGTTGAAGGAGATCATCTCGACCGGCAAGAGGCCTTCTTTCAGTTCTGTACCGGGACGATTAAACGCCGAGACGTCCAGCGGGTTGATCGCATTGACACCGTTTTGCAGGAACAGCGCCTCGCCCCAACTGAGAACCTGCTTACCGACCTTCAGGCTCAAAGGGCGCTCGGCCAGTTCGAAATCCTTCCAGACGTAAGCGTCGAGCACCTCGAACCCCTTGAACTTGGCGAGATCTTGCCAACCGGAGTCATCGAAGCGGCGGAAGTCGCCGTTTCCGGTTTCCATGGCATGGTCGTACCAGTACTTGAAGCGGATAAAGGCACCTTGTGAACCGTCATTCAGATCGAACTCAGTCAGCCCTTTGAATAGGGTCGAAATGGTGTCGTCCTTGCTGAAGTTGAGCTTTCCGTCATCACCGTTGTAATTCGTGCCTACGCCCACCTTGCCAATGCTGGCGGCGTCCGCCTTGTTCAACAGGCCCTTGTCGGCATTCTGCAAGGACCAACTGGTACCCAGTGACAGGGTGGTGTTGGTGGTCAGGCTCCAGTCATTTTCAAAGTCCCAGGTGGCCGCCAGCGAACTTTGGCTGGCGAGCGCAATGCCGAGCGTAAGGGCGGTGCGGGTGAAGCGCTGTCGATGTCTCGGGTGACAAGCAATCAAGTTGTTCATATAACCCTCTCGTTGTTTTTGTCGGGTCCGGGTTGCGGTCTTTTGTGGGCAATAGCTCGCCGATGCGCATGCGCCTGCGCAGTTTTTTCGGGGTAACGCTGTGTTTATTGCGGCATGGCGTTCAGCACTGCGCTGACCATGTTGTTGAAGGTAGCGGGTGAGTCGATCGCCCTGGATGCCACCTTGGCGGGTCCTTCGGCACTGGTCGCACGTCGTGCCAGGTCGGGGGTCGCCGACAGCTTGACGATCACCACTTCGCGTTTCGGGTTGATGTAGATCTTCTGGCCGAAACGGCCGCTGGCCTCGAGAGATCCGTCGCCGTCGTTTTTCTGCAGCCAGTAATTGCGGTAGGCGTAACCGGGACGTCCAGGGCCCAGATTGCCTTTGGCGAAGAGCTGCGCGTCTCCGCTATCCAGGAGACTGCGAACGGCTTGGTTGAAGCTGTCGTCCGCAACGTCACTCCCAAGCTCTCGGCGCACCAGCTCGGCGAAGCGCGCCGTATCGCGCAGATTGCTGCTGATACCGCCGCTGGCCATCTCGGTACCCAACTCGTCTACTTGAACATAAGCGTCTTCCTGGGCGAAGCGCGCCCAGATCCGCTCTGCCACCAGCTCGCTCCAGTTCTGCCCGGAAATGCGCCGCATCGCCCACGCCAGCGCCTCGGGCGAGCCATTTTGATAGAAGAATAACGGCTGCGAAGCGGAGCCCTCGGCGATCTTCGATACTTGCAGAAACGAATAGATGTCGGCCGGCATATCCGGTTTGCGCGGAATCAGCCCGGTCGCAGCGAACAGGCCCAGGTCGGGCGGAACATTCTCCGGATAGGTGACGGCCACCTGCATATCGAGATTCTGGCGCACCGTACTTTCACCAAAGGGTGTACCGCTCAGTTCGGGCACGTAATCGGCAAGCTTGGCTTGAGGGTCGAGCTTGCCTTCGGCGATGAATTGCGCGGCGAGCAGACCGGTGACCGACTTGGTCATGGACGCCCATATATGCGGTTGGCGGACGTCGAATTGATCGAGGTATTGCTCGAATACGATCTCGCCGCGATGTAACACGATCAAGCCGTCAGTTACGGTTTGCGCCAGATAAGCGTCTAGAGAAAGCGTTTCGTCGCCAGCAACGAATGTCAGCGAGCCAAGGCCTTGACGAGGACCGAACTGCAGCGGTAGCGGGCTTTCTGCGCGCGGGATATTACGAGTAGGCGACACCTCCCGCGCATGGCGCATGGACCAGCGCAGATAAGGAGGCTGGAAGGCATTAGTTTTGTTCACGCGCATCTCCGCAGCAGGTGGAAAGCCCTGCATGACTTCAGAGCTACCGGGACTGGCCGCCAACGCGGGTTGCAAGGCGGATGTGATGAAAAGCGTGGCGCCAAGCAGCATGCCGCAAGGGCTAGGTACGCGGATGACAAGGGTAAGAACGGCGCTTGGTTTCATTATTGTTATCCCAGTAGCGGAATGATCCGTGAAGGACTTCTGGGCGATCCTATCCAAGCATTTTCATGAAGAACTAATAGAACTGTGCGATGCGAGGCATGCCATTTTGGAATACGGCGCCGAGTGTTCCGGACATGCCACACCGCTTATATCGAAAACTCGAGACCGTGCTTTAGCACCCGCTAACCGCTCGAGAGCCAACCTGGGAAGCGGTACTGGCTCTGCAGCCAGCTCTGACGCTAGCGTCCACTGAGCTTCAGCGGGTGTGCATGGTTTAGCCGCTGAGGGATTCGATCCTTCTTAACATGCTCCACAGCGATCAGTTGCGCTTGCTAGAACTCTGCAGCAGCCACGACCTGAACGCCTCCAGCGATGGCAGTACGGCGTTACGAGGCGGATAGACCAAGCAGTAGGTGCGCTGGCTGGGAATGGGCTGGCCGACCGCCAGCAGATGCCCCTGGCGCAGCTCATCTTCCACCAGCAGCTGCGGTACCAGACCGACGCCGATGCCGGCGCGCACCGCCTGGATCAGGTGGGAGGTCAGCTCGAAGTTCGGCCCGCCGCGCATGCGTTCCGGCGCCAGGCCATGCCGAACGAACCATTCGGCCCAAAGAGGCGGATGGCTGGCAACCTGCAGCAGCACTTGCTCGGCGATGACCTCCGGCGCAACCGCCCTGCCCTCGCCGAATGTCAAAGGGCTGGCGACAACCACCATCGCCTCATCCACCAATGGATGCACTACCAGCCCGGGTTGATCCGGACTGCCGACACAAATCGCCGCATCGATCTCGCCCTCGTCGAAATCCACGGCCTGGATCCGCGAATGGATATGTACCTGCACGCCGGGGTTGGCCGCATAGAAATCGTTGAGCCTGGGCAGCAGCCATTTCGAGCCAAAAGTCGGCAGCAACGCCAGCCGCAGCGTACCGACACCGGAACCAAAGGCCACCGCCTGCAGCGTCGCTTTGCGGATCTGAGTCAGCGCGCCCTCCAGTTCGCGAAGATACAGACGGCCCACATCGGTCAACACGATATTGCGCCCTTCGCGACGGAACAGGGTGATGCCCAGCAGCGCTTCCAGCGATTGCACCTGCCGGCTCACCGCGCTCTGGGTCAGAGACAGTTCTTGTGCCGCGCGGGTATAGCTTTCATGGCGCGCCGCCGCCTCGAACGCCAGCAACAGGGACATGGACGGTGTCAGCCGGCGATAATTCATTCATAAACCTCATGGATTGGCGACGAAAAATACCGTTGTAGCACGGGGGCACGGCTCGGAGAATGCTCGCATCCCAATAAAGAGCTCGGCTTGAACACCTTCCGTTAGCGAAGGGATAGAACGCCGGCACGAGGAACCACCATGATTGCCCGTATCCCCACTACCGCGCCCGCTGCGCCCTACATCGCCTTTCTCGACGCCCTGCGTGCGGCCGGCTTTCGTGGCGAGATCGCCCAGGACCACGCCAGCCGCACGGTGCTGGCAACTGACAACTCCATCTACCAGCGCTTTCCGCAATCGGCGGTCTTCCCCGTCGACGCCGACGACGTGCAGACCCTGGCCCGCGTGGTCAGCGAGCCGGCGCATCAAGGCGTGCGCCTCTCTCCACGCGGCGGCGGCACCGGCACCAACGGGCAGTCGCTCACCGATGGCGTGGTCGTCGACTTGTCGCGGCACATGAACAAAATTCTCGAAATCAACGTCGAGGAGCGCTGGGTGCGCGTGCAGAGCGGCGTGGTCAAGGATCAGCTCAATGCCGCGCTCAAACCGCACGGGCTGTTCTTCGCGCCGGAGCTGTCGACCTCCAATCGGGCGACCATCGGCGGCATGATCAATACCGACGCCAGCGGTCAGGGCAGCTGTACCTATGGCAAGACCCGCGACCACGTGTTGGCGCTCGACAGCATCCTGCTCGGCGGCGAGCGTCTGCGCAGCGGCCCGGTGGACGAGGTGACGCTGGCGCTGGAACTGGGCCGGCAGGATCGCATCGGCGATGTTTACCGCTGCGCCGAAGGCATCCATCGCGAGAAAGCCGAGCTGATCGAAGCGCGCTTTCCCAAGCTGAACCGCTGCCTGACCGGCTATGACCTGGCGCACCTGCGCGAGCCCGATGGCCGCTTCAACCTCAACAGCGTGCTTTGCGGGGCCGAAGGCTCGCTGGGCTTCATCGTCGAAGCCAAGCTGAACGTGCTGCCGATCCCCAAGTACTCGGTGCTGGTCAACATTCGCTACGCAGGCTTCATGGACGCGCTGCGCGACGCCCGCGCGCTGATCACCATGACCCCGCTGTCCATCGAAACGGTGGACTCCAAGGTGCTGCTGCTGGCCATGAAGGACATCGTCTGGCACGGCGTCGCCGAATACTTCCCTCAAGAATCCGAGCGCCCGACGCTGGGTATCAACCTGGTGGAGTTCAGCGGTGATGAGGCCGAAGAGGTCGATGCGCGCGTCACGGCCTTCATCGACTACCTGCAACGCGACACCTCAGTCGAGCGTCTGGGCCACACCCTGGCCGTCGGCAACGCCGCGGTCACGCGTATCTACGCCATGCGCAAGCGGGCGGTGGGCCTGCTGGGCAACGTTAACGGTGAGGTGCGCCCGCAGCCCTTCGTCGAAGACACCGCCGTACCGCCGGAAAACCTAGCGGACTTCATCGCCGAATTCCGCGCCCTGCTCGACGGCCACGGCCTGGCCTACGGCATGTTCGGCCACGTCGATGCCGGCGTGCTGCACGTGCGGCCCGCCCTGGATATGAAGGACCCGGCCCAGGCGGCCATGGTGCGGCCAATCTCCGATGCGGTGGCCGAACTCACCCAGCGCTACGGCGGCCTGCTGTGGGGCGAACACGGCAAAGGCGTACGCTCGGAATACGCGCCGGCCTTCTTTGGCGAGCTGTATCCCTCGCTGCAGGCGCTCAAGCGCGCATTCGACCCACACAACCAGCTCAACCCCGGCAAGATCGCCACGCCGCTGGAAAGCGCCGAGCCACTGCTGAAGATCGACGAGGTCACCTTCCGTGGCGAGCTGGATCGGCAGATCGACGAGCGCGTCTGGCAGAGCTACGGCACCGCCGTGCACTGCAACGGCAACGGCGCCTGCTACAACTTCGACCCGGACGACGCCATGTGCCCGTCCTGGAAGGCGACCCGTGAACGCATCCACTCGCCCAAGGGTCGCGCGTCGCTGCTGCGCGAGTGGCTGCGTCTGCAAGGCCAGGCCGGCGTCGATGTGCTCGCCCCGGCAGTGGGCGGGCCGGTGAATTTCCTGCGCTCGCTGCCCACCCGCTGGCGCAACACGCGCGGCGGACAGGACGATTTCTCGCATGACGTTTATGACGCCATGGCCGGTTGCCTGGCGTGCAAATCCTGCGCGGGGCAGTGCCCGGTGAAAGTCAATGTGCCGGAATTCCGCTCACGCTTTCTCGAGCTGTATCACCGTCGCTACCTGCGCCCGCTGCGCGACTACCTGATTGGCTCGCTGGAATTCACCCTGCCGCTGTTCGCTCATGTGCCGTGGCTGTACAACGCGCCAATGGGGTCGAGCGGGGTCAGCAAATTGATGGCCGAGCACATCGGCATGGTGGACAGCCCGCTGATCAACCCTTTCGATTTCAAGGAAACCTGCCGCCGCTGGAACGTGATCACCGCGACGCCAAAAGCGCTGGCCAAACTGGACAGCGAGCAGCGTAAAAAAGGCGTGATCCTGGTGCAGGATGCCTTCACCCGTTATTTCGAAACGCCGGTCTTCGCCGCCTTTATCGAACTGGCCAGCCGAGCAGGCTTCCAGGTGTACCTGGCGCCCTACTCGCCCAACGGCAAGCCGCTTCAAGTGCAGGGCTTCCTCGGTGCGTTCACCCGCACCGCACGGCGCACGGCCAGTCGGTTGCAGGCGCTGGCGGGCTTCGACATTCCGCTGGTGGGGCTGGACCCGGCGATGACGCTGGTCTACCGCCAGGAATACAGGAAGATCCCTGGGCTGGAATGCCCTGAAGTGCTGCTACCGCAGGAATGGCTGGTCAAGGCACTGCAAGCGCTGCCCGTCACTGCCGAAGCAGCGCCGCAAGCCTATCGTCTGCTGGGTCATTGCACCGAGAAAACCAATGCCGCGCCGAGCGCCGCGCTGTGGAATGACGTCTTTGAGGGTGCGGGACTCGCCCTGGCGAGCCAGGCGACCGGTTGCTGCGGCATGTCCGGTACTTACGGCCATGAAGCGCGCAACCTGCCGACCTCGAAGGTGATCTTCGAGCAGTCCTGGGCGCGGGCGTTGACGGTAGAAAACGAAGCCGAGCCACTGGCGACCGGTTATTCCTGCCGCAGCCAGACCTCACGCTTCCACAACGCCAAGCTGCGCCACCCGA